>UQGG01000014.1 GCA_900540475.1 uncultured Robinsoniella sp. | reverse complement strand
CTCTTTTAATAGAATCTTTCAAGGTTGTTTCACTGTTCAATTATCAAGGTTCTGTTTGCTTTTCTTTGTTGTTGTACTCTTTAGCGCAACTTCTATATCTTATCACACTGCCAAGTGTTTGTCAACAACTTTTTTAAAAAGTTTTTTGTGATGTTTTCTTTGCTGTTTTGACAGCTTTTATAGTTTATCACTCAGCTTACATATTGTCAAGCACTTTTTTACATTTTTTTACAAATGTTTTTGTACTATATTACTGTTTCCAACTTTTGAAGTTTTAAACAGTGCTAGGAATAAATTAGCGGAGAAAGAGGGATTTGAACCCTCGCGCCGCGCAAACGACCTACACCCTTAGCAGGGGCGCCTCTTCAGCCACTTGAGTATTTCTCCTGAATCATTATTTCCTATATAATACTGCTTGTCACCTATTGTGGTGACGCACAAGTTATTATACTAAAGAGACTTCTATTTGTCAATCACTTTTTTCAAAAAAGTTTTATTCATTATCTTTAATCGTTTTTTCTATTTGATTCTTTACCAAAGCGGCTATTTCTGTAGATTTTAGCTCTTTGTAATCTTCGTAATATATTGGGCTTAAATAATGAACCTGGACCGTTATTCTTTTAATAGAATGAGTGTCAAAGGATTTATAGGAATCGATCAAAGCTACCGGAACTATGGGACATTTTGCTTTAATAGCAGACTTAAAGCTTCCACCCTTAAAATCTAACAGATCATTTGGATGCTTTGTCCTTGTACCCTCTGCGAAGATCACGTAATTCCTGCCCTCAATTACTTCCCTGGTAACATCCATGATTACCCGCATGGACTGTTTGATATCTTCTCTGTCAATTGCTTTTGCCCGCATAATAGCAAACACCTGCTTGAGGAAAGGTACATTAGCTACTTCCTTTTTCATAACAACCGACAGTGGACGGCTGCAGCTTTCCACTAATGCCAGCACATCGAATAACCCCTGATGGTTTGGAAATAGTACAAAGCCATTTTTCTCCGGAAGATTCTCTGCTCCCGTTGTCTGAATGGTGACTCTTCCTCCTTTGTTTGCATTGATTGTTATCTTTTTTAATAATGCAAACCGTTCTTCTTCCGTATGCTTATCTTTTTCTTTTGCATACGAAATCAGCTGGCAAGCCCAATATGGCACAAACAATATATTTCGTAAAACCATCAAAATTATTCTTTCCACGAATTTGTCAGCTCTCTTTCTTATATTGCTCTATTGCGCTCTCATAGAGATTATTTCCTTCACAGTCTGCTACCACGATTACAGGAAATTTCTCAACTTCTAATTCTCGTATAGCTTCTGTGCCAAGATCGTCATAGGCAATTACCGTAGATTTTTTGATTCTTTGGGACAACAACGCACCCGCTCCTCCTACTGCTGCAAAGTAAACGGCGTTATTTCTTTTTATGGCATTCAGCACCTCCGGTGTCCGTTTTCCTTTTCCGATCATACCACGCAGCCCCAGATCCAGCAGTTTGGGGGCATACTTATCCATTCTGCTTGCAGTTGTGGGACCTGCTGATCCAATTGGACGTCCTTCCCTTGCTGGAGATGGTCCCATGTAATAGATGATATTATTCTTTACATCAATAGGCAGAGTCTCGCTTTTATCCAAAGCTTCCTGCATTCTTTTATGGGCTGCATCTCTTGCAGTATATATTTTACCGGTTATATAAACATAGTCACCAGCTTTTAGGCTCTTTGCGTCTTCCTCACTCATTGGTGCATTTATATATTTGTCCATACTTTCCTCCATTTGCTCTTTCAATATATAATGATATACCGATATTTCAATTAAATACGGTTATAAAATCTTATATAATATCTTCTTATATATTATATCTTGTTTTATGTTTATACCTGCTTCTATATTTCTCTTACACTATGACGGTTAACATGACAGCAAATATTAACGCCTACCGGGAGTCCGGCAATGTGGGTCGGGTAGGTATTTATATTTACGGCAAGCGCGGTAACTCTTCCACCCAGACCACCCGGTCCGATTCCAAGTCCATTTATTTTATCCAGCAATTCTATTTCCAGATCTTTAACATACTCTACTTCTGAATGGGAACCTGCTTCCCTTGTGAGAGCTTTTTTTGCCATGATTGCACATTTTTCAAAGGTACCGCCGATACCAACGCCCACCACCATTGGCGGACATGCGTTAGGGCCTGCATCTTTAACTGCTGTTAAGACCGCATTTTTTACACCTTCTATACCATCTGCAGGTTTTAACATAAAGACGCGGCTCATATTTTCACTGCCAAATCCTTTCGGTGCTACTGTGATCTTTACTTTATCCCCCGGAACAATTTCATAATGTATGATAGCAGGTGTATTATCCTTTGTGTTTTCACGTATAATAGGATCGTTTACTACAGATTTTCTTAAAAATCCCTCTACATATCCCTGACGCACCCCTTCATTTACCGCATCTTCCACGTTTCCGCCTTCAAGATGTACTTCCTGTCCCACCTCCAGAAAAACAACTGCCATACCGGTATCCTGACAGATGGGTATCATATCTTTTCCGGCTATTTCCAGATTTTCCTGCAGCTGACATAAAATCTGCCTGCCCAGATCAGATTCTTCTATATCAACAGCCTCTTTCATGATCTTATCCATATCTTTGGATAAATAATGATTGGCTTCTATACACATCTCTTTTATGTTTTCCGTTAACTTGTCCACATGAATTGTACGAATCATGTTATAACCTCCTAAATTTTTGTCATATCTACTATAATATAGTATTCAATTCTTAACTTCAATATAAAAATAGATTTTCAGAAAAAACTCAGCTATTACTTACTACATCGTAGTGGTGGCACTGGTTAATAATGGTTATTTTTTTAAAAGGTTTTACTATACTCCGGCTTGTTAAATAAGTTATCCTATGATATGATTTTAGTAATAATACTAAGATACTGACTACATTTATGCAACTGCTTGGGAGAACTATATGAAGGAAAAGAAGCGCAGTTTTTCTTATTTAATAATGACAATGATCTGTTTTCTTTTTTTGTTATTTGGATGTATCTTCGTATATTCAATGATGCGCCAGAACGAAAAGGATGATTTGAACAGTCTGTATGATCTGGCAGCTCAGGAAAAAATGATGATTTTGAAACAAATACGCGGAGACTGGGAAACGCTATCAGGTGTATCTATCTGTCTTGGCGATCTGAACATTACTGAGACAGACCAGCTTACGCCAATTTTGACTACGATTAATAATGCAAATACTTTTATCCGTATGGGATTTATAAACACAGAAGGGATTGGAGATCTCATAGACATTAACGGGAATACGTTTGAACAGGTGGACTTTTCCAATGAGTCCTTTTTTCAGGACGCATTAGCCGGAAAATATACAGTCTCTGAAACACAGGAAGATCCTTATACCAACGGTTATATTAATTATTATGGTGTTCCTGTATATCAGTCGAAAAAAGTAATTGGCGTTTTATGTGCAGTCAACAATTCTAAGATTCTGCGCACCATAGTGGATGCAACCCTGATCCAGGGCGGAGGATTTTCAAATATCCTGAAAAGCAACGGTGACTATATTATCAGATCAAGTCAGCATTATGATGTGGACAACATCTATAAGTTAAAGGATATCGGCAGCTTTTCGAATGATACATATGAAAATATCTTATCGGATTTTGCATCCGGAACGGAAAATACGATTAGTTATATTCACAACGGAAAGAACTACTGGGCTGTATACATACCTATAGAGATCAACGACTGGTATATTTTAAGTATCGTACCGGAATCTGTTATTAATGGCAACTATATTTATACGATGGGCGTTATTCTGATCATAAGCTCTGCTTTTATCATATTTACTGTTTTTGCCTACCGTATGAATAAGATGAACCGTAAAAATAAAGAACATCTGGAACAGCTCGCCTATGTGGACCCCATTACCGGATATTCCAGCTTCGATAAATTCCTGCAGGATATTGATTCCCTGAATGACTACATGCAGGATTCCAACTATGCTTTCTGGTACTGCGATATTAAACGGTTTAAGTATTTTAATGATTTGTTTGGATACGATGCAGGTGATGAGGTATTAAAATATTTTGCAGACTTGATTTCCAGGTTTACGCTAAAAAGCGAACTCTTTTGCCGTGTCAATGCAGATAATTTTACAGGGCTGAAGTATTACAAGGATAAATCAGAGCTTGTTGGATGGTTCCAGACTCTGAACGAGCAAATGAACCACTATGTAACTTCAGAAAACCAGGAATATCACCTGGATCTGAGTATTGGCATCTATTGTGTAAACGATTTTAAAGATACCATTACTTTTAATGATATGATCAACCGGGCTAATATGGCGCAAAAGGCTATTAAGCAAGCCGGAAATGATAACTACGCATTTTATTCCCAGGATATCCGCAAACAGATCCTTATGGAAACGGAAATGGAATCCCGTATGCACCAGGCACTGGAAAATGAAGAATTTAAGATATTTGTCCAGCCTAAGGTGGATATCCAGCACGGGAACCGGATTGCCGGCGGAGAAGTGCTGGTACGCTGGGTAAGTTCACAGGGATCTTTGATTGTCCCCGGTAAGTTTATCCCCCTATTTGAGAAGAATGGATTTGTTATCCATCTGGACCGCTATATGTTTGAGGGGATCTGTAAATGGGCAAGACAATATCTGGATGAGGGGAACCCTAAGATAAAGCTGGCGACAAATGTATCCCGTCTGGGATTATTCCAGGATGATTTTCTTGATTTTTATATTAATATGAAGAATAAATATCATCTTCCTGACGGGATGCTTGAATTGGAATTTACAGAAAGTGTCGTTCTAAATAATAATGAACTGTTTCAGACTTTTGTAGTGGCATTACAGGATAATGGCTTTGTCTGTTCCTTAGATGATTTCGGTTCCGGATATTCCTCGCTGAACGTTTTAAAGGAGCTGCCGATTCAGGTATTAAAACTGGACATGCTCTTCTTCCGCAAGGGAGCAAATACCGAAAGGGAACAGATTGTAATCCGCAACATTATTACCATGGCGAAACAGTTAAAAATGCGGACCGTATCTGAGGGCGTGGAAATGAAGGAACAGGTTGATTTCCTTCGAAAGGTGGGCTGCGATATTGTGCAGGGCTACGTATTTGCAAAACCTATGCCGCTGACACAGTTTAAACAGCTTTTAATAGATAAAGCTGATGGATTTCAGTTATAAAAATAAGGAACAGCGTGTGAGGCTGTTCCTTATTTTTATAACATTTGCAATTTACTATTTATCCAGGGTAACGAAATTTACATCCAGGATATCTGCTATTTTTTCATACAATGATGCATTATGTCCCACACTCATTGCAAAATGGTGAGTTGGTGCTTCTGCAAACCATTCGTCCATGAAACTGTCAGGATCTTTTTTGAATTTTACAGGGGTCTGAGTATTGCCTATGGTCATAATTGTCCCATCGGTGGATTCAGCCTCCGTTATAATGAATTTTAATCTTCCGTCAATGGTCTGGCTGCAGCCCAGATTGGTGATTGGTCCGGTTTTTACTTTTGCTTCTACCGATACTCCTGTTCCCTGTTTTCCATGATACAGCCCCATACCACGAAGAATTGGTTTGCCATTTGCAATTTCCAGATGGAATGGTCCGTCATGTCCCAGGAGAATAGTTCCCTCTTCATAATCGGTTACAACGATTTCACAGAATGATCCGCCTTTATTTACAATATCACAGATCTTCATTGCCAGACAGGTCTTTAAGTCCCCTTCTCCGGCACAGGGAATTCCCTTTGCGGTCAGCAGTGAATGGCCTACAATGAATCCCCCCTGGAGTTTCTCATATTCTCCGCCCGGTGCACCGTGGTAATAGTAAGTAAGGGCATCCAGATCATATTCTTTTACTAACTTTTCCTGTGCTGCTGCGACTTTTGCCGACCACTCCAGCTGCTCCTCTGTAGGCTTTTTAGCCAGAGGATCTGCTGCTGAATCTTCACTGATTCTGAAAAACTCTGCTATTTCATTTTTCTTTTGCGCTACTTCTTCCGGCGTTACCGTTTCCATGGCACGGTTCAGATCACACATTTCCAGCACTTCCAAATGCGCTCCTGTCTGTCCCTGGAACATGGTAAAATCACTGTACATATCCAGCATACCGCTGTATGTATTGCCAAGAAAACCAAATCTTGCTCCGGAGAGTCCGCTTTTTACACTGGCAGCGAGTACCCATTCTTCGATTTTTTTCCATGCCTGAATGGCTTCCGGGCGGTTTGCAGTATTTTCATCGGTTAGAGAAATCTCCGGTGTATAATCCAGCCCCAGCAAACCATTTACCACACGGTACTTAATCCCCGCCCGGTTAAATGCATTGGAGATCTCCGGAACAGGGCATGCACCGCAGTGAGCCAGCCATTCTCCGGTAGTCGTCTGGGCATAATTTATTTTTGCCGTAGGCTGAAGGTTTAGGATTACCGTATGTGCCTTGCAGTCCTGATGTACCGGAAGTATGGAACCGCTGGTAACATAAGTGCCTGCATGTGCAAAAATTAAGTCCACGTTATTTGCATTGAAATACTCACCTGCTTTATGTCCCTCCTGCTCGCAGTCTACCAGCCCATAGAAAAATACCTGTGCATTTCCCATTGCCGTAATTTTATCTGAGATAAACTGTCCGTACTCGATCATTCTCTCCCGAAGACCCGGAAACTGTCCCCAATAATGTTTTAATCCCATTGTGTATACACCAATACGTGCTTTTCTGGTTTCTTTTAACTTTGCCATTTTATTTTCCTCCTGTTTCCAACGCCGATTGACATAAATACGTCCATATGCCTGTATTATATTATGTTGTTGTCCTGTTAACACTTTACAAATCCATTGTAATCATTTATTATGGATTTATCAATCAAGTTTGTTGTGCAAAAATAACAGTATCTTGCGTCTGTTTTTTTGGGGTTTTAGCAGGCATTCACTACCTGGGAGGATATTAATATGATTATAAAAAATGATCAAAACTATGAAGAACGTGCATCATACAGCTGGTCAGAGGACTCCGTCCGCCTAATTATTACCGCCAGCAATGTGGCAAAATCGATTTATTTTTATATTCAGGAAGCCGGGTATTTTAAGACCAGCGATTCTTATTTTACGGAACGGAAGAATCTGAATTCTTTTTTGATCGTTTACACCATATCGGGCAATGGGTATTTGAAATATAAAGGATGCAACTACACCCTGTCAGCCGGACAGTGCTTCTATATTAACTGTACAGAACACCATTATTACGAAACAGCCAAAAACAGTGACTGGGAATTTCTATGGATTCATTTTAATGGGAGCAGTGCCCTTGGCTATTACGAGGAATTTGTAAAAAACGGTTTCAAAACCATCCAGATCCAGGACACATTCTTTATGGAAAGCACGCTGCGCAGGATTCTGGCACTAAACCAGAAACGCAATGCCTCAACGGAGGTCCTTACTTCCAGCCTGATTACCAATGTCCTGACGGAGCTCCTTGTCCAGACCATTACCTTTGACGCCCAGACAATTTTCATGCCTCCTTATATTAAAAATGTGTTAAAAGATATTGACCAGAACTTTAAGTCTCCCCTGTCGCTGGATGATCTGGCATGCCGCCACGGTGTGAGTAAGTTCCACCTTTCTAAGGAGTTTAAAAAGTATACCGGAACTACGGTTAATGAATATATCATTGCAAACCGGCTTTCCTATGCAAAGGAGCTGCTGAAATATTCCAATGATTCGGTTAATGAAATTGCTTATAAGGTGGGAATGAATCACGTGAGCCATTTTATTAACCTGTTTAAAAACAGGGAAAATACCACACCGCTGGCGTATCGCAAGGAATGGCAGATTTAGTTCATCTATTTCTTTTCCTGTTTTATCACATCCACGCCAAATCCCTTTAGTTTGAGTGTACCAAAGACAGGTTTTTGATACAACAAAGAAAAACCATTTTCATTCTCCCCTAAACAAACCTCTTTTTCCTCTGTTGTATAATTTAAATAAAACACATACTCCACGCGGTCATGATACCGAATGTGTTTTTCCACACCATGTGGCAATTTTATAAAAGTTATCCCCAACTCACACATTATTTTCCCCACCAGCTGTTCCAGACCGGAATCTTCCACTCTTGCACCCAGGTACCACGCTTTCCCCGCTCCAAATGTATTTACGGTAATTGCCGGCGTACCCTGGTAAAAATCATCGGTATAATATGCCAGCGTCCGGGCTGTTAACGGCTTTATAATCTCACAGAAATCCCGAATCCGGCATATTCCTTGCATCCCGCTGTCTTTGGTAAATGCGGCTCCATTACTTTCAGACGGATACAGTGAATCTATTTCTTCCGTGTATAGCCCAAAAACGTATTTTAAGCCACCTCCCGGAAAGCCGCCCAGATAGCAGAGGGTGTGTTCGTTTACATAGCCCGTTAGATAGGTTGCCGCAAGATACCCGCCTTTTTCCACAAAATGACTAAACCGCTCTTCCGTACCCTGCTTTAACAGGTAAATCATTGGTGCAAATACCGCCTTATACGGGGTCAGGTCTTCCTCCTGGGAAATAATATCTGCCTCTATGCCATAACAAAACAATATTTGATACAGTCTTCTGCACTCCTGCGGATAATTTTTCTCCACACTCAATCCAGCCATATCATTGATTGCCCACCAGTTCTCCCAGTCAAAAATGATTGCTGTTGAAACCTTTGGAATACTGCCCTGTACTTCCTTCAGCAGTTTTAATTTCTTTCCCACTTCCTCTACTTCCCCAAATACCCTGGTGTCACACCGTCCCAAGTGATCGATCACTGCACCATGGTGCTGTTCATAGGACCCTCTGCTCTTTCTCCACTGAAAATACTGCACGGTGTCGGAGCCGCAAGCTACTGCCTGCATGCAGGACAGGCTATGAACGCCGGGACGCTTTAACTTGTTATAGGGATGCCAATTGACCTGGCTTGGCACACTCTCCATCAGCATAAACGGCCTGTCTCTTTTCAGGGAACGCATAACGCTGTGGTCAAAGGCTGTCGCAGCTGCGGTATCGATTAATTCTCCTTTGTCTGTATGCCAATCCGGATAACTGTCCCAGGATATGATGTCCAGTTCTTTGGACATTTTATGATAATCCAGCCCTTCATATAAACGCATAAAATTGGTAGTAACCGGAATGTCCGGGGTCCATTTTTTAAATACAGCAATTTCGTCTTTCATGTAGTCGGTCATATTCCAGGTGGTGAACCGTTTCCAGTCCAGATTCAGTCCATGGATACTGGTTTCTCCCCCAGGTACCGGCGGCTCTATCTGGTCGAAACTGTTGTACCTGTGGCTCCAGAACGTTGTCCACCATTCTTGATTCAATTCTTGTATATTGTCATGGTATTTTTTTTTCAGATATTTCTGAAACTTTTTCTCACACAGATCACAATAGCATACCCCGCCAAGTTCATTGGAGATATGCCATAAGATCAGCCCCGGATGGTTTCCATACCGCTTAGCCAGAATTGTGTTGATCTCTCTGACCTTTTCCCGATACAGCGGAGAAGTCATGCAATGGTTATGCCGCACCCCATGCCGGTTGCGTATGCCCATCTGGTTGACACGCATAGCCTGGGGCATGGCCTGATCCAGCCATGCCGGTCTCGCACCCGAGGGTGTCGCCAGTATGGTATAAATACCATTTTCCCACAGCCTGTCCATCACGTCATCCAGCCACTCAAAATGATAGTTACCTTCTGATGATTCATAAACAGACCAGGAGAATACCCCCAGAGTGACGGTATTCACCCCTGCTTTCTTCATCAGGCGGATATCCTCTTCTAAAATGTCAGGGCGGTCCAGCCACTGCTCAGGATTGTAATCTCCCCCATGGAGAATTTCATTTACTTTTGGAAATAGTATGCTTCTTTTCATTTTTACACCCACTGCATATTGCCGGACTGCCTGCAATATTGCCGCATTCAATCAGGCTGAAAGATTCATTCTGCGGCTACCTTTCTATAATCATCATTTTCTTTCAGCCCTATACCCATTTTATTTGCTTTACTCTCACGATCTCTTATCGGTATAAATGAAGCTGCGGCGGAGCGAGTAATCCCGTGGGGGATAACTGCATATGGGTAGACTGTCCGTCATGCATTTTCCATACAAGGGTATTGGCAATTTCAATTCTCAAAAGATTATCTCCTTTTTTTATATAAGAAGTAATGTCTGCTTCGTAGGGATTGCCGATCATCATTCCTGCATATGAACCATTTAGCCACACCTCTGCACAGTCGCCCACCGCCGGCAGACGCAGCATGTATTTCTCTGTATTTCCATCGGTATCTTTATAATCAAATTTTCCCTCGTACAAAAATGTTCCGGAGAATTCCGGAAAGCCATTTTTTCCATTCATATTTGGAAGACCCTGCCCCGACGGAAGGTGCATTCTTTTTTGAAATGCCGGGTACTCATCTGGCTTGGAAAGGGAAACATCCCAGTCTATGTCTAATGAAATAACTTTTTCCCGGCTCATTCTTTTGCAGCCAGGCGCTGAATCACTTTCCATATATATAGCGGATTCGCCCGGAAGCAAATGAAGCGGGAGGCTCTCACCTGGAAAACATCCCGGTCCCGTTTCATTGTTGATGCCATCGTATCGGATAATGTACTGGCGCTCACCATTTAAAAACCGGACGAAAGTATCCACGGTTTCAAAAGGACTTTCGTTAAAAAACATATAAATATTAGCATCTTTTTGCCTGTAACAAAGTGCTCTGAGATCTTTGTAGCTCTTTGTAAATGAAAAACAAGGCTTTCCAGTTTCCCTTACCTTTCCCGGAAGTTCTTCCAATGAAACTACCGTCACGCACTTTGTAAATTCCTCATGAACTGCACTTCCGTCTGTTAAAGAAGAGGGGTATCCACCCACCATGTAAACGGGGATTCCTTTTTTAGATGCGCGGATCGCAAAATTTACTGCTGCTTTTGGAATACATGCACAGTAGGGAATGATAAATGAGGTGTATTCTGCATCCCCTATTCTAAAGGTTTTATTGTCTGCTTCCGCTGCATCTGGCGTATTTATGCCGCAAGGTACTAGCAAGTCAGCCGGAACTACATCGGCGTCCAACTGGTGTTCCAGCAATTTTCGAACGGGCTTTTGAAAGAGCATTGCCTCCTTTCCCGTCCATTCAGCCTCAGCATGATAGAGAATTGCCGCATCTGCTTTATGTATTCCTCCGTTTAAGAGATGACAGCATCTGTTCATGTACTTCATAAGCAGTGTAAAAAACCGATACTGGGGATTATTTCCCCTTGCATAGAAATGGGGCGGACAGTCCCTGTCTGGAAATGCCGGGGAAAACGCATGGGGCACGAATACATTAATTCCCCTTACCAGCATATGGTCTGTGAGCCACTTCATAAGGCTGATGCCCTCGCCCCATCCATAGGCACCGTAGATTTCGCATAAGGCCCTACCCTTTTTTGCAGGATCAATGTGGGCATAGGAACTGCCAAGCTTCGCCAGACCATAATGAAAAAACTCTCCATCCCGGTCAGATGCAATCCACTGGTGGTATGTGCCTGTAAATCCCGGCATAATCTGCAGCAGCACCACATCAATGCCCGACATATCCTGCCCCTTCTGAGCGCGGAAATAATGCCCGATACTGCAGCCCAGCCTGCCGTGGGCATTATCGTCTTCAATGATATGCCCTATGTATTCAATCCCCCTCTCCCTGCACCAGTTCCCCACCTGACCACTGAAGCAGGAGCTGACCAGGCTGGTTACGCTATCCATATAGCCGCTTCTGATTCCGGGTGTCTTTTCTCCCATGTCATACCACAGTGCAGGCAGATTTTTACAAAATCCACTCCCCCACAGTTTCCCAAGCCGGCTTTCCAGTTCACTGCTCCAGGGCAGCTTTACATCGCACTTATACCCCTGCATACCGTAAGCAGGCTTGCGGTACTGCCCGGATAATGAGTGTGGGCATGTTTCATGGTCACACTTTCCCAGCCTATCCTGAAAATCATATCCCGGCGTATTGCCCAGCTCCGGCTCATCGGAAAAGAATCCGGCAAAGGTTTTCCCAAACTCTTTCTGATACCGCTGATAATGGGGTTCATACACCGTATCGATCAGCACTTTTACGGATCTGCTGTCTAAGAGATTCATGTAATTTTCCCGACCGCCATTTTTTCTGGTCTTATACAGCACAAATATCCGGTGAAACCCCTGTGGTATATCGAAATAAAGAACTCCATCCTGAACCTGTCCGGTCAAATCCAGAATACCATCCCCAGCGATATCCAGTGATTCCGTATCCGGTTTGGGACACGCTAAAACAGCCAGCAGTTCTCCGTCGTCTCCCAGAAATGGGGCTATTACTACAGCACTGTCCTTTACCGGTCCGACTACATCCATATGCCGCTGTGCAAGATAGACTTTTGCCAGTTCTGGGTGCTTTTCAAATGCACCGTTGGCGTGTCCTGTGGGAAATTTATCATCGTCCAGAATCCAGATGCGCAGTTCTCTTTTCTTTGCCTCCTCCATGATAAAATCTAAGTCTTCCCACCACCCGGGACCTGCAAAGTCTGGATGCGGTCTGGATTCCAGGCAGATTTCCCGGATTCCGCACCCGCATACTTTATCGATTTCTTCTTTTATAACCTCTTTATCTTCTCCATGCATCCAGAAAAACGGCAGTATATAATTTCCACCCTTTCCTTCTATTAAATCCTCCAAACGTTGTGGATAAGCCATGATTTTTTCCTCCCTGTTATAATTGGTTTTTTAATGCCTGCTGCCCAATATTTTTACAGTCAGCACAGTAAATGCTCAGACCTCTGATACGTTACGTTTCCTCTATCATAAATGTCTCTTTTCCATAAAAGACTATGCCATCCGATGCAGGATGAGGTTTGAATATACCTTTTGTATTTGGCGGGACCTGAACTTCTGACCGTATTTTTCCCTGCTCCCGCATCCACTCTGATGAAACTTTTCCATACGGGTGGCGGATGGATGCCTTTACGTAATTTAGATCAGGAGAAAAATAGGGACTGATCACCAGCTCTTCCAAGATAGGATCGCTTCTCACTCCGGGCAGACCGGCGAGGCCACAGTAAAACCACTCTTCCACGCTGCCCAGCATCAGGTGGTTCTGGGACCCATGTGGTCTGTCCGGGTCCGGTCCGTCCCATTCCTCCGTCAATGTTGTGGCACCGCATCTGACCTGGTAGCCATACCCCGGCGCGTCTGTTATATTTGTCATTTTTTCTATGATATCAGACCTGCCATATGCGGTAAGCGCTGCCATGACATAGGGATGTCCGATATCTCCAGCAGTAGTGGCATAATTTCTTTTCTCAATATCCCGAACCAGATAATCCAGAATACCCGGCTCATTTCCAGGCTCCGCCAGACCCACTACCAGACTCATTGCCTGTGCCGCCTGGCTCCCTGTGGCATATCTGCATGTAGCTTTATCATAGAACTGGAGGTTGAACTCTCTTTTAACCTCTCTTCCCAGTTCACAGTAGTACTCCGCCTCCTTTTCTTTACCAAGTAGTCTCGAGACTTCTTCCATAATAGACAGATCGTCGTAATAGACCGCTGTGGCAACTACGGGAACCGGCGTATTCTGGGAATGAGGCGTGTTGGGACCAATATCCAGCCAGTCTCCCAGTCCATGATGGAGAATGTAATGATGGGTCATCCGTGTTAAATGATCCAGATAATCCACCATTACCTGATAATATCTGTCTAATACCGTTTTATCTGCATAACGCTTATAAAGGTACCAGGGATTCACAATGCAGGCGCTTCCCCACTCGGGAGAATCCAGATACCCATAGTGCCATTTTTCAAATCCGGTAACGTATTCCGGACAGATATCCGGTATCAGCCCATCTTCATGCTGGGCTTCCGCCATATCCTGCTCTATCTTTTCATAGAGGCTTCTTACATCGTACCCGCACATAATGGCTGGTCCGATCAGATGGGTCTGTTCCAGCCACCCCAGCTTTTCCCGATGGGGGCAGTCTGTCAATATGGACTTCATGTTGCTGCGAACCGACTGGTCGATGATCTGATGGATTTTATTAAAAAGGTGGTTGGAACATTCAAAACTACCTGATCTCTCAATATCGGGATAAATAAATTCTCCTGTAATCGCTTCTATGACGGGCTGGTCAGACTGGCTTCCATCTGCGGAAAGCTCCACCGGAACAGCGCCGCTCACCTGTACATACCGGAAACCATAATAGGTAAACTTCGGACGGTAATGCTGTGTTTCCTTTTCGTTGCAGGTATATTGCCAGCAATAACCATCTCCGGTCACACGCTGGTCGGGACTGCCGTCCGAATAGAGTATCTCAGCGGGCATAAGGGTAATACATGCTCCTCCACAGTTTTTACCTGCCCTGACTTTCATACTCACCCAGCCGGAAAAGTTCTTCCCCATATCATACATGTATGTTCCTTTGGAAACCTCCCAAACTTTTACCGGTTTCAAACACTCCATGATTTTCAGCGGATCTGTACTTTCCCTGCGCAGTTTGCCTTTGGGCTCTTCAACAGCTATTGCTTGAATCCAGGAACTATTTTCCTGAAAACCGGGATGTGAAAATCCCTCCTGTTCCAATCTTGCATCATAATCCTCTCCGCCATAAATCCCGGAATAAGTAACCGGACTCTGTGCCATATGAAATTCTTCGTCGGAAACCACCACATCCCTGGTCCCATCCTCATAAGTGACCTGAAGCTGCAGAAGAAATTTCATTTTTCCATAACTCCGTTCAAAATAAACATATCTCTTTTTCTTTACATGAAACATGCCGTCACCCAAAAATAAACCAATACAGTTCCACCCTTGCTGAACCTGCTTGGTTACATCGTATGTATTATAGAGACAGGATTTATGGTAATCAGTCCATCCCGGCGTCAGCACGCTGTCTCCTGCTTTTTCCCCATTTATTAACAATTCATAATGTCCCATTCCGCATATGTAAATCCGTGCCTCTTTGATTCCCTCTTTTAGTGGGAAGGTTTTACGGAAGATGTGGTTCACAAAATCCTCCTGCTCTCCAATCCACTTCCCGGTCCACTCCCCGCTGCTTAAAAACCCAGTCTCAAAGTAAGAAACAGGGCTGTACGCAGAAGCCTTTCCTGAATGATCCCATACCCGAACCTTCCAGTAATACCTGGTGCAGGACTGCAGCTCCTTTCCCGCATATAGTATCTGAGTCATCCGGTTACTGCTCTGTTTCCCGCTGTCCCAGATATTCCCCTCATCTTTTTCCATATTTTTTACATGATCCGATACTAAGATCTGATATGCCGTCTGAAACCACTTCTTTTCATCTGCTGCATCCAGACAAATATTCCACTCAAAATGTGGTTTCTCTGTATCGATTCCAATTGGATTTTTCTGGTATTGCACTTTTTGCTGCTTTATTTCCATATAGTCACCTGTTCCTTTTTTGTCTGTTAGCAGACTGTGGGGCTGCTGAGGCTGGTTGATACAATAGATATAGCACTTGATATCTGTGTCAGGTGCTATATCCACCATTTAATATACAATGCATTTCTAACCCTTTTTAAATAGTAAAATATTAATATCCCATAGTAAAATTTATCCCACTTTAATTACTTCACCGAGTTTTCATTCAGCATCTGCAGCGTGCCTTCAAAATCATCTACTGCATACTTTACAGAATCTACATAAGCATCCCAGTCTTTCTCCAGATCCATCTTCCCAGTGATAAATTCTACTGCTTTTTCTTTTGCCACAGTCTCGCAGGCATTCATCAGCGTAGCTTTTTCGGTCGCTTCATCAGGATCCAGATTCAGGATCGGCGCCCGGTCATAAGGAGCAACGGAATCTTCCCCGCCGTATTTGGAGCTTGCAAGCCAGTATTTATCCATATGGAAACCGTCCTCTTTGCTCCACCATGGTTCTTCTTCCAGCTGTTCAATCTGTGGTTCAAATTCCTGAGGTGTAAATACCACCCCGGTTCTGCATGCCGCTGAAGAGGTCACACCATAATTTGCCAGCTCCTGCACAGGATTATCGGCACTTGTAATCTCTTCGGTAAATGATTTCGTTCCATCTTCATTTATCACATAAGTCTTTCCTTCAATGCCCCAGTTCTGCAGTTCGATCATCTCCGGTGAATACTGGTAATCAATCATTTTCACAACCCATTCGGGATACTCCACATCTCCGGAAATACCAACTCCAAATCCCGTATTTGCAAGGGATAATCCTTCTTCCTTAGATCCCCATTTCCAAGGTGTTCCATACTTTTCATTTTCCGGCAGATAGGCAAGTCCAAAATTAATATCCTGATCTTCTTTGTTGCGGTTCCAGTGTGCTGCCATGCCGGACCATACGGTGGGGTAGATCAGCACTTTCCCTGTAGCCGCCTTTTTATTGCAGGCATCAGCATCATCCGTGGCAAATTCAGGATCTATATAGCCTGCATCATAGAGGGTTTTCAGATAGGAAAGCATGTCTTTGAAATTATCGTCAATGGGACCAAACGCCCATTCTGTCCCATTCCAATACAGGGTATCCGATGTGTGGTAGATGCCTGCGAACCCCCGGTAGAAAGCATAGTTTTTGTCACTGTTTGAAATAGGATAGGAATCCGGATAAAGCTCTTTTAACTTTTTACACAGCTCACTGAACTCATCTAAATTTGTCGCCGGGGTCAGATTGTTCTTTTCCAATAAGTCAAATCGGTATGCAAATGCTGTAAATGACTGTGCACCAATGATATCGTTATTATTTACAAAACCGTCTTTAAAGTAGTAAGAGGTTCCGTCTGCATTGTAAGCAAAATTTTCTCCCCCTCTTGTCTCTTCCACAAATTTAGAATAATACGGCATATACTGTTTGTATTTGGCAATATCCAGTACCTGGCCGTCCTGACCATATTCATTAATGGTATCGCCCCAGGAATAGGTAAACACATCCGGCATTTCACCGCTTGCCAGGATTACTTTCTCATTTTCCCGGTAGTCAAGCCAAGGCGTATAGGTCCACTTAATGTCCAGTTTGCATCCCAGATACTCTTCCATTCTCTTCTGCCACTCTTTTTGTACTTCCGTATTCCCCGGATCTGTACCAAAAGTGGGAATAGATGCCGTAATGGACAGGGTATTATCCGGCAATTCCGGTAATTCTGTTCCCGAGGCATCCCCCGATGTTCCCTTTGAAGATTCTCCCGATGCATCATTTCCGTCCTGTGCGTCTGCCGTGGTTTCTCCTTTTGCTTTTGTATCCGTACTTTGGGCTTTTTGTCCGCATCCTGCCAGTACTGCTGCAGAAAGCGCTGCCGCCAACACTGCTGTTACCATTTTTTTCTTCATTTTATGAATCTCCCTTCTATATTGGAACGTGCTTTTCATCCACGCTCACCCCTTAACTGCGCCTACCATCATTCCCTGCTCAAAATATTTCTGGAGGAACGGATAGACAATCATAATTGGTGCAATTGTCGCAATAATACATGCATATTGTATATTTTTAGGATTCACCAGTTGCTGGTTCATTAATTCCTGGGCACCATTCATGCCAGCTGCGCCCGAGGTAAATAAGATCTGGCGCAATATCATCTGAATGGGCTGCTTTGTATCTGTCTTCAGATAGAGCAGCGGTTCAAACCACATATTCCAGTAAGTCACCAGAGAAAACAGACCAAATGTTGCAAACAACGCTTTTGACAGTGGCATATAAATGCTAAACAGAATTCTGGCTTCTCCGGCACCGTCTACAAATGCTGCTTCCCGAATCTCCGGTGATATTCCTTTAAAAAAGGAGCGGTAAATAAAAATGTTATAGGCAGAGACACATCCCGGAAGAATGACAGCCCAGATACTGTCCATCAAACCTAGATTCTGGATTAATATGTAACTTGGGACCATTCCTCCGTTAAAAAACATCGTAATGGTTAAAAATACGGTCATGGGTTTACGCAGTACAAACTCCTTTACCATGAGAGAATAGGAAATCATTGCCGTAAAGACAAGATTTAATGCCGTCCCCAGAGTTGCATACAAGATGGTATTTCCATAAGCACTCCAGATCTTCGGATCCCCAAACACCATTTCATATCCTTTCAGGTTAAATCCCACCGGAAGCCAGCTTACCTTTCCGGTTGTAATGGCACTGGGGCTGCTCATGGATATGGAAATAATATTGATAAACGGATACAGGATTGTTACCATCAGCAGACACATAATGACAATCAGTATCATATCTGCTGATCTGTTTCCAATGTGAATTTTATTCTTATTTTTATGATTCAACTTACTTCTCCTTTCCGGCGCATGTTTGAAAATGCTATTTCAAACGCGCTCTACCATAAGCTATTTTCGGCATTTACTTTCTGGGTAATTTTATTTGTAATGATTACCAGCCCGAATGCCACTACCGAAAGCATCAGGTTGACTGCCGTTGTGTATTCAAAACGGGCACCTACGATACCTTCCCGGTAAACAAAGGATGATATGACATCGATTGCGCTGCGGTTGGTATCATTCTGCATTAACAGTATTTTCTGGTAGTCCGAATTGAGCACGGTGCCCACATTCATAATTAACATAATTGTCGTTGTCGGCAGGATGGTAGGCCATGCAATATTTTTAATCTTCTGCCATCTGTTGGCACCATCTATATTTGCCACGTCATATAAGGTTGTGTCTATATTAGACAACGCGGATAGATATATAATGGAACTCCAGCCAAAGGTCTGCCAGATCTGGGAGCCTACGTACATCGGCATAAAATATTTTGTGCCCTCATTCATATTGACTGCTGCCAGTCCAAACCATCCTCGGATTGTATTGAAAATTCCATCGATGGATCCAAAGCTGTTCAGCATTCCCACTACAACCACGATTGAGATAAAGTGTGGTATATAGGAAACCGTCTGAACCGTCTTTTTAAACATTTTGCCTTTTACTTCGTTTAGCATAATTGCAAATATGACAGGAGCCGGAAATGAAAATAACATGGTTACCACTCCGATGCGAATCGTATTCCAGATTATCTGACCGGAAGAAGGATTTTTAAAAAACGTTATAAAGTTTTTATAAAAAGGATCCAGCCAGTCGCTGCCCCATACCCCCTTTGACGTTTTATAATTTTTAAATGCAATCAGGATTCCATACATTGATCCATACTTGAATACTATCGTTAGTATCAAGGCAGGCAGACACAGCAGAATTAATGTCCTTTGTCTGCCCAGCGTCTTGAAAATGCTGACTTTCGGCACATATACTGTCTGTGCCGGCTTCTTTTTTCTCTCTTTCACTTCCTGCTCCTTTCCCTCATTTCTGAGAATTGTTTCTTATCGATCTGATACCAACTATTTTACTAAAAATGAGAATTTTTAAAATGTTTATAACTCTGCTCTTTATGTAAAATTCTTATGATTTTGATAATTTATTAAATCTTTTAAAGAAATTTACATATATTTCTAATATTTTTACATAAAACAATCTAAATAATGGGCTATAATTTTTATACTGCCTCCTTTAAAAAATACACCCATTTGAGTTTTTTACATAATTCCCTGACTTTTTTCCATACAAGTTATTGGGATTAAATTGTACTATCTTGTTAAAGACAACCGCTTATTGAGATTAACTACGATCTTGATAAAGACAACAGCTTATTGAGATTAACTCTACGATCTTGTTAAAAATAAGCACAATAACTTAAGAGGTTACTAAAATAATGAAAATACCGTTAAAAAAATTTACACCCCAGCCCCTGCGGCGCCAGATGATGATTCTTTTAATTATCATGGCGGTTACCATGGCTGGAATTATGATATTCAGTATTTTTTCCTATTACAAACTGCAGTACCAGTCCCTAAAGACCAATCAGGATGAGAAAGTAAACCAGGTGCTTCACGAAGTCCAGTACAACTACACCTATTTTTCAAAACTTACAACCAGCCTTGCTTATAATGAGCTGGTACAGCGCTATCTTATTGAGAACAAGGAAGAATCTAAGTTTGACTATGTACAGCGGGTTTCTAATCTGCTGATCAACACCCAGAATCAGGAACCTTCCATCATTGATATTGCAGTGATTGGTGACAATGGTAATTTCAGCAATGTAGCGGGGGACTCTTCTATTACAAGTAAGCTTTTACAGGAGCTTCCCAGAGATCAGCATGATGTGATTTTCTTTGACCGGCAAAATTACTTTATTCACTCTTTAAATACAGTATGTATTGTTGCAGGGCGGCTGATCTATCCCCTGGACTTAAGCAATGCCACTCCCTGCGGGGCAGTTTTTGTGGCAATAGAGCCCTCCCGGTTTCTTGGAGGCTCTTACTCTCTGGACAGTGCCGATCAAAAAATGATTTTCCTGGATCAGAGCAAAAATCTGCTTTTGGGCGATGAAGAGATTTACCAGGCATTTCTATCTAAAAAATCCGGGGATTCCGTTTTTACTTATTCCAATACGGAATATACCTTTGAGACTCATGCAATACCCGAAACCGGATATGAATTAATATCGATCATTCCAAAGGGTGCTCTGATTCAGAAACTGATCCGGACTGTGGGAAGCCAGTATTTTCTTACCCTGCTTATTTTTATTGTAGTCTGCTCGTTTTTAATATACTTTATCTCCCGGTTTTTCAACACAATCTCGGAATTAACCGGGATCATGAATAAGATTACTTCCGGAAACAGGCGGGCGCTGAAAGAACGTATCCACCTGGATGAACAGTCTTATGTCTGTCTGGAAGCCGCCGCCATTGGAAATGCATTTAACCAGATGCTGGATGAGGTAGATACCTTAAACCGTGATATTTTTAATACCTGTACGAAAATGTATGAAACGGAGATCTATGCAAAGAAAACGGAACTAGCTTTTTTAAGAAGCCAGATCAACCCACATTTTTTGTACAATACCCTGGCTCTGATCTGCGGTATGTCAACCGAGGGACGGTCTGATGACATTATTAACATTTCCCAAGCTCTGGCGCAGATTCTCCGCTACAGCATTAAAGGAAATGAGTTTGTTACTTTTCGGGAAGAGCTTGAGATAGTCAAATCATATCTGATGATACAGTCTACCCGTTTTGAGGGACGTTTTACTATTGCGTACAGTATTTCGGAAGAAATTATGGATGCCTGTATTCCCAAGATGATCTTACAGCCTCTGGTGGAAAACTCCATTGTCCACGGACTGGAAAAACTGCTGGAACCGGGGCATTTGCAGATAGGGGGCATACATGACGCTTCCAATGACACCCTTGTTATCTGGGTATACGATACCGGGGAGGGCATTTCCAGTGAACGGCTGTGCCAGATCCGGGACAATTTGAACCACCCGAAGACGATTCCCACTTCTATGGAAGAATCCCTTTCCATGGCTGCCTCGGGGGAGGATTCGGACAGCCTTGGGCTTTTAAATGTGAACAGCCGCATCCGGCTGTATTATGGCGAACCCTACCATTTAATTATTGAGTCAAAAGAACATATCGAAACAAATATTCAGATTCGGATTCCATTTCAGCAGCAAAGAAAGGAGGAGTAACCATCATGTACAGAGCAGTCATTATTGATGATGAAAAATGGGTGATCAAAAGTCTGCGGGCGCTACTGATTAACCAGGATTACTTTGAAATTATCGGGGAAGCGTATAACGGCGTAACGGGGCTTTCGTTAATTCTGGACCAGCGGCCTGACCTGGCATTTGTAGACATAAAAATGCCGGGCCTTGGCGGTCTGGAACTGCTGCAGGCAGCAAACCTGGAAAAGGTGGATACTGTTTTTACCATCATAAGCGGACACGCAGAGTTTGCCTATGTACAAAAAGCAATGACTCAAAATGCAATCGGCTATTGCCTGAAGCCGTTTTCCCCTACGGAAATTCAGGACAGCATTCTGCGCGCATATGAGAAAGTAGAGTTTCTCCATTCTATGGAAAAGAAAAAGAAAGAACAGAAAGAAGAGAATCTCAATCAATTTCCGGTGAAAAACCGGATTGTCAGATGTATGCTGTCCTATATTCACCAGCACTACAGCGAGTGTATTTCCATCCAGCAGATTGCGGAGCAGTGCAGCGTCAACCCCAATTATGCCAGCCAGTTATTTAACCAGGAAATGAACAAGACCTTTAGCTGTTATCTCACCGAACTTCGCATAGAACATGCGGTGAAATTACTTCAGGATACGGATCTGCCGGTTTCCGAGATTGCATTAACAACTGGTTACCGGGATTACTTTTACTTTGCAAAAGTTTTTAAAAAGACCATGGGAATCACGCCAACTGCCTACCGGAACAGGGAGGATTGAGGTATGAAAATAAAAATTGTGATGTTAGCTGTACTGGCGGTTCTCCTATGCCTGCTCTGGGGATGTCGGGAAGACGGACCGGCAGAAACTGAAAAGAGGCTGCCGGAGTCCCTTAAGAATGCCGATTTAAGCCAGCACCTGGAGATCAGCATCGGATTCTGGAATATTCAGGCTATGGAAAACAGCAAGGAAAAAGACGGGGTCTGGCGTTATCTGGAAGATCTGTTTAATATGACGATTCAGCCTGTTAACCTGAACTGGTCCGATTATAATGAGCGCTATCTGGTTATGGGGGTGTCGGATTCCCTCCCCGATATCTTTGCCGCAACTACAATAACGGGTACCTCTGAAAATAACGCGCTTTCCCTGACCGATATGATCTCACGCAAAATGCTCACACCTCTGCCCGATGACCTCTCCGGCTATCCCGAGGTAAAAAAGACGGTTGACTCCCTGCAGCATTTTTTAGAGCAGAAAGACGGTAAAATATACACATTTCCCAGGACTTCATTTGGGGATATGGATTTATCATCCTCCGATGCAGGACTGCTGGTGCGCAAAGACTGGTTGAATAATCTGGGCTTAAAAGCTCCCGAAAGTCTGGATGAGTTTATTGATATGACGGTTGCCTTTGCAACGCAGGATCCGGATGGAAATGGTGCGGATGATACCCTGGGATATAACGTTGGGAATCGCACCGCGCTTGGAAAGTGGCTGATTCTGGGGATTGCACCGGAATGTAATGTATACACCTGGGTAAAAAAAGACGGAAAGTTTCTTCCCTCTTACCTTCTGCCGGAATTCGAAGATGTAGTACAAGCCTATCGGAAATTGTATGTAAGCGGGGGCCTTGACCCGGAGTTTTATTTGAAGAAGACTGTAGATTCTGTCTACGATTTTGCCAGAGGGAAGCTTGGTGCGCTGGAATATAAGACTTCTCCGGCCGCCCTTTCCGAAATCAAGGCTTACTGGAACCACTATCACGATGAAACGGAACCCTTTGAAGATGCGGTGAGCATTTTAAATATTTTCCCATGTGCAGACGGGAAGCGGTACAGTAACAGCAGCTCTCCTTTCTGGTCGGAATCTTTGTTTTCTTCTCATGTTGATGAGGAGAAGATGGAACGAATCTTATATCTGTATGAATACCTGCTGTCCGAGGAGGGCTGGTATCTCACCCGGTTTGGCATAGAAGGGGAGGATTATAACTTAAAGAACAGGGAATACACCTGTCTTCTGGATACTTCCAGTGAAAATGTATCCGAGCTGCTGCTCAAAAAATACCCCTCTTTAAACTTATTTACCAGTCTGGCATCCTGGGGCGGGTCCGATGATGATTTTGTATCCAGTGAGCAGAATAACAAACGGTATGGCAGAAAGATTATGGAGATGTCCAACGGCACACTGCACTGGAATCAGGAAAATACTACCATGGTGGAACGGCCATATGACTTTTTACAAATGTCCAAAGAAGAGTCTGATATATTTTCTACATCAACTATGATTGATGAATTCACCAAAGTCATTATTGGGGAAGCGGATCCTGTGGATATGTGGCATGAGGTTATCAGACGCTGGGAAAATGACGGCATACAAACCTACATTGATGATTTAAATAAACAGGCAGAAATGCTGAATATAAAGTAAAGGAGATTATGATGACAGGAGTAATATTAACATCTGCCCCGGATGACTGGGCAATTATACAAAAGACCGGGGATTCTGGTACCATTACACTAAAAGGACATTATTCTGTACCGGAAGCCGCCCTGAACGTGGGCGTGAAATACGCCGTTCCGGTAGTGCGCATTATGCAGGAGGAGAATAATTATCCGGTAATTCCATGGACACCTGCGGACTTTTTATTGGAAGACGAAGAACGCTTTACCGGCACTTTTGAAATAACCCTTTCTCTGCCAAAGGGCGGATTATACCGGATTGAAACCGGAGTGGATTCCGCCAGCACCGATGGGACCTATACCTGGATGTTCCGCGGTGACGTGAGATTCCACATCGGTGTTGGAAATCTGTTTCTCGTAGCGGGGCAGTCAAATGCCGCAGGGTTTGGTCAGGATTGGGGCGGTGACCCACCGGCTTTAGGAGTTCATGTACTGCGCAACAATAACCGCTGGGCTCTGGCCGCCCACCCTTTAAACGAATCTACCGATGCTGATGATGATAATGCAAACACAGAACTTCGGGTGTCGGGAACTTCACCATGGATCGCATTTGGCAGGCACTTTCAGCAGATTTCGGGCTGCCCGGTGGGATTGATTGTCTGTGCAAAGGGCGGCTCTCCCATTGACCTGTGGGACAAAAACGGAACCGGGTCACTCTATTGGAATATGATGCGGAAAGTCAAAGATCTTACCCCGGACAGCGGAACTGCAGCCCCAGCCGGCATTTTATGGTACCAGGGATGTGCGGATACCCTCTCCGGAAATTTTGAAGTCTATGAGGAGAAATATCATACGCTTATCTCCAATGTAAGAGCCGATCTCGGGTATGAAATACCGTTTTTTACTTTTCAGCTGAACCGGGAAATAGACTCCCCTTATGAGGAAGGTTGGGCTGTAATCCGGGAAATCCAGCGCAGGACTGCACTTTCCATGCCAAATGTATATGTACTCCCGACATTAAACTGCTCTCTGTCCGATAACGTACACAATTCTTCTGTTTCCAATACACTTTTAGGCGAACGGATGGCAAAACTGTGCGGTCATGTGCTTTGCAGTGCTCCGGCTTTTCTGGCACCGGATATCCACAGTGCGGAACTGATTCAGGTGGACCAGATACTGCTGCGATTCTCCGGTGTGGTAAAAAACTTATTTCTTTACAGCCAAAATCCTGCTGAGTGCGGCTTTTATATAGAAGACAGCCTGGGGGAAGTTCCACCTTACAGCATAATTCTGGCACCTGGCATTCCCAATGGACTGCTGCTTACCCTGGACCGGGAAATCCGTGGGAAGGCTTTTGTTTCCTTCTGCCATAAACCCGTTCCAAGTTTTATTCCGCCCGTAGATGGAGTTACGTATCTTCCTGTGCTTTCTTTTTATCAATTTTCTGTGGAAACACACGGAATTGTATAAAACCAGTTTTGTATAAAGGGCGATTTATTGAATGTGAGGTGTGTATGCCGCGAGTCTTACATACAGTGATTTTTATTTACGGCGATCTTATATTCAGTGTCAATTTTAACGGCAAATATTAAGTATAATGAAAATTGGAGGTATCAATATGTCATCAGAATTAAATTGGAAACCCTATGAACGCCAGGCACCAAAGTGGTTTCGGGATGCAAAATTCGGACTTTTTTTCCATTGGGGACCCTATAGTGTTCCGGCTTTTGAGAATGAATGGTATTCCAGGAATATGTACGGAAAAGGTCTCTCCCAGAATGTCCATCATGAAAAAACCTATGGCTCTCTTCACGACTTTGGATATAAGGATTTTTACCCGATGTTTACCGGGGAAAAGTTTGATCCGGAAGAATGGGCAGATCTGGTTGTGGCTTCGGGAGCAAAATATGCGGGACCCGTTACGGAACACGCTGATAATTTTTCCATGTGGAACAGTCAGGTCAATCCGGTAAACGCTGTTCATTACGGACCGAAACGAGATATCACCGGAGAGTGTGTCAATGCTTTCCGTAAAAGAGGCATCAAAATACTGAGCACCTTTCACCATCAGTGGCTTTGGGGATGGTTTATGTCTTCCGATGCAGAAGCGGATGTCTATAACCCCGACAATGAGCAGTATTACTGGGATGCTCTGCCACTGGAGACAAACCGGTATCACCCTTACCGCATGCCGGATGGGAAGTTTAATCAAATGTGGCTGGATAAGGTAAACGAAGTCGTAGATCTCTATCAGCCTGACCTGATCTATTTTGACAGCCGCTCTTTTATTATCGATGAAGCATACCGCTATAAGATGGTGAGCCATTACTATGATACTTGCAGCAGCAAAGATATTGCCATATCTTATAAGCAGGAAGATTTCCCGGCTGATATTGGAATCTATGATATTGAATGCGGGCGTTTTTCCCAGGCGAAAAACTTTCCATGGCAGACAGATGACCGGCTGGAAGATAACATAACCTGGTGCATGGTGCAAAACCCTAAGTATAAATCTTCCTGCAGCATCATCCATCAGCTTTGTGACATCACGGCAAAAAACGGAAACTTATTATTAAATGTAGGACCAAATGCAGATGGATCCTTTCATCCTGATGCAGTGAGCATACTCCATGAAATTGGTGACTGGCTGAAAGTTAACGGAGAGGCTATCTATTATACCCGCCCCTGGCTGACAGCGGCAGAAGGTCCCACCACTGTAGCGGACGAAAATTATGACATTGATAAAATCAATCACCAGGTGGAAGATGGGCTTGCATCTGATATCAGAAATCACACCTTTACCTCCGAAGACTTTCGCTTTACCCAGAATGATTCCGCAGTTTATGCCATTACCTTTGGATGGCCGGAAAACCGGAAACTCTATATTAAGGCACTGAAAAAATGCAGTTCAAGAGCAGTGTCAAAGGTGCAACTGCTGGGAACGGATTTCGGACTTGACTTTATTCAAACAAAGAATTTTTTGGAAGTAACCCTTCCGGATCAGCCACCCTGTAATTTTGCATATGCCTTAAAGATTTTATTTTAACATGGAAAACGTACCATGAAATTAATTCCTGTACACTTGTATTGATTCCTGCACCCTGATAATAATTCCTGTATCAACATCTTTCTTAATTCCCGATTATTGTACTTCATTCTAAAATGTCATATAATAAAATTTAGCAATATAAAATAAAAATAGAACAGGAGTGAGTATCATGTTATATGACCAGTACAAGAAACGAGAAACGTTTAAGGATTCCTTTGATACACCGCTTTTCGGAACCTTAGAGGCAGATTCCCCCATACCGAAAAATGTAATAGGCGATCATCCTCTCGAACCGGCACTTGCTTATCAGTTGATTAAAGATGAACTGATGAACGAAGGCAACGCAAGATTGAATCTGGCTACGTTCTGCCAGACTTACATGGAAGAAGAAGCCGTTAAACTTATGTCCGAAACCCTTGAGAAGAATGCCATTGACAAGACGGAGTACCCGCAGACTGCAGAAATCGAACACCGCTGCATTAATATGATCTCTCATCTGTGGAACTCTCCTGATGAAGCCGATTCCATCGGCACCTCCACCGTAGGTTCCTCTGAGGCATGTATGCTGGCAGGTATGGCAATGAAATTCCGCTGGCGAAAAAGAGCCGCTGAATTTGGACTTGATCTCTCTAAAAAACCGAATCTTGTGATTTCCTCCGGTTATCAGGTATGCTGGGAGAAATTCTGTGTATACTGGGATATTGAGCTGCGGGAGGTACCAATGAACGCCGGCTGTATGTGCATAGATCCGGATACGGTACTTCAATATGTGGATGAATATACCATTGGCATAGTCGGTATCCTGGGCATTACTTATACCGGAAAATTTGACGATATGCAGGCAATCGACGGGAAACTGGAAGCTTATAATGCCTCAACCAGACATAAAGTCTATATTCATGTAGACGCTGCATCCGGTGGTCTTTTTGTACCTTTTGTAAATCCGGGTCTGCCCTGGGATTTTCGTTTAAAAAACGTTATCTCCATCAACTGTTCCGGCCACAAATATGGACTGGTATATCCCGGAATCGGATGGGTTCTCTGGAAACGCAAAGAGTATCTCCCGGAGGAGTTAATTTTTGAAGTAGATTACCTGGGGGGCAAGATGCCCACAATCGCCCTAAACTTTTCCAGGTCCGCCAGCCAGATTATTGGACAATACTACAATTTTATCCGTCTGGGAAAGGAGGGGTACCGGAGAATCCAGCAAAAGACTCAAGACGTGGCGCACTACCTGGCTGATAAATTAAGAGAAACCGGCATCTTCCATATCTACCATGACGGTAGTGACCTTCCGGTTGTCTGCTATACTCTGAAAGAGGATGAAAACCGTGAGTGGACACTTTATGACTTATCCGACCGCCTGCTCATGCGAGGATGGCAGGTTCCCACCTATCCTCTGCCTAAGAATCTGGAGAACGTTATTATCCAGCGGATTGTGTGCCGTGCTGATTTAAACTATGATATGGCAGAACTGCTGATTCGCGATCTGAAAGAAGGCATACAGGAATTAGACAAAGCTGCTGTCCTTGTTCATGGCAAAAAAACAGAACCGAAAGTCTATGGATTTACCCATTAAACCAATCAGAGCGGCTGCATATAATATTTGCAGCCGCCCTTTTCACATTTACGGCAGCTTCTTCCCTGCCGCCATATACAATTCATACCATTCTTCTCTTGTAAGTGTAAGATCCGATGCTTTGCAGATATCCGCCACTCTCTGTTTATTCGTACTTCCCACAATCGCCTGTATTTTGGCTGGATGGCGCAGAATCCAGGCAATTGCTATCGCATTATTTGTCACCTGGTATTTTTCTGCCATCCGGTCAATCTTCTCATTCAAAAGGGGAAATTTTTCATTGTTTAAGAAAACGCCTTCAAACATTCCATATTGAAACGGCGACCATGCCTGAATGGTGATGTCTTTTAATCTGCAGTATTCCAGTACACCACCGTCACGGTTTGTTCCTGCATCGTTATGGATATTTACATTAATCCCTGCATCTACGATTCCGCAGTGCGCAATGCTAAACTGCAGCTGGTTGATCAGTATTTTTTGATTGCAGTATTTATTCAATAGTTCCATTTGATATGGGTTTTCATTACTTACCCCAAAATAGCGGACCTTTCCTGACTTCTCCAGCTCCTCAAATGCCCCGGCAACTTCCTCCGGCTCCATTAAGGTATCCGGACGGTGAAGCAGCAGAATATCGATATAATCGGTTTTCAGCCTCTTCAGGCTGCCTTCCACCGAACTGATTATATGTTCTTTGGAGAAATCAAAGCAGCACCCCGGACGAATTGCACATTTTGTCTGAATCAGCATTTTGTTCCGCAGCCCAGGCTCTGTCACATCACCAAATATTTCCTCGGCTTCTCCTCCTGCATATATATCTGCATGGTCGAAAAAATTAATGCCCTGATCCATTGCAGTGTCAATCAATTCCCGGACAGCCTCCCTGGTCTTCAATTCTTTGATTCTCATACATCCAAGTCCGATTTCCGGTACCTGGATTTTCCCATTTCCGATGCTGATACTTTTCATATTAATACCTATGTGTATTACAGCTTTGCCTGCAATACCGCCACTTTGAAACTGGTTGAAAGAATCATGCCGTGGCTTCCTTTCTATTATTTTCTTTCAACTTATACTTTACTTTTTATATATTTTTATGTTTTATATTGATGTTGAACTGCCATAAGACTGATGTATATATATTGCAATTGCTTTTTAGATAACAATCTAATACACTTATATCTATTAAACTATTAGTTAAAAATACACTTGTAATATGCTTCAAAATATGTTAGTTTAAGAGCAACCACTCACAAGGTGGGTTGACCTTATTTAGAGTAAGAAAAACCACCCATCATCTTGGTCAAAAGTTTCAGGGTGGTTTTTCTATGCCCATTAGTGACAGATCATATAAATGAACGTCAGTAATCCTATTATCATTATATTGATAATTGCTGCATCACCCATAGTGAACGGTAACTTTTAATTTCACTACTAATTATATTTATCCTAATTACTATTGTAATACCAATCATTATATGATATATTAAAAATATAAAGAGCAACCGCCCACAAGGTGGGTTGACCTTATTGAATTGGATAGAAAAACCACCCATCATCTTGGTCAAAAGTTTCAGGGTGGTTTTTCTATGCCCATTAGTGACAGATCATATAAATGAACGTCAGTAATCCTATCAAAAACATTCCAAAAGACATCAAATCCTTAAAATCGAAATGTTTCATAGACATCACCTCCATTCTATGTAAAATGAAGGTCAACATCACCCCGTAACACGGTTGCTCTTATAAAAAAGTATATCACACTGACCACATATTGACAATATCTAGATAAACTATTTCTTATAATTTTTATACCGTAAAACATACGCATCATATTGTATGTAATACAAAAAAGTCAACATCATTCCTCATTATTCTATCATCAAAAATTCTTCCGATACTCACTTGGCGTCATATGCGTGAACCGCTCAAAACATCTGCTGTATGTCAGCGTACTTTTAAATCCCACAGACTTTGCGATTGCATTTATGGAGAGTTTCGAATAGGTCAGCAGTTCTTTTGATTTATTCACCCGGTACTCGTTTACGTACTGATGTATGGTCATTCCCATATGATCTTTAAACAGCTTGCAAAAGTAATATTTTGAGAAGCTTACCTCGTTGCAGATCGTATCTACATCCAGATCATTTTTATAGTTATTTGCTATGTACTTCAGTGAGAGGTTGACTACGGTCTCCTGCACTGGAGTTATTTTTTTAGTTTCTAAAATGCTGTTGGATATCTTATATAATTCAAAAAATATGTTATGTATAATTAAGCTTGCCTGCATATCGTCTAAAACTTCTTTTTTAAAGGTTATCTGTTGCATTTCTAAAAACAGATCCAGGATACTGCTCAGTCTGTCGGTGGGAATAATACTGGACTTATTTCTTACCAGATTGTAATATAGTTTTGCATGTGTACCCCGGATTATCATATAGAAATATTCCCAGTTGTTACTTGCACGGGTGAATGTCAGCGGCGTATTGCAGGAAGAGATTACTACATTATCCTGGTAAATGTACTGGGTACTTTGGTTTTTGGTAAATCGGACAACTCCGGAAACGGAGTATAGTAAAATATAATCATAATAGTTATTTGCATTTCCAAGAACAAATTTTTTTTCATTGCAGAAACCACATTCTTTTACATAGAATGGTAGGCTTTCCGTCTGGTGGGAAATTTGATTTGTTCTTTTTGAGTATTGTTCCGGTAAATTTCTTTTAGGTAATATCACAATGAAGTCCCTCCATATAAAAACTGTATTGTTAACTTTTTTTGTCATGTCTTAACATTCATTTAAAAACTATATAATAAATCCACCCATTTTTCTAAAATAATAGTAAGATAGCCCAAAATAGCAATTTTTGATATCAGAAAAACAATTTTTGATATTGAAAAAGAGAAAAAACGGGGTAGTATATGCTTATCACAACACACAGTACCACAAAAATTTAATAAGGGAAAGGGGAATAATGATGAATGATTTTATCTTAGAGTTGAAAGACGTTGTAAAAACCTTCGGCGGAGTAACGGCATTAAATGGTGTTCACTTTCAACTTAAGAGAGGTGAGATACATGCTCTTATGGGCGAGAATGGAGCCGGCAAATCTACATTTATTAAAGTTATAACAGGCGTACATCAACCGGACAGCGGCATTATGTTACTGGAGGGTGAGAAAATTACCTTAAGATCCACAGCGGATTCAGCCAAACTTGGGATCGCTGCTATTTACCAGCATGTCACTGCTTTCCTGATTTATCGGTTACAGAAAATATTTTTATGGGTCAGGAGATTAAAAATAAAGTCGGTCTGTATAACTGGAAGCTGATGACCCAGCGGGCAAAAGAACTGATACAGCCCCTCAGCAATGAAATTGATGTAAGTAAACCCATGGGCGCTCTCAGTGTAGCCAGACAGCAGCTGGTAGAAATAGCAAAAGCACTGTCCAGAGATGCACGCATACTGATTATGGATGAACCCACTGCATCGTTAACCAGAACAGAGTGTGAACAATTGTACCAGATTGCAGAACGCCTGAGAGATGAAGGTGTCTCAATTATCTTTATTACACATAAGTTTGAAGATATGTACCGGCTTGCAAGCAGGGTTACGGTCTTCCGGGACTCCAGGTACATAGGCAGCTGGGATGTGGACAAGATCTCCAACCAGAAACTGATCGCTGAAATGGTCGGAAGGGAATTAAGCCAGATGTATCCTACAAAAACTTCAAAAATTGGAGATGTAGTTCTGGAAATAGAAGATATCTCAAAAGAGGGTTACTTCAAAAACGTATCTTTTCAGGTGAAAAAAGGAGAGATACTGGCACTGACAGGCCTTGTTGGTGCAGGACGCACCGAAGTCTGCCAGAACATTTTCGGAATTATGAAACCGGACTCCGGTACCATAAAACTGGAGGGAAAAGAGGTAAAAATCAAAACTCCCATTGATGCTTTGCAGTATGGAATCGGGCTTCTTCCGGAAGACCGGCAGATACAGGGACTGGTCAACGAACTTCCCATTTACCAAAATGTATCCTCAGCCGTCATAAGCAGATTTACAAAGGGACTTTTCCTTCAGGAAGACGAAGAAATGAAAAATGCCATTGCACTCTGCCAGAAAATACAGCTGAAAGCAAAAGACATCAGTGCACCTCCCTCATCTCTATCCGGCGGTAACCAGCAAAAAGTAGTTTTTGCAAAGTTACTGAGCTGTGATTTAAAGGTTTTAATCCTGGATGAACCTACCAAAGGAATTGATGTTGGCGCCAAGTATTCTATTTATGAAATTATGAACGAGCTGGCATCAAATGGATACGCCATCATTATGGTTTCTTCGGAAATGCCGGAAGTACTGGGCATGGCTGACCGAATCGTTGTCATGAAATCGGGACGTGTCACCGGGCAATTTGAGTCCGGCAAAACCACTCAGGAAATGATTTTAGAAGCTTCTTTAAAACACAAAGACGGAAAGGAGGAGTAAGAAATGAGGTCAGATAGAAATAGATTTTCAGAAAAAATTACAGGCAACCGGAACTTTGGGCTTTTAGTTGGCTTTGCAGTTCTTTTAATCGTAGCTGCATTTATCACGCCTTCCATGTACTCCTTAACTTCAATCATGAATATGCTTCGCAACAATGCCGTATATGCGCTGCTTGCAGTAGGCATGATGATGGTCATTATCACAGGAGGCATCGATTTATCTGTGGCATCTACCTTGAGCCTGGCAGGGGTAATCTGTTCCTCTCTAATGAACAGCCACCAGAATATACCGGGATTCGTGTGGGTGATACTGGGTATTGCAGTGGGTGTATTGTGCGGCGCTTTTAATGGTTTTATTGTAGGTTACCTGAAAATGGTTCCTATGATCGCCACACTTGGAACAATGTATATTTTCCGGGGTCTGGCATTTTTGTGCAGCGGAGGAAACTGGTGGTTCCCTCACCAGTTCACAGAAAATTATGTGACATTTGCATCCGGGCAGTTTCTGGGCATTTACAATATTTTATGGTTTGTACTTGTGATCTTTGTACTTGCTGGTATTTTTCTGGGCTATTCTTCTTACGGCAGACGCATTTATGCCATTGGAACAAACCGGGAATCAGCCAAAGTAGCCGGTATAAAGGAAGCACGTGTTACCTTTATGGCATTTACAATCTGCGGCGCACTTGCAGGACTTTCCGGAATGCTTTATACCGCAAATTATTCCATTTGTTATTATGGTATGGGCGAAGGTTATGAAATGCAGGCAATCGCTATTTGTATCCTTGGGGGAGTCAGCATTACCGGCGGACGGGGTAAGATAGATGGCGTAATAATAGGCTTTTTAATGATGAGCGTCATTACTTATTTTATCAGTTTACTCCCAGGACTCAGTGTGTGGCAAGATGCCATCCAGGGTGCAATCATAATTATTGCGGTAGCAATTAATTTATTTACACTGCGCTCCTCTGAAAAACGAATCTTAAAGGAAAGGGGTGCTTTGATCTAATGAACGGAGAAATGAAGACACCTGCCAGGGATCTGACAGTAAAGGAAAAATTTAAACTAACCAGGTTTTTAGTTAAATGGGAAATGATACTGGTCTATATCTTACTTGCAATCAACCTGGTGCTTATGGCAACCAGACCGGGACTCTACTTTTCCGCCGGCACCATCCAGTCTATTATACAATCCGGTATGGATCTGTCCCCCCTTGTATTGGGCATGATCTTTGTACTTATGCTCGGTGATATTGATGTATCGGTTGCAGCAACTATGATTGTTGCCTCAATGGTTACTGGTCTGAGCATGGATGCCGGTATCCCCATGATTTTATGTGTATTGTTTGGAATTGCAGCCGGAGGCGTTTGCGGTGCATTTAACGGATTTCTCATCGCTTACATAAAAATGCCTGCAGTAATTGTAACCATATCCACCTCCATGCTGTTTCGGGGAATTGTAAAAATTATACTGGATGTAAACGTTTTAAAACATTTCCCTAAATTTTATACGGACATTGCATGGCTGAATATTGCAGGAATTCCGGTTGCACTCTTATTGTTTTTACTGATGGCTTTCCTGTTTATACTGGTTCTCCACCGTTCGTCCTTTGGGCGTAAGTTATATATCATCGGAAATAATGCCACGGTAGCCACCTATTCCGGCATCAGTGTGGAACATACAAAAATGGTGGTTTTTGTATTAATGGGGATGATGGCTGGCATTGCTTCCATCTTCTTTGTAGGGCGCATGGGCGGCGGTGTAAGTTCCACTATGGGAACCGGATATGAACTGGATGCCATTGCGATCTGTGTGCTTGGCGGTGTCTCCACAAACGGCGGGAAAGGTAAAGTATACGGACCTGTAATCGGTACCCTGATCATGGCTTTTCTCATTTATACCCTGGGCTTAATGGGTGTGGATGCCAACTCCCGTAAAATATTGACCGGCTTTATCCTGATCATTGCCGTACTCATACCTAATGTAAACAAACAGCTGATTGAAAATGTGAAGCTGATGGTGCTCTATTCCAATAATAAAAATATTGAAGCGGTGAACTTAAAAGCTCAGGAAGAAGTAAAGACCATGAAAACCCTCATTGCCCAGATTAAAAAAGATGAAAAGCTCAGTGAAACAGAAAAGGCGGCAAAAATCAAAAAATATGAAGAAAAGATCGGGGCAGTTCAGACAAAGTGCAAAGAGACATCGGCATCCCTTAGATCAGAACTAAAAGAAGATTCCAAAAAAGCAAAACAGCGTTTTAACGGTTAAGGATATTCATTGTGTTATAAACAATAACAAGACAATCCGTCCTGATATTGCTTATATAAAGTCACAAAAATAAAATAAAATTGGAGGCTAACAACATGAAAAAGGTAAGAAGATTTTTAGCACTTGGACTTTGCGTATCAATGGTATTTGGTTCATTAGCAGGATGCAGTTCCACCAAACCAACAACTACCGGTTCTGAAGCGGGCGGCACAGCCGATACACAGTCAGCCAAAGGAGAAGGGAATACTTCCGGCGGCTCCTCAGATTCTCTGGAAGGCTCACACGTATTTATGTTCAAAAGCACGGGTAACTCTTTTGGTGATCTGATGTTTGAAGGTTTTGACGAATACATGAAGGGTGAGGGACAGAATGCAGTTTATAAGAGCCCGGCTGAAACAACGGTAGCCGCACAGGTTCAGCTGCTGGATGAACTGATTACACAAAAAGTTGCTTCTATTACCATCTCGACAAACGGTGATACCGGTTACGATGAAGTATTTAAAAAGGCAAAAGAAGCCGGAATTCCCATTACATCCATTGACTCAGAAGCAAATCCGGAATACCGGGTAACACATATTAATCAGGCTGAAGTCCAGGATATCGGTTCTAACCTGGTTCAGGCAGGCGTATTAATTACACTTGGCGTGGATTATCCGGAAGAAGGTGATATGAAAGCTGCGGTAACAAAAGCGCTTGGTGACTACTCTGGAGATGAAATTAAACTTGGGGTTCTCTCCGCATCGATTGATACACCGGTACAGAACAGTTGGATCGCAGCTATGGAAACGGAATTGGCAGACTCTGTATACGCCGGAAAAGTAAGCCCGGACTTAGACAAAAAATACGGAAATGATGACCTGACCGAATCCACAACCCAGGCTCAGGCATTTATCGCAGAAAATAAAGTAGACTGCATTATTTCCCCGACAACCGTAGGTATCGCAGCAGCAGGGCAATCGTTAAAATCAGCCAACAGTGAAATCAAGTTAACCGGTCTTGGTCTTCCATCCGAGATGCAGTCCTTTATGCCAACAAAAGCAGACGAAGATGCCTTTGCATATGTTTGCCCTTATATGATGCTCTGGGATGTTATTCACCTGGGCGCTGTAGCTGCAGCCTCAACCCTAGCTACCCTGGACAAATCATTTGACGGAAAAGTTGGATCATCCTTCACTATGAAAGCATTCCGCGATTATCCGGAAGAAAAATACGAAGCATACCAGAACGGTGACGGAACAGCGGTGCTTGCAGGGCAGCCTTACATCTTCTACAAAGGAAATATGGCTGAATGGATTTCTAAATTATAATTAGGAAACAGAAGGAGGCAGACCATGACAGGCGTTTGAAAATCTTAACGCCTGTCATAATCCGCCTCCTTCACTTGACCTGCACGGTCTTCATCTGCAAAGCATCTTTACTCAGCAAAACTCTTTCTTTAATCTAAGTGAAACACCGTCTGCAAATCAATAGCTACCGGGCTGTTATCCGGATTTGTCTCCATGATATCCGCCATGAAGTCCCACCATTTGCGGTTAATTGCCGTATCTGCTCCTTTTGCCCACAATTCTTCATCCTCAATTTCAATATATCCGAATAAAGTCAGGGTCTCTTTGTCCAGGAAAATAGTATAATTCTTACCGCCGTACTGGTGGATCATATCCTTCATTTCCGGCCAAAGCTGATTGTGGCGAATCTCGTACTCTTCTTCCTTTCCTTCATACAACTTCATTTTAAATCCTTTTACCATGATGTATTACCTCCTGTTTTTATTTTTGCAAGCTGCAAACCATGCATACATGAAAGCATATACATTTGACTGCTGCCGCCAAGTCTTTTACTTATTGTATCATAGAAATATAAGATTGAAACTATAATATTTAAAAGTCCCCCGCCTGTATGGGGTACAGGCAGAAGACTTTTTTATAAGGAAAATATGATATGAAAAAGTTTGTTATTGGCAGTTGTTACGTAATTTTAGTATACAGATTTCCAATCATTGATGTTGGATGGATCAAATTTGAAAGGAGGTCCAACGATGATTTCTGTTCCGCCGTCAGATGCTGCTGTGATTTCGTATTCGCCCATGTCACCAGCTGTAAATTTCTCACCAGCTGTACCTGTGATTTCACCGGAAACTAATGCCATTGATGTATAAGCTGATAAACGTCCTACATCAATTGGATTCCATAAGTACATGTAAGGGCAGGAATGGGAATCGTCATCACCGATATAATCAGCCATTTCAGATGGAAGTCCAAGTCCTGTTAATTTTACTTTGTCTGCAACGCCCTGATCCTGAATAACTTTAGCTGCTGCCATGATACCTACTGTAGTAGGAGCACAGATAACTTTAAGGTCTGGGTAGTTCTGTAATAACGCCTGTGTCTGGTCAACAGATTTCTGGTATTCGTCATCACCATAAGCAACTTCTACTAATTCCAGTTTGGAATATTTCTCATCTTCCATAACTTTCTTCATAGACTCAATCCAGGAGTTCTGGTTGGTAGCCTGGCTTGTTGCGGAAAGGATAGCCCACTGTCCTTCTCCACCGGAGATATCAAGTACAGCATCCATTAATGTCTGTCCGATCTGGTCAACACCAGCCTGGTTAACAAATGTTTTACGGCTGTCAGGATTTACATTAGCATCTAAGGAAGATACCTGGATGCCTTTATCCATAGCTGCTTTTAATGCAGGCTGAAGAGCATCAAAGTCATTTCCTGCAATTGAGATAGACTGAACGCCCTGAGCAACTAATTCGTTGATCATTGTGATCTGAGCTTCTGCTGTAGCGCTTTCCGGATGTTTTACTACGCATTTTCCGCCAGCTGCATCAATTATTTCCTGGAAACCGGTAGCTTCTTTTTCATTGTAAGGATTTCCTGCTGCTTTTGTAACGATTGCATAAGTATTTCCGCTTACATCAGCACCGCCGTCTGCTTTTGCTGCTTCTGTTTCGTCACCTGCAGCTTCTGTCGTAGCTGCTTCGGATTTTGCTGCTTCAGTAGTGTCGCCGCCTGCTTCTGTTGCTGCTTCTGTTTTAGCTGCCTCTGTTTTAGCTTCTGTTGTCTTTGTTTCGCTGCTTCCGCAGCCTGCCATCATTGTAGCAACCATGGACATACATAATAATGCACTAATTACTTTTTTCTTCATTGATTGATTCCTCCCTTGGAATAAATAGTTTTATACATAACACCTTAGTGTAAGTATCTGATTAGTGATTTTCTAATTAAAATTTTTAGTTTGCAGCTTCTTTTTTCTTTAATAATTTTCCGATATTAACGTTTGGTATCATTACGGCTACTACCAGTAATGCACCGATAATTACCAACATAACCTGTGACGGAACGTTGATTAGTCCCAATCCATATCTTAAGAAACCAATGATAAAGATCGCAATGACTGTTCCCGGGAAATTACCTTTACCGCCTGCGGTAGAGATTCCCCCTAATACTACCATGGAAATTGCTTCCAGTTCATATCCTGCAGCAATATTGGAACGGGTACTTCCCATCCTGGCTGCCAGGAACACTGCAGTTACTGCTGAAAATGTACCTGCGATGGTATAAACGATCAAACGAAGCTTCTGTACATGGATTCCTGCATACTCAGCTGCCAGACGGTTACTTCCGATTGCATAAATTCTTCTTCCGAAAGTGGTTTTATGTAATACCAGTCCAAATACAACTGCACAGATTACAAATACGATAAACATATATGGTACGGGACCTATGGATCCCCAGTATAAATTACTGAACCATTCTACGCTTGTAAGCCCGCCTGCTGCCTGGTCGCCCAGGAGAATTTCTGCAATACCTCTAAATAAAATCTGTGTACCTAAAGTTACGATCATAGGTGCCAGTTCGGTAAACTTTGTAAGGATTAATCCATTTAAAAACCCGCATGCTGTTCCGACTAAGAGACAGATAATGATTGCAAGGCCCATCGGAACTCCTGCGTTATATGCCAGTGACATTAAAACCGCTGATAATGCTACGATCGAACCGACTGAGATGTCGATTTCACCCAGTACCAGGATATAAGCCATTGGTAAAGCAATAAATGCTTTTTCCAGGAAAGATGAGGTGGCTGTAAATAATCCTGATACGCTTAAATAGTTGGGTGAAATGAAGGAGTTCATAACATTAACGGCAATAAACAAAATGATTAAAAATGTTTCCCATTTCAGAAGGGTCTGTTTCCATGATGATTTCTTTTCTGCTGATATTGTTCTTCCAGATTTTGTTGCCATGATTACATCTCCCTTCCTTTCAGATTATTCTTATCCATAACTCTTTGAGCCATAACATTCAGGATAACCGCAACTAGTATAATAACACCTTTTATTGCACTCTGCCAGAATTGGGACACTCCAATTAATGGAAGTGCTTTTCCGATAATTGCGATGGTAAGTGAACCTAAAAATACTCCGACCACGCTTCCGCGGCCTCCGGTTAAACTTACACCTCCAATTACACAGGCTGCGATAACATCCATTTCAATACCGGTAGCCATATCACCCTGAGCCGATGCATATACTGATACCCACATTGCACCTGCCAGACCACAAATACCTCCCATCAGGGAATAAACTAATAACTTAATGTTGTCGATTTTGATACCGGAGATCTCTGCTGCTTCCGGATTACTTCCGATTGCATAGATTTTTCTTCCTGTTCTGGTCCATTTCATAACGATGAAGAAAATAATGTAACAGATAATCATAATGGTAACCAGATTATTTACTAATCCAAATGTAAGATAACTGCTCTGTGCAAATGCCTTGAACTTTTCCGGTACCTGGTAAGCAGCTACCCATTGGCTGTTTGCAATCAGATATGTTAAACCTCTGTAAATATTCATAAAACCAAGTGTTGCTATAATCGGTAAGACTTTTCCTTTTGAGATCACCAGACCAATTACAAGCCCGCATACCAGTCCGATCAGAACTGACATTACAAATCCCAGTAAAGTATTTGAAAATACTCCGTCTCTCATCATAAGAGCGCTTCCCATACCGGATAGTGCTATAGTGGATCCGATGGAGATATCAATTCCTCCGATCAGCAGCACGCACATCATACCCAGTGCAAGAATCATTGTTACGGAATAGTTCTTTAACATTTCTACAATAACCGTACCCGTCAGGAAAGAGCTGTTTCGAAATTGTATAAAGATACAAAGTACGATAACTACCAGGAGCAAACTCATTTCACGAGAGCTGGTTAATTTTTTTAGACTGAATTTCTTTTCCATTTTTCTGTTTGTCTCTCCTTTCTAGTTTGCATCGGCAGAAGATTTTGCCATCGCATATTTTAAGATGCCCTCCTGGGTTGCTTCGGTGCGATTTAATTCTCCGGTTACTTTACCCTGACACATAACTACGATTCTATCACTCATACCCAGGATCTCCGGCATTTCTGAAGAAATCATAATAATTGCATAACCTTTCTTCGCCAGATCACCCATGATCTCATATATCGCTGCTTTCGCACCAACGTCTACACCTTTTGTCGGCTCATCCAGAATGATGAGTTTAAGATCTGAGGACAACAGCTTTGCCACAACAACCTTCTGCTGATTTCCTCCGGACAGTGAACTTGCTTTATCAAAAACAGTAACTGCTTTTGTATCCACTTCTTCCGCAAGCTTTTTCGCTGCTTCTCTTTCTACCTTATCATCGGTAATTCCATTTTTGGAATACTTGCTCAGCTCGGCAAGGGTGATGTTTCTTCCGATACCCCAGTCTAAAATCAATCCCTGGTGCTGTCTGTCTTCCGGAAGAAGACCGATCCCTAACTGCATGGCATCTGAAGGCTGTTTGATATGTACTTCTTTTCCTTCCAGATAAACCTTACCGGAATCAAACTTTTCAACTCCGAAGATGGTCTGTACCACCTCGGTACGTCCCGCTCCTACCAGTCCGGTAAGTCCAAGGATTTCCCCTTTTCTAACACTGAAGGACACATTTTTGAAATATCCCTGACGGCTTAATTTTTCTACCCGCAGGACTTCCTGCCCAAGCTTCACATCCGGCTTCGGGAACAGGTCATTGATTTCACGTCCAACCATGGCTTTAATCAGATCCGCATTGGTAATTCCATCCACATCATATGTCCCGATGTACTGGGAATCACGGAATACCGTAACCTTTGATGCCAGACGGTACATATCTTCAAATCTGTGGGAGATGAAGATTATGGAGGCTCCTTCGTCTCTGAGCTTTTCTGCTATCTTGTAAAGTTCTTCGGATTCTCTTTTTGTAAGCGCTGCTGTGGGCTCATCCATAATAATGATTCTGGCTTTCATTGACAGAGCTTTGGCAATCTCTACCATCTGCTGCTGCGCAACACTTAAGGATCCCATTTCAGCAGTTGCATCAAAATCTGCATTTAATTCCTTCAGAAGCTTATTCGCCTCTTCATTCATTTTCTTCCATTGGATCATGCCGTGTTTTACATCCTCATGACCCATGAAAATATTTTCGGTAACCGTCAGATGCGGATAAGAAGTAACATGCTGGTAAATTGCTGCGATTCCTACCTTCTGTGCATCCTTTGGACCTTTAAAATTTACAGGCTTGCCATCCAGGAACATTTCGCCCTCTTCTGCTTTATGTACACCTGTAATTACTTTTATAAACGTGGATTTTCCGGCGCCATTTTCACCCATCAGTGCATGTATCTCGCCCTTTTTCAATTGAAAGTGTACCTTGTCAAGAGCTTTTACACCTGGAAATATCTTTGTAATACCTTTTAATTCAAGAACATACTCAGACACCTTTTATTCTCCTCCCTTATCTTTTTCATTTATCTTTTTTATTATCTTTGATCTATTAATATCCTATCATCTGGTAAATTTATTTTATACAGGAAAATAATTAGATTCAGGGTAAAATATTTTTGAATTTTGAATAAATTATGAACAACTTGGTTCTAGTTAAGTATAAAAGGTTTAATTTTCCAGCATCCCCGGGTTTCTAATTTGTTAACAGAAAATCTATGATATGAAGGATACAAGCCAACATTTATCTGCTATAATGGTCACAGAAAATACCATTGCCCAAAAATCTTATAGGAGGTTTCTCATACATGAAAATATTAATTGCAGATGACGATTTAAAGTCACGCCAGGAAATTACCTGCATCATCCAAAAAGAATACCCGGGGCTTCACAAAATTTTTGAAGCTAAAAATATAAAAGAATTGGTAACGGTTTCAAGAGATGCACACCCCGACCTTATCTTTCTGGATATAAAAATGCCTTTAATGGACAGAATTGAAGGATTTGAAGAAACAAAGAGATATTGCCCCGATGCAAATATCGTTATATTAAGCGGATATTCCGACTTTCATTATGCCCAGAAGGCTATCCAGCTGGGAGCAAAGGACTATCTTGTGAAACCAATTACATTAGAAGACATTAACCGCAGCCTGGTTCAGGCAGATAAGAAGCTGGATAAGTTAAAATGGGTCCGCTACAACAATTTTCCCCACCTGCTGATTCAGGATTATAACTGCTTTCAGTCCTATGGAGATATTCCGGAAGACTATGCATCCGAATACCATGGGTATGTGCTGTATGCGGACTGCACTGATTTTCATGACCAGTATTCCAGGTATCAGCAGCTCCAGACCCGGATACAGGATTACTTTTCAGATCATGCATCCACGCCTGTATGCAACGGCTTTTTGTATCTGGATGACGGCGCACTTTTAGTCTTATTAAAGGAAGATCCCATGCGCCGGGAGACCCTGACCTTTCTCCAGAAGCTGGCACGAGAGAGCAGTTCCCCGCTGAGTATCATCTGCTTTTGCTGCGAAACCTTGCGGGAATCCTTTAAAACTGCGGATAAAATTGCAGACCTGGCTACCTTTAGGGGCTTGTGCCAGTATGGCAATCTGATTCCTTATCATGATCTGGAAGAGACTGCGGATAAAGATGCTTTTGGCAAATTCAACCACCTGCTGAATCTGATTATTTTAGGTATTCTGGAAAAGGAAGAAGCACTGCTCTATCAGGCAGTAAATCCCACTTTCCCCGTTTCCGTATTAGAACAAGCCTTTGCCGCATGTGAAAAGTACAATCTTTCCCGGTATCTGAAATCGGTAACCGGCGTTACCCTGCAGACAGAATCATTTTCTGTATTTTTAAGATCCATACAGGAAGAGGCACAGAATATAAAGAACGCTGCATTTGATTCGGGTGAATCTGGGCTGGTGGAAAAACTAAAAGCGTATATCCGTGAAAACTATACTCATGAAATAGAAGTGCAGAACCTTGCCGAGCTGTTTGGGCATACTCCAGATTACCTGTTTCTGCTGTTCCGGGAGAAGACGGGAACCCGTTTTACAGACTATTTAGAAGAAATACGAATTACGAATGCAAAAAGGAAAATTAAAGAACAACCTCAGCTTTCTACTAAGGAAATCGCCTCTTTGACCGGATTTTCAAGCAGCCAGCAGCTTTCCAGAATATTTACAAAATGCACAAATATGTCTCCTTCTGAATACCAAAGATACATAAATAACGAGAATTTATGAATAAATGGTAATTTCTATTGTAATCTTTTTTTATTTTGTTAAAATGTAACTGTAACTATCACAATCAGGGAGATTACAATAGATGAAATTACTAATAGTAGATGACGAACAATTAACAAGAGAGGGATTAATGTCTTCTGTAAACTGGAGATCCCTGGGTATATTTGACATTTTTCTGGCTGATGATGGAATCAATGGTCTTGAAACTGCAAAAAGAGAAAAACCGGAAATTGTACTGAGTGATGTAAGAATGCCCAGGATGGACGGTATTGCAATGGCGGAAAAAATCAAAGTAATTCTGCCGGATGTCTGCATTATTTTTATGAGCGGATATTCGGATAAGGAGTATTTAAAGGCCGCCATTAAATTAAAAGCGATTAATTATGTTGAAAAACCCCTGGATCCTCTGGAAATTGAAGAAGCGGTACTGGAAGCAATTGAAGAGAACAAACAATTGAACCGTACCAAACAGTCGGAGACATTATTTTCTCTGGAACGTTCCTCAAGGCTTGCGTTGCTTTTAACCTATCCCTCTCAGGATGTGGAAGGCATAGACGATTTACTCCGTGATTTTCAATATCCTCCCAGCACCATACTTTACTTCACCACAATTATTGTGAAGTTAACAAACAATTTTAGTGAAAGCAAAGGAAATTCCATCAATACGATCCATAAACAGCTGGACTCCTTTTTAATGAAATACCGTTTGCAGAGTATACATGTAAGCAAACACGAACAGCATATTGTATACCATATCTTTGGGACGGTTAAGCCTACCCCCGAAATTGTACTGAAGTTCTCTGAGCATCTGAAGACTCTGTATAGTGAAATAGGCACTTTTTTTATTGTGGTGGGCAGTACGGTAAATGATATTCATAAGGTTTATCACTCCTACAGCCAGGCCGTTATTTTGCTGCAAAGCAGCTTCTTTTATGAATACAACAGTATTCTGACAGATATGAATGCGAATTCTTTATCCTCTTCTGTTTTTACAGATCCCTCTTCTGCTTTCACAGAGGCTCTGTCGTCCAAAGACAAGCAGGAAGCGGAACATATTTTGAACCGTATCTTTGATTACTTTAAAAACAACCATTCTTATCTGCCAAACCAGGTTCGGGACATCTACTACAAACTCTTCATGATTGTGCAGAACAGCAGTAAATCACAGCAGGTAAATGCAGGGACGGACTCCCGGATGGAAAGTATTTTGGAATATATTGAGCAATTCCAGACATTATCAGAACTTCACAAATCACTGCTCAGCAAAATTGATTTATATTTTGAAGCTTTGGATAACCAGGTACAGGAAAATTCAACAATCTTTATGATAAAGGATTTTATACAGAAGAATTTTATGAATGACACCTTATCCGTGAAAGATATCAGCGAACATGTCTATCTCTCTACCTCTTATGTCTGTACTCTGTTTAAAACAGAAACCCATCAGACCCTGAACCAGTATATCACGGAATACCGCATGGAAAAGGCAAAGCAGCTGCTGTCCGACCCCAGATACAAGATTACCGATATCTCTTCTAAAGTCGGTTATTCGGATGGAAATTATTTTAGCAAGAGTTTTAAAAAAATAGTTGGTCTCTCACCTTCTGAGTACCGGGAGAAGGTGCTGAAATGATAAAACCCTTACAGCCACTGAAAGATTTATATTCCAATATGAGGCTGCAATCTAAATTTATGATTACCCATCTGGTGCTGATCATCATTCCGACTATTGTAATCGCATACTTTTTTTATGGCCAGATGTACGATACCATTGTATCTGAGACGATTCGCCAGGAGCAGAACTTTTCCAAGCACTCCTCATCCACGATCAACGCAGCCATGGATCAGATTAATACAGTCAGCGACTCCATTTTAGACAATGCATATATGGATGATTTACTGAATGAAAAAAACTCCTTTCGTTTATTACAGCTGCTTCGTTCACCAAAAACTGAGGATTTCTATACTTTTACAAATTCTATGATTGATGGAAATCTGATTACTGATATAAAAATATATATGGACCTGCCCACGGAAGAATTCTATAATAGTTATAATGGACAGAAGTCCATGTTTCTGCATTCCGACGAAGTACGGGGATCCTATTGGAACGGTATCTTTAACAGTACCCCCATCCCATCGCTGTACTGCCCCAAGTTCTACCTTTCTCCAAAGGAGGTAGAAAACTACGGATCTATGTCCTATGTGCGCAAGGTAAAGTCACAGACTGCCGCACCGGATGATCCTTCCATTTACGTAGTGGTTTATTATTCCCAGAATAATATAGACCAGCTGCTGATGCAGGGAATCTCCGAAAACAATACGGTTTCTTATATTGTAAATGAAAGAAATGCCCTGGTATCCTCCTCTAATATTGCCCTCGCCGGCACTTACCTGATGAACTACGATACCATTAAGGATTCCTTTATGCAGTCCAATAACTACATTACGAAAACTGTTCTTGGCAAAGAGGTATATGCAGGCTTCTACAATGTAGCCCACACCTCCTGGTATATGGTTTCCATTTTACCGGCAGAATCCCTGCAAAATAAGGGAAAGCTCTTAATTATACAGTTTGTTATGTTTTATCTGTTCTTCCTGATGGTGGCTTTCATAATGGCTACCACCCTCTCCAGATCCATTACAAAGCGTCTGGGTGCCGTAATTAACCAGATGAAGACAGTAAGGACAGGACGTCCCGTTTCCATGGAGACAGCGCAGATACATGATGAAGTCGGTGATTTAATAGATACCTATAATTATATGAGTACCGAGATGAATACACTGATGGACAACCAGGCGAAATCAGCCGAAGAGCTTAGAATTGCTGAATTTAAAGCACTGCAGTCTCAGATTAACCCGCATTTTCTCTACAACACCCTGGATATGATCAACTGGCTTTCCCTGAGCCACCAGGAGGAAAAGGTGACAGAAGCCGTACAGGCACTTTCCAAATTCTACAAACTGACGCTGAATAAAGGAAATATCGCCATATCCCTGAAAGAAGAGATTACACAGGTCTCCCTTTATGTGAAGCTGCAGAACATGCGCTATCAGGATAAAATAGAATTTATTATTGATGTTCCCGATGAAATGATGGATTATGAGATTCCCAAGCTGGTTCTCCAGCCTCTGGTGGAAAACGCCATTATGCATGGTATTTTTGAAAAAGAAGAAAAAATGGGGACCATCCTGATTACAGGCTGGCTGGAAGATGAAGTCTTAGTACTGATTGTATCGGATGATGGTGTGGGAATTTCAGAAGATAAACTAAAAATTATTCTCACAGGCGCCGGAGAAAGCATTTCCGGAAGCAATATCGGGATCTACAACACCCATGAGCGCCTGCAGCTTTTTTATAACAATACAGATTTCGGACTGGCTTACAGCAGCAATGAAGGCGATGGGACAGAAGTAGAAATCAGAATTCCGGCAAAGAAAATATCTACTCAAAATATACCCGGGTAAATCCTTAAAGTTAATAATAAACTTAATTTATTTTATCATTTTCTACCAAAAAAGCTTAATACAACATTGACTAATCCCTGAAAAATGTTATCATATAGGTGCGGGGATATGATGGTCTGGTATTCGTTCACTCATTTTTTAAATGGTGTCTGTTATCAGATCATTTTCCTTTTAACGAACAAAAAAAGTACAGCATTTCTCAATGATTTGAGCACTGCTGTACTTTTATTAATTGCTTTCTGATATGCACCAGAACAAATCCCTCCCTGATCTGCTCTGGTACTTTTTAATTTGCTAAATACACATCTGCCTGCTGGCGTCCGAATACACAGGCATCCTGATGATCACTCATATAGATATCCACGTGTCCGTAAGGAGTTCCCCTGTCTTCCACGGTATAGATTTCCCCATTGATAATCAATCTGGTTCCAAACGGGATACCTCCCATGGCAACAGTTCTGCCCTGAACCGGCATTGCACCGCTGGCTGTTGGTCCTCCCGACCAGACACCGCAGCATACCGGACAGCTGCAATAAGCGGTTAAGGTAAAGTTCCCCAGATGCTGCCCATAATCCTGTTCCCGGGCAAGCTCGGTATCACCCTGGACACCGCTTTCATTTTCAGATCCGTTATTTATGATCACATCGTCTTCAATTATGCGGACTGCCCATACGGCACTGTCATAGCTGACGCTGTTGGTGATAATCCCTCTTGCACTGCTGTGCGCTTCAATATCCTGTCCGTCTCCAATATACATGACAACATGATAAACATATCCATTCCGGGCATAAAAGATCAAATCTCCAGGTGCTGCATCGGCAACCGGAATCTGTAAACCAAACTTCGCCTGATCCTCTGCTACCCGGGGTATGGAATATCCGAACTCGCTGTAAATGCTCTGTACAAAGCCGGAACAATCCGCTCCGTTTGTAAGGCTCGTGCCGCCCCAAACGTAAGAATTGCCTAAAAACTGCCTTGCAAAATCAACCATAGAATTGCGGAGTGCGCTGGAAGCGGTGATCTCTCTAACTGTGGTAAGTGTGTAATATAAGGATTTATTCTCTTCCATGGGAATCAGTTCCCTGGCAAATTCATAATTTTCTTCCTTATTCATCTTAACAAGCTCAACCGCATTTTTTCCTTTTATCAGATTCTTTCGCTGAACAAATCCACGCACATAACCGGATTCTACATAAATCCATTTTTCATCCTGGTCTGCCAGTACGTAACACAGCCCACCTTCGGGCAATACGCCTATGACATTTGAGTTTTCTTTCTTCCGCTCCTGAATACATACCCCATCCGTTTTTGAAATGGCATAAACCTTTTTTACTACCGTTTTCTGCGCCGTTGTCTTTGTATAAGTCCACGCTTTATTTTTTAACGGACTTACCAGGCAATCTGCTTGTTCAAGATTTTTTGCCTTTTTCTTTTTCACATAACTGTTCGCTTTTTTTCCAGTAAGAAGATTTTTGATTTTAACAAAACCTCTTACATCTCCTGACTCTATATAAACCCAGCCTTTTTCATCTTCCTCTAAGATATAGCACAGCCCGTTTTTTTCCAGCTCTCCCACGGTTCTGGATTTGACACTTTTTTCTTCATAGATCTGCAGATTTCTGCGCTTTGAAAGTCCATATACCTTTTCAATTGTTGTAATTCCAAAAGGTTTCTCGATCTCTTTTGGCTCTTCAATCTGCTGCTGTTCGATTAAAGCAAGATTTGCATCTATTTCTTCCTGTGTCATCTCTGTTGCCGGTTCCATCTGGGGTTCCGTACTCTCTTCTTCCCTTTTGTTGGTATCCGTTTCTGTCGCTTCTTCGGATTCCGTTTGTGTTTCTGTCTCTGTCACTAATTCTGTCTCTGTTTCAACTGGTATTTCCGTCAATACGTCCGCTTCTGTTACATTCTCAGCTCCTATCGGATGATTTGTCACAGGCTCCGTAACTGGCTCTGTCTGGGGTTTTACCTCTGTTGTCCGTTCTGTGTTCCTCTCCGTCTGAGGTGCTGCCATCGCTGTGGATGGAATAATTAAAGAAAATGCCAGCGCTAACGCCGCTGCTTTATGTAGTAATTTCCATTTCATATATGATCCTGCTTTCCCCCTGAGGCGTACTTGAAAATGATCCTGAGGCTGTCCTTATCCAAATCATCCCGGTAGGCATTATCTTCCGGTGCCAAATTCTTCTGCAATATGGGGAGCTGTTAACAGCCTCCCCATATGCGTATTACCATTTTACTTTACATGAATTACCAGTCTGTCTGTTTTTCCATTATAAGTCACGGCTTTAATGGTCGTTTTTCCCTTTTTCAAAGCTTTTACTTTTCCGGAAGAACTAACCGTTGCCACATCTTTATTCGTGGATGTAAATGTAACTTTTCCTGCGCTGCCGCTGGAACGGGTTACTTTTAATTTTAATGTTTTTCCAGGTTTCAGATTCTTCTTTTCGGCTGTGAGCTTAATGGATTTCGGTTTATTTTTAACTGTAATCCTGCACTCTGCGGTTTTTCCGTTTCCGGTCCGTACCGTAATTGTTGCCGTACCTGTTTTCTTAGCGGTTAACTTGCCCTTAGAATTAACGGTTACAACTTTCTTATCGCTGCTGGTCCAGGTAATTTTACTTGTTTTTCCATACTTAGGAACCAGCGTACTCTTTAAGGTATATGTCTCCTGAACCCCTAAAGTCTTTGAATTTCTATTCAGTTTTATTTTATCAACTGACTGGGTAACGGTTACTTTACAGGATGCTTTTATGCCATTTACTGCTGTAACGGTTACTGTAGCTCTTCCTGATTTCTTAGCAGTCATCTTTCCGTTTTTATCTACTGTGAGGATTGATGTATTGCTGCTCTTCCAGGTGAGTTTTTTATTTGTAGTATCAGAAGGTTCCACACTGGTCTTGAATGTATACTTTTTGCCTTTCTTAATCGAAAGTTCAGACTTATTGAGACGAACCTTTAATGCAAATACTTCCTGTGGCGTTACTTTTTCCTGGGTTGCTGCAGATAATGTTCCGTTTAGGTTTTCCGCTGATACAACTGCTGTAATCTGATAGCCCACATCTAATTTTGTGAGCTTGTAACTTGTACCGGAAGCTCCCTCAATCACCTGATTTCCACGCATCCACTTGATTGCCAGCTTGTCTGCATTCTGAACACCTGTAGTGTCTAATGTGAGGGTTTGTCCTTCTTTTACGGTTCCCTTAATCACAATGGAACCTTTTAATGTGTCTTTTTCTGTAGAAACCTCAAGTACTTTACTCAGTCTTCCGGCTTCATGTGTAGCTGTAGCTGCAATTCTCTGATAGAAGCTATAAACCGTATTTGGCTTTAATGCTGTAAATGCCGTTGCATTACCAAATACTAATTCCTGGTCTCCTGTCTGCATTGCATATTCATAACCGGAGATTTCCTTTAAAGTGATGCTGTCTGCTGTAATTTTAGCTGCTGCAGGTTTTAATGGGTAAATTTCACTGACCGTAATTGGAGTAACACTGGTATATTCTACCTCATTATAGGTCAATTTAACGGTAATATTTGCCTTTCCTGCATTCCTTGCATTAATTATACCATCTTTATCAACATATGCAACATTTTCATCGTCAGATTCCACAAAAATTGTTTCATTGGATAAATCGATGGTTTCTCCATCCTCATCTTTCATTGAAATTTCAAGGATTTTGGATGTTTCATCCCAAAGCATGTTGGTTTTTTCGAATACTACCTGAAGTCCATTTTCATCTGGTACAAGTCGTAAGTCAGCCCATACAAGTAAGCCTAAGGTACTTGTCATAAAGGTTGCCTCTGTCTTGCTTTCATCGGTAAACGTAAATGCCTGTTCTGTTTTTACACCATCATCCGATACATAGTACAGTGCAAGCTGGTCTGCATCATAATATTCCGGTATTCTCATTTCTGCCTGTACTTCTTTTCCATCCAGAGAGACTTCTCCCTGTGCGGAAGTTAAAGCAATATCAAGAGCCGTAAATTCCCTTGTAACATCTTTTAATGCTTCTGCTGCCAAATCATGTCTGCTGCCGCTTTCCACTCTTTCTACCAATAGCTGTGTATCTCTAGGCCATGTCTCGGTCGAGGCTGTTAATGTCACCCCGTTTGCTTCATCCGTAAGTACCTGTGGCAGTACAACAGGAGGTTCTTCCGGCTGCAGTCCTTCCATTGCTCCAAGTAAATCATCAATGGCATCTGCAATTTCTGCCTCGGATGCTCCTTCTTTTATAAAGATATCCTGTGCTGCCTTTAATGCATTGTCAAAAGCTTCTTTTGTTTCGGTTGAAGCTGTCTGATACTTGTCTGTTCCCATCATATCATTGGCTTCTTTGATTGTTTTTTCCAGTTCTGTCTTGTCTGCCGGCTTTTCTTCTGCTGTCAGACCTTCTGTTGCTTTGGACAGATCTTCTATTGCCTGTGTTATTTCTTCTGCAGTTGCTTTTCCATTTTTAGAAACTTTAACTGCTGCTGCCAATGCTGTATCAAATGCTTCCTGTGACTTTAGAGTTGCATTTTTATAAGTATCTGTTTCTTTTAAATCATTTGCTTCCTGAATTGCTTTCTTTAATTCTGTCTTATCTGCTGCTTCTTTATATGCGGTTTTAAATTCATATGTTCCTGCAGTAATTTCAAATACTGCATTTCCGTCTGCGGTTTCCAAATATCGAATACCATCTTTTTCTTTTGTAAATTCATCTGCCAGTACGCCATTTACCGTAACTTCCATGTCTTTTTCTACTGGAATATATGCGGTTGCTGTGGTGTTTGCAGGAATGGATGCCGTATAGTTGAATCCGTCTTCTGACCAATTCCATTCTGCGTTTATCATTCCATATGCGGAATCATAAGAACCCTTTACCCAGGTAATCCGTTCCTGGTTTGCAGGAATGTCTTCATCTGCTCTTCTGTCCGGCTGTGGTTTTAATATAATGTGCTTGAATCCAGGCTGGTCTTCATCTGCTTTGATTCCCAGCATATCGCTGTACATCCACTCTACAATTGCGCCATAAGAATAATGATTAAAGGAGTTCATATCTACCGGTCCGAATCCATTTTCCTTTGTATAAGAATTCCAACGCTCCCAGATCGTAGTTGCTCCCTGGTCAATACTGTACATCCAGGACGGATTGTCTCTCTGCAGTAACAGGGTGTATGCCATATCCACAGCACCTGCTTCTGTAAGGGTCTGATTCAGCATAGCAGTACCTACAAAGCCGGTACCAAGTTTATTTCCATTTGCTTTGATCTTATTAACCAGAATCTCGGTTGCCGCCTGCTTCTGTTCCTCATCTTTAAACAGATCTACTTTTAATGTAATTAAATAACCTGTCTGTGTGTCTGCCCCGGCTGCTAAAGTACCGTCATTATTAATGTATTTCTCCTGGAAATGATTTTTAATTTCGTCAAATCTGGCTCTGTATGCATCTGCTTTTTCTGTTTCTCCGATCGCATCGGACATTTCAGCCATTAACTGAGTATCATATGCGTAGTAAGCACATGCGATCAGATTCCGGATAAGCCCCTGGTTGTCCTGTTCATTTGGTGCCAGCCAGTCACAATAAGCAGTTCCTGCGCCCTCAAAACCTCTGCTGTCCAGCCAGTTCATGTATTTTTCCATTGATTCATACATCTGAGAGATGATCTGTGTATCTCCATACATTTTAAACATGGTATACGGAACGATAACTCCGGCGTCTCCCCATGCTGCATTACCAGCTCCTACTGCAGCAGATCTTGGTATTGTATCGGTATACTGTCCTGCACTTGTCTGGCTGTCTCTTGCATCCTGACCCCATTTATTGAAGAAGCCTGCCACATTGGCGTTGTAAGATGCCGCGCCTACAAATACCTGTGTATCACCGGACCATCCCAGACGTTCATCTCTCTGCGGGCAGTCTGTAGGTACACTTAAATAGTTGCTTCTCTGTCCCCAGAGGGTATTGCTGATTAACTGATTTACCGATGAATTGCTTGTCTCCAGACTTCCTGTTTCCGGAATAGCGGAACCCAGGACTTCTGCCCGGAAGCTGTCAATTGTGATATCATTATCTGCGGAAATGGAAACATAACGGAATCCATAAAAGCTAAATGTCGGGCGATAACTTTCTGTTTCGTCACCCTTTGCAATATAAATTGAGGTGGAAGCAGCAGATCTGTAGTTTGCCATGTAAAGGCTTCCTTCCGGACCATCATTTCCTCTGGAAATCTTACCGCTGTCATTTAACATTTCTGCAAAATGCATGCTGATCTGTGCGCCTATTGGTGCTTTTACCGTGATGTTCGGCCATCCTACCATATTTTGTCCCAAATCATAGACAACTGTCTGGCCTTTTTTCAGTTCGATTACATCATTGGCTTTGTAATCATCTTTCACTACATTTACCGTGCCATAATCAGAACCATTGTCTTTGCTTCCCTGGTATACACTTGTAGTAACCGGGGAACGCTCCAGTTCCTTGCGAACCTGAATTGTCTGTCCTACCTGTGCGGAAATAGCTCCGCTGAAGTTTGTATCATAGCTTACTTTGCTCCAGCTTTCATCTTCTGTGTAGTCTGAAGTGGACATTACGGATGCGCTTGGATAATTTGCATCATAAGTTTCCCCATCCCAGATATCTGCTTCACGGATTACGCCTTCTTTACTTGTCTTCCAGGAACTGTCTGTATTTAAGACCTTCTTCGTTCCATCGCTGTAAGTAATGATCGTCTTAGCTAAAAACGCCATATCTTTGGTACCATAAGTGTTATAGGAAATTCTTCCTGTCCACCATCCGGTTCCCACCTGTGCCAGGATTACATTTTCTCCGCCCTTTTTCATTAAGTCGGTTATATCATGAGAGTAATATAATACTCTTTCATTGTAATCTGTCCAGCCCGGTTTCATTTCATCATAGATGGTGCCTCCATTTTCGTCCGGACGTCCCACTCTGGTTCCGTTTACGTACAGATCATATACACCCAGTGAAGAAGCATATACTTTTGCACTTACGATTTCTTTATCTTCTGTATCGAATGTCTTTCTGAACATTGGCATTCCCAGATTGGAATAATCTTTTGTCAGCAGTACGCCGGCATTGCCTTTTACTACAAATTTTCCGTCCTTAAAGGAACCGGAATTCGCCTGGCCTGCACTTCCTCCAAATGGGTTTATGCCGTCATCAAAGTCATAAGAAAGTTTCACGGTTCCCTCTTCCGGTCCGCCTTCTTCAAAAGTAGTCACTTTCAAATTGTCAACCATATAGTTTTCTGTTGCTGTTCCGGAGCGGAAACCAACTCTTCCGTCAATTACTTTTCCCGGTGTTTCGGATGTGACTTCAAAAGTATCTACTAAAACATCATTGATATAAGTTTTAATTTGCTGATTTGTTACTTCAATTTTAACATGAACTTCTTTGTTCAGTATCTCCGTATTATAATCAAAGAAACTGCTGATATCTTTTTCGTATTTGTCATAGTGAGCTTTTCCGTTTTCCCAGATATGAGGTCTTAAGTATAACTCTCCTTTATGGTCTGCTCCGTTAATCTGCCACATAAACATGTTGCTGCTGTCAGATGCTGAGAATACGATACCTGCGGAATCGCTGGTTATGGTGATATCGGATTCTACGGTGTAGTGTACCGGAGCATCCGGTTCTGGTTCCGGATCCGGTTTTCCGCTAAGTGCATTTTTTAGTAATGCAGTCTGTTCACCGGTAATGCGTAATCCGCCATTTTCTACTGTTCCATTATCAAATATATTGTCTGATGTGCTGGAATCTGTAAATACTTTGGGCATTCCTGCCACCTTTACGACAATATTATCATATACAACGTCATCTCCGCCATCGCTGTTAAAACCAAACTTTCCATCAAACTGGAATTTATCTAATTTGTCATGGTATTTTGCTTCTACTCCATCGATATAGATGCGCACTTCCTGTTTATTTGTGCAGGTAAGGGTAAAGTGGTGCTGCTTATTGACCATGTCTTCTTTTGAGATATTTTTAATATCTCCTGAATCAAATTTAAATTTTTTTCCGTCCAACTCCCGCATATGCTGTACAACTGCGGGACCCGTTTCATAATTTGGATTTAACTGTGAATAATAGTATTGGGTACCCTCCACGTTTGATCCATAAATAATTCCAGCCTTACCGGACTTAATGGTAAAATCGGTATCAAAACGGTAATACATGGAGCTGTCCTTACTCAGGAATACTTTATCACCCTGATTTTCTCCATAAGCCAAATATAACTTTCCGTTTTCTACAACACCGCCGTCAAACTGTGTGTCATTTTCCAGTGAGAAATCCTGATAGAATAAAATCGTTCCATCATTTGCAGTTACCTTGATATCATCCAGCCAAACCTGTTCTCTGAATCCGCCTACAGGATTGGTTGCCTGACGAAATCCGATTTTGCCATAAGATAAATCTGCATCTTTACAATCTAATGAATTTACCAGCTCATTATTAATATAAGTTTCTACAATATGTGTAGTTGTATTTACGACCAGTCTCAGATTATAATCCGTGTTATCTGACAGCTCATCCTTCAGCTGGTATCCATTGTAGTTACTTAGATTCTCAGGATTAAACGTTCCTCCGTTGCCGTTCCATACATGCGGGCGCAGCCAGCTTCCCTTAACACCCTGTTCCATATTATTATTTAACTGCCACATATAGAAATGGGTATTATCCTTTGCTGCAAATACAAGCCCTACCGCATCCTTAAACTGTAAGTTTGCTTCTATGGTATAAACGCTTTTATCAATTTCCGGTTCCTGGGCATCGGGATCGGGATCGCCTTTTTTAGGCATACGAATCCAGTTTACATCGCTGAATGCATCTTCTTCTAACAGACCCATCTCAAAGGTTGCATTGTCGGAAACGATTTCGTTATCATCCTTATCCCATGCGGTTACATGCCACTGGTAAGTTGTGGATGAAGTCAGGGCACTACCTCCATAAAGGATGTCCACTGCTTTATCACTTTCTACTTTACCGGTATTCCATACCTCATTGCCGCCCAGCTCAGATACCTGGATCTGATAAGCGGTCTGTACCTGTCCCTGTACTGTAGATTCCATCTTCCAGGAGAATCTCGGTGCAGTATTATCAATCCCTACCGGGTTCACTACATTATCTACCATCAACTCTCTGATTGCGGTACTTCCTTCTGCAGCCATTGCTGTCAATGCCGTCGTTGGCATTAAGGAGGTGATCACCATTGCGATGGCTAAAATAAGGGATATCCATTTATTCTTTTTCATAATTTTCGATTAACCTTTCTCCTTTTAATTCCCGCAGGCAGCGAGCCAAACGGACAAACTGACTTGTCCATTTGGAGACTGCCGCGATGGTTCCCATTTTTAGTTAGTTACATTAATCTTAATTTCAGCTGATTTCCCATTGTACAACTTAGCTTTCACTACTGTCTTACCTTTTTTTACTGCCTTAATTACGCCTTTGGAATTAACTGTTGCAATTTCCGGATTACTGCTTGTATAAGTAATTTTACCTGCACTCTTGCTGGAACGTTTTGCTTTTAATGCAAATGTTCTGCCTGCCTTTAATGTTTTTTTCTTTTCATTTAAAGTCAGCTTAACAGGTGCTTTCTTAACCGTTACCTTACAGGTTGCCTTTTTACCATTGCTTGTCGTAACCGTAATGATCGCGGTTCCTTCTTTAACTGCTGTTAATTTTCCTTTGGAGTTAACTTTTACAATCTTCTTATTGCCGGATGTCCATGTATAATTTTTGTTTGATGCATAAGAAGGCTTTAAAGTTGGTTTTAAGGTATAAGTTTCCCGAACTCCCAGCGTTTTGCTTGTTCTGTTTAATTTTACTCCGTCAGGCTTCTGTGTAACGGTTACTTTACAAGCTGCTGTCTTTCCATTGGCGCTTACTGCTGTAATCACTGCGGTTCCTGCTTTTTTCGCCGTAAGCTTTCCGCTCTGGGTCACCGATACAACTGATGACTTGCTGCTCTTAAAGGTCACTGCCTGATTAGTTGCATTGGATGGTACAACTGCTGCTTTTAATGCTGTGCTCTTGCCCTTTTCCAGCGTCACGCCTGTCTTATTCAGAGTAACTCCGGTTACTGCGACTTCTGCCGGTTTCACTGCTTCCGTCGTTGCTGCCGTAAATATACCCGCCATAACGTCAGATGTTACTACTACAGAAATCTTTTGTCCCACATCGTATTTCGTAAGCTTATAGGACGTTCCGTTTGCACCTGGGATTCCCTGGTCTCCACGTTTCCATACATATACCAGGTTCTTTGGATTCTGGATACCTGATGTATTTACGGTAAGTGTTTCTCCTTCTTTTGCGGTACCGGAGAGGCTGATCTGGCCTGTCATCATTTCTTTGTCTGTGGTAATACTTAACGGTTCACTTAAGTTTCCTGCAATATGATTTTCGTTTGCAGCAATTCTCTGGTAGAAGACATATTCCGTTGCCGGACTTAATCCTGTGAACACCGGATTCTCAGTAAATACCAGTCCTGTATTGCCTGTCCAGACTGCATATTCATATCCGTCTGCGGACTGCAAGGTGATACTGTCTTTTGCAGCTTCTGCTTTTACCGGATTCAAAATCTGTGGTTCTGCTGCCGTTACGCGAACATAACCGGATGCCTGCATCTCATCTAACGTAACATTTACAAAGATCTTTGCAGTTCCTGTATTTTTCGCTGTGATCATACCGGTTTCATCTACCGCTGCAACATTTCCATTGCTTGTATCGTATGTAATGACTGCATTTGTTAAATCTACAATCTGGCCTCTGGTGTCGTATGCCATAATCTGATTGATCTTTGTGGATTCATCCCAAAGCATTGCTGGTTTTGCCGCAGAAGCTTTTATGGTCTCCAGTACAGCTAAGTCGCCGCCTTCACCTGCTCCGTCTGCAAACACATAGCTGCCAAGAAGATCTGCCTGGAACCGGATCACTGCTTTGCTGCTGTCTGTGTAGGTAAATGGCAGTTCTGTCTTCTCTCCGTCACCGGATACATAGAATAGTGCCAGTTTACCAGTGTCATAGCCTGCCGGTACCGTCATAGTAGCGGTTACATGGTTTTCACCCAGGGACAATTCTACATTTTCAGCCCAAAGGGTAATATCAAATGCGGTGAATTTGTCGGTAACATCTTTCATTGCTTCTGTTACTTTTTCATTCTTTTCATGTCCTGCTTCGATCAGGGCTGTTCTCAATTCCACATTATCCGGTAATACACCTGCTTCCGCATAGATAGAAATGCCGTTTACTTCATCCACAAGGGTAATAGGCTTCGGTGCAGGAATCAGTCCGTCAATTGCAGTTCTCATTCCCTGTTCAGCCCCAGTTACCTTGTCTGCATCTGCATCTTCTTCTTCCAGTACTGACTGAGCTGTATTGTATGCTTCATCGAATATCTGCTGTGTTGCAATGGTTGCTTCCAGATACTTTTCTGTCTTTCTTACATCGTCCGCTTCTTTTAATACATTTACTAATGCATCCTTTGAAGGAAGTGTTACTTCCGGATTGCTGTACACTTCGATTTCCGCAAGCTGTATTCGGAAATTATTCGGGCTGCCTTCATCGGTTGCCACATCGCCAAGTCTGGTGGTAGTAATTTTAATATATCTCGCTTCATGGGATGCAAAGCTGTAAACCTGCTCTTTAAAACGAGGATTTGTCTGATCCACTACAGATCTTACTAACTGCCAGTTTTTATTATCTGTGCTTACGTAAATATTAAAGCATTCCGGGAATGCACAGCTTAGGTTATCTCCCGCTGCCGCATTTGTTCTTGGGAATAAAGCTACCTGATTTACAGATTTTACTTCTCCAAGATCCAGAACAATATTGTGGGGATTTTTACTGATATCTTTTGTATTATAAATATCAGAGGTAAATCCATTAGATTCATTTGTGGAAATACGCTGTCCATCTACTAATTTGCTCTTATCCCAGGCACCGGCAGCACCTGGCTTATCTGCTACAGTGGCAATTACCGGAGTGATTTTCTCCACTTTTTCTGTAAGTTCAAAGGAAACATCAACATCTTCCCTGCCAATTGTCACCGTTGCTGTTGTTCCATCTGTGGTACCGGCTTCTGTGCTCCAACCTGAAAATTCATAGTTTAACGGCAGCAGTACCTCTGCTTCAATTGTTACTTCCTGTCCTTCTTTGAAGGCTCCTGCAAATGGAATTCTCTTCTCTACACCGTTAATTTTTACATTTGCTGCATATTCCAATCCCTTTGCATCAACGGTTAATACGTGTCTTTCCTTTGGAATTTCTGTGAATACAGCTGTAAAATTCACATTCCGGTCTACTGTAATTTCCTTTGTATAAGGAACCCTGCTGTTTTCTTTTGAAATTACTTCCGGATAAGTACCGGTGATTTTCTGAATTTCCCATCCTTCAGCCGGTGTTGCGGTGATTGTTACTTTTTCACCTTTATTAACTTGATCCTGGTATGGCACTGTAATATCTGCTCCATCTACCTGAATTGTTCCCTGTCCCAATACTTTTACGTTTACATCGTACTGTTCTTTTTCTTCTCCGGTATATTCGCTGCTTACAAATGAATACGTTCCGCTTTCTACTGTAAAAGCTACATATTCATTATCTTCGTCCTTATAAGTAACTCCATCCGGTAAATCAAGAACTGCTCCGCCTGCATAGATGGTCTTGTCACCCAACCGAACCATAGTCTGTTTGCCTTCTATTCTTGGAACATAAATGTCTGCACTTACAGATTTATCTGGTACGGTTACGCCTAATGTTACTTCTGTATCTGTCTCTTTTACCGTTACCGCAATATTCCCATTCGGTGATGGTATTTCTGCGCTGATATCCTTTAATCCTGCTGTCTGAGGTCTTACCTGGAAGCTCTCATATGCCGGCGTCAGCGGTGTAATACCTGCGTTAAACATATACATCATGGTAAGAGGACCGCCGGTCCATGCATGATTTCTGGTACCTGCATTTTTATCCCAGAACTCCCACAAGGTGGGGAATTCATCCTCGATCATCTCTTTATAGCGGGTTTTTGTTCTCACCATAGCTTCGTCATCATAACCCATCATATATAAAGCTTCTAACACATACTTCTCCATGTATGGGCTGGATTCCATCTGGGTTTCCAGTAATTTTTCAATGTCTGCATAACGGCTTGCGGGTGCAAGTCCTGCATACACGGCTAAAGCATTGGCACGGTCATCTGCTTTGCCGCTTCCGGTACTTCTGTAGTAAGCATTTTTCGATTTGTCCCAGAATGATTTATCAAACTTTGACTCAATGCTGTACATGCGTTCTTCCAGAAACTCAATATCCGCTGCCGGTTTATCCAATGTCTGAGCCATATTTAATACACTCTGTGCTGCAATGTAGTACCATTCCTGCTCGATAATTTTAGCATCCGGATTATTTCCCCAGTCCATCCAGTCCCAGGTTCCGCCTCTGTGGGATACAAATCCATCGGATTCAAGGCTCCAAAGCTTCAGGTAAGCCAGCAGAGAATCGTATCCGTCAGTCATAGGCTGCGCATCTCCGGAATACATGTAGTATTGCCAGAAGGACATAACACCTGCCAGCGCCTGCATAGGAAGTTCTGAAATGGCGTCAATTCCATTTGGAGCTGTTGTAGGCAGCTGTCCTGCCGCATTCTTCCAGCCAAGTACCTGGTTCAATGCTTTTTTGTAAAGCAGCCCTGCATTGCTGTCCATAGCGTAGAATGCCATCTGCATTTCATTTACGGCATCTCCCCACCACTGTGCTCTTTCCCGGTCCGGGCAGTCCATGTAATTATCTCTCATGGTTACTAACAGGGTATCGTAAGACTTTTTATACAATAAGTTTAAGTCTTCATCCTCGCTTGTGAAGCTGCCTGCCGGCGTTGTATTATAGGTAGACGGGCGGAATCCTAATTCAATTACTTCTACTGATTCCGGAATTTCAAAGTAAACATCATATCCGTTTACCCATCCCAGTGCTTCAAATTCCTGCTCTCCATCTTTTGTAATGTAGGCATGTCTCACTGAGTTTCCGTTACCTGCCGGCTCTTTCCAGGTATCGGTATACATATCGATACGTTTACCGGCTGCTGCTTTCACTTTCAGATAAGGTGTACCCTGAAGGTTTGTTGCATTTCGGATGGTGTAGCGCTTTACGCCCTCGCCTAGGTCTACCGTACCTGCCTGAATAATTGCGTTTGTCTGAGATAAATATTTATCACCATTTTCATCTGCTTTAATTTCCGGATCAACTGCACCTGACAGTTTTTTAAACTGAGTCATTCGCTTGCCAAGTTTGTCATTTGCAAAATTATCCTGGAATAACACTTTGCTGTTATCTGCAGATTTTACTTCCAGACTATAGATTCGTACTTTTTCCATGTTGTCATTTCGGAAGCCTATGGATCCGCCTTTTAATGCTGTTGTGTTGACTCTTTCCATATCGGTACCGTCTACAGTGGCATCAAAACCGTTTGCATCCACTTTTACAGTCATGGTATGCTTGGTATTAAAACGCTTGTCACCGGTAATAACACTGCTGATATCAAAAGGACCTTTTACATCCCATCCACCATTTACTCGTATATGGGGCTTATAATTTGCGTAATCCATACTTTCCATACCCTTTAAGTCCGCCATACTTACCTGAGGCATATAAAAATTATTATCATCTTTCATATTAACCGCCAGACCCATAGAACCTGCATATGGGGCATTTGACCCTGTAGTAGGAAGGGGATCTACCATAAATGTTAAAGATACGTTATATTCATCCGGCAGTTCTAATGCTGAGAATACATCATTTGCCGAAGAATCAATATATTCTTCTTTCCAGGTACCTGTTCCCTCTGTACCATCAGCTGTGTATCTCACTACATTGTCCACCTTCAGCTGGGGAATAGGACGTTCCCAAAGATCATTATAAGGAGCTTCTCCTGCTTTTGCCTGCACTACAGCATTCTTCCATTTGGAATCATTAAATTCCGTTCCCTGCCAGCCTGTCAGTTCTGCGTTGGCATCATACATAATATTTGGTTCCGCCAGTCTGTAGTTGGAATCCATATTATGCTTGCCATAAGCCGGATCTTTTACTGCCTTCCAGCTGGTATCGCTGACAATCTTTGTGCCTTTATCCAAAGCACCTTCCCCGAACTCTGCGTCGAATAAGAAACCAGGCTTACCGGAATCTTTGAATCCGTAACCGCTTTTTCCAAAGTAAACAACCTGTACGGCAATGGTATTACTGCCTTCTTTCAGGTATTTTGCAATATCTACTTTGTCATAGTACATATCCGTTCTGTTTGGTCCGGTTTTTACCATACCTTCAAATACTGCCATTTCACCATTAATCCACAGCCAGTATTTTGAATCTGCCGCTGCATATGCCTCTACTTTTTCCGGCACTTTCTCCAAATCAAATGTTTTACGGAAACTCATCCACTGACCGGCTTCTCTTGCATCATTGCTCCAGATCCAGTCCGCCGTAAATTCATGTCCCGGTGTTAAGTTTTCCGCCGCTGTAACTGTCATTGGCAATATGCTCGTGATCATTAATACCATTGTCAGTATCGCGGATATAAATCTTTTCCAACCTCTCATATTTTCCTCCTATGCCGCATTTTTAGCGTTTTCAGACAGGTAAATGTGAATTTTCACTTTCACATTTACCTGTATACATGTGCCTAGAACAGAGCCTTATTCTACTGTGATAAGGCAGGAATCTTTCTTGCCCTGGGGTGTCGTTACCGTAATGGTGGTACGTCCTTTTTTCAAAGCTGTAACCACTCCTTTTTGAGAAACTTTTGCTGCCTTTTTATTTGAGCTTTCCCATTTTAAAGTATCGGTACTGTTCTTAGGTGTTACAGTTGCTTTCAGCTGTAATGTTTTATCTGCCTTTAATGTTTTCTTGTGAAGGTTCATCTTAACCTTCTTTGCCTTCACCTCCTTTACAGTGATTCTGCAGGTTATTTTCTTCTTACCGGATATCTTTGCAGTAATGGTTGTCTGTCCATCTTTTTTGGCTTTTACAAGACCATTTTGGGTTACGGTTGCAACTGACTTTTTGGAACTGGTCCAGGTTACTTTATCCGTTGCATTTGACGGCTTTAAGGAAGACTTAAGCTGATAAGTTTTTCCCTTATAAATGGTTTTGCTTTTTTTGTTCAGGGAAATTTTCTTTGCCTTAACCGTTGTAACTGTGATCTTACAGGATGCCTCTTTTCCACCGTCGGCGCTCCTTACTGTGACTGTTGCTTTCCCTGCTTTTTTAGCGGTTACTTTTCCGTTTGCATCTACTGAGATAACGGAATTGTTGGAAGATCTCCAGGAAACCTTCTTATTGGCTGCATTGCCGGGCAGAACTTCTGCTTTTAATTGTTTTGTTCCTTTGCCTTTTATTGTGAGACTGCTGTAATTCAGTTTTACTGAGGATACTGCAGTTACCTGGATCTTATTCAGGGTTTTAAAGGTTACATTTGCTCCGCCGGATACATTTCCAGCCTTATCGCATGCATATACAGTGAATGTATATGCTGTGTTGGGAGCCAGCCCCTTTATTTCTGCTTTTGTACCGTTTGTTACCGTTGATACTACGGTATCTTTATTTTTTACCAGATATTTTTCCACACCTGTATTATCTGTGGATGCATTCCAGCTAATCGTAACGGCATTTTCTGTAATACCGGATGCTTTTACATTTCCCGGAGTGGAGGGAGCCTGATGATCCCCTGCCGGTACCAGTCCTTTTATTGCTGACTGAATCCCTTTTAGTGCCTCATCCGCTTCTTTCTGGATAGCATCTTTTTGTTCCATTACCTGAACTGCTTCTTCCAGTTTTTGTTTTAAAATTCCAAAGCTCTTCGCTGTATATTTGGCTTCCTGAGCCAGGTATTCTTCTGCTTCCTCAATGGCATTTTTCAGTGCCGTCTTGTCTGCTCTTTGCATCAGTCCTTTGATTGCATCCTGTAATGTCTGTGCTGCTGCATCTAATTCACTCTGCGTAATATTTTCATTTAGAAGTACTTTTTCTGCATGTTTCAGTGCTTTGCTAAATGCCTTCCAGCTGGAACTTGTATACTCAGATTCTTTCCCTTCAAATGCTGTTGCCTGCTGGATTGTCTCTTTTAATTTCTGTGACTGTAACGCAGCCTGATTGTAAATGCCCATCTCTGCTAACTGGAAATAATGAATTTCACCAGCCGGCGGATTGCCAACTCTGGTTACATGAATCCTTACTTTTCTGGCAGATACACCCTCTTCCCACTTCAGCACAGCCGGTTTCCCTGCAGGTGCCTGGTAATCGGTATATTCTGCAATAGTGGTATACTTGCTCTCTCCCTCTTTACAGATTTCAACACTGAAATCCTTGGGGAAGGACGGTGTCTTTCCATCCGCTGTAAATGCATCAGTTCTGGGATATAAATGAATCCTGTTAAAATCCATATCCTCTCCCAGATCTATTTCTACCCAGTGGTCTGCATCCGCACTATTTGTTCCATTTGATGTAAATCCAAGGCTTCCTTTTACCGAGATTAACTGTCCGTCATTAAGATTCTGAATTCCCCAGTCGCCATTGGAAATAGAAGTACTTGCATCTGCTTTTTTGGAAAGTGCCAGGTTTTCTCTTTCTATGCGGCTGTTTTGAATTGCAAGCTTTGTCTCTTCATGGATCTGTAAGGTGATTTCTGAACTGTCATCTTCAAAACCTTCTCCATACCATTTTGTGAATTGATAATCCACATCATTTACAGGTACTGCACTTAATGTAACCTCGTCGCCAACATATACATTTTCAATGATTGGTAATTTCTGAGGCTCTCCGCCGTTGATACTTACCATGCTTGACTGACTTGCATTGTCATCCAAAATGTTTAAAACAACTTGTTTTCTAAGTACGGTTGTGAATTGGTACTGTCCGGAACCGGCTTCAAATACTGCTTTTCCGTCTTCCATTTTTACAAAGGTAAGCCCCTCACTCTCCGCTGCCAAAATTCCATTTTCCAATACCTGATCCTTGTTTTCGGCAGGCACATAAACGGTTGCGGTACTATTTGCAGGAATGGTTACGTTCATGAAGAAACTGTCATTATCCCCGTAGCTCCAGCTGCTTTCGATATTTCCGTAAACAGATTCAAAGGAACTGTCTATATAGCTTAAACCGCCGCCGGGATAAGGTTTTAAGTTAAAGTGCTTGTATCCTGGATTTTTCTCATCGTATGAGATACCTGCTACGTAGTTGTAGAACCATTCTCCTACAGAACCTAAGGAATAGTGGTTAAAGGAATTCATGCCCACATCTCCAAACTGTCCCGTCTCATAATCATAAGAATTCCAGCGCTCCCAGATTGTGGTTGCACCGGCTCTTACGCTGTATAACCAGGATGGATAAGTATCCTGTAATAACAGGCGGTATGCCACATCTGCATAACCCATCTCAGTCAGCATCGGGCAAAGATAAGCAACACCCATGAAACCGGTTGATAAATGCCAGTTCTTATTCTTAATGTCTTCCACAAGATATGCTGCTGCTTTTTTCCTTGCTTCATCGTCTTTTAATAAATTGAACTTCAGTGCCATAAGGTAACTGGTCTGTGTCCCATTTCCTACATGCCCTTCTTCATCAACAAATGCCTTGTTAAATCCTTCTTTAATCTCTTCAAATAAATTGCGGTATATAGCGGCATCTTCTGTTTCTCCAATTGCCTCTGCCATCTTTGAAAATAAATCACAGCTGTACGCATAGTAACCGGTACAGATTAAGTCAATAGGGGTATCTGCTCCCACCGATAACCAGTCTCCATAATTATTTCCGCAGCCCTCTACCAGATGATCTTTGGTCTCCAAATTCTGATAATACCGGATCCATCCTTTCATTCCTTCGTAGCTCTGCCGGATAATGGAGGTGTCACCGTAAGTGGTATACATGGTCCATGGGATGATAATAACGCCGTCTCCCCAGCCGGAAGCTCCGAATGAACCGCTCAGTCCATCTCCGGGTGTTACATAATTCGGTGTCCAGTCCGCAATTGCTCCGTCTGCCCTCTGGTTTGTGGTGACATCCATCATAAATTTTTCAAAGAATGTCTGCACATCCTGGTTCATTGCTGCCGTTCGGACAAACACCTGTGAATCTCCTGTGTATCCCAGACGTTCATCTCTCTGTGGACAATCCGTAGGTACACTGATGAAGTTATCTAACTGGCCCCAGGTAATGTTGCTCTGAAGCTGATTGACATCTTCGTTTGATGTGGTAAAGCTTCCCGTTGTATTTTGCAGGGAACTGATTGCCACACCTGTAATGTCATCCACAGTAGGTACTCCCGGATAACCTGTTACCTCAATATAACGGAATCCGTGGAATGTAAACCGCGGCTGCCATGTTTCCCCATTTGGATCACCCTTTAAGGTATAGTAATCTGTTGCTGCCGCGCTTCTTAAATTTGCAGTATACAGACTTCCGTCATTTTGCAGCATCTCACCGAAACGCAGCTTAACTACCGTGTCTGCGTCTCCGTTTACATTCATTCTGGCAAATCCGGAAACGTTTTGTCCCAGGTCAAAAATGTAGGTACCTTCTGCCTGTTCATTTACAGATATGGGCTTTATTTCTTTGATCACCTTTACCCCGGGTCCCATATGAGCTACAATATCGCCGTCATAACCAGACTCTTTGACCGGATTCCAGCTGCCCTGGAAATTGAAGTCTGCTTCTGACCATCCTGGCATCTCTCTGGTTGCGTCATAGGTTTCACCCATCTGGAAATCATCTGATACAATTGGTCCGTCTCCGCTGGCAACCCAGTCAGCATTTGAGGATATCTTTACTTTTTCTCCGTCTGCATACTCAATTTCTAACTGGCAGAGCAGTTTTGAATCTTTTCCATAGCGTTCTTTTCCACCTACAAACAGTTTACCGGAATACCATCCATGACCGGTTATGGCTCCAATTACATTGGTACCATCCTGCATCATATCGGTTACATCAAATGCCTGGTACATAACATAATTCCGGTCATCCTGATTTAATTCATAATTCGTCCATCCGGGATTGAAGAAATCATCTCCCACCTTCTGTCCGTTCATTTCCAGTTCATAGATTCCAAGCGCGGAAGCGTACACGGTAGCCTTCTTTACCTGTTTTTCAACTTCAAAGTCTTTTCGATACATTGGTGCTGCCGCTTTGGCATCGTTTTGCAGCCCCAGCGCATTTGTTACAACCAGTTCACCTGAATCAATATTTCCAATACTGAAATTATTATTGATTCCGCTGTCAAAGTTGTCAGAAAACATAATATTTCCTGCACCGTCTTTCACCACTATATTGTCATAGGCTGCCTGTTCATCACAGTCACCAGGATTGTAAGTCTGACGGAAGCCCAATTTTCCATAAGCTGCATAGTCGCTTGTTCTCTGGTCAATCTGAGTGTCATCGATAAACGTTGTAATCTGATTGCCGTCCACTTCAATTTTAATATGATGCTGTTCCTTCTGGGCTTCTGCCGGAATAACATCTTCAATTGTAAATTCATCGATACATGCCGCTGCCCCTTTTACCCACTGATGAGGTCTGAAGCTGGTTACTCCTTTGAATTTTTTTTCAAAGGTATTAATCTGCCACATGAGGAAGTTTGAGTTGTCTTTTCCTGCAAAAATGATTCCTGCATCATCATTGATAATCCGAAAATCCATTTCTACCGAATATTTTTCCGGTGATGGTGCTGCTCCCATATCCAGCTCGATCCACTTTGCATCCCATGGAGTTCCCATCAGGCCTGTTTCCCAATAAGCTTCTTCTGTTGATACAGCTGTGTTTCCTTTATTATCTGTAACCTGGACTTTCCAGTAATATCTGGTTCCCGGTTCTAATGCCTTACCCCCGTAGACAACCTCAGCGGACTGGTCACTCTCTACCACTGTACTGTCCCAGACATCATAATTTCCTGCATCCAAATTATCTTTACTGGTTGCAGCCATGATCCGATAGGATGTCTGCATAACACCTCTTTGTGATGAATTCAATTTCCAGCTGAGTTTTGGTGTACTTTCATCAATCCCCAGGGGATTTACCGCAGATTCACATTCTAACTCATATACTGAAAATGCTCCTTCCGATGCTTCTGCTTCCACGCCAAGACCTGTAAACAACTGCATAACCATACAAATTACCAATAACCATGCTGACAGTTTCTTTCTCATCCTCTTTTTTCCCATATACGTTTTCTCTCCTTCTGCCGGCAGCTGTTGTCTGCCTGCAAAATATAAATTAGTAATATTAAATAATTATTTTGCATATTAAATGCAAAGCACAGTAGCAAAGTAACACAGGATATTTCTATCCCTGTGTACTTTGCTGTTTAGATTACTTAACTGTAATTACTACATCTGCTTTTTTACCATTAAAAGTTTTTGCTGTGATTTTCGCCTTTCCTTTTTTGATTGCTTTAATCTTCCCGGAGGAACTGACCGTTGCCACTTTTTCATTTTTAGAAATAAAGGTAACATTTCCAGCACTGCCGGTACTGCGGGTTACTTTTAGTTTGAATGTTTTTCCTTTTTTCAGGGTCTTTGTCTTACCAACATTCAATTTAATGGAAGAAGGTGCTTTCTTAACGGTGATGTCGCAAGTTGCTTTTTTACCGTTTGCTGTGATAGCCGTTATAACTGCAGTTCCTTCTTTTATGGCCTTTACTCTGCCTTTTTTATCAACTTCTGCAACTTTTTTATTGCTGCTTGTAAATTTGATTTTGCTGGTCACAGCCGTTGATGGCACGAGCGTTGTTTTTAAAGTATAAGTTTCCTTTCTGCCCAATGTCTTTTTGCTTGCATTTAATTTTATCTTAGTAGGATCCGTAGTTACGGTGATCTTACAGCTGGCTGACTTTCCGTTGGAAGTTGTTGCTGTAATTGTTACTTTACCTGCTTTCTTTGCGGTTACTTTTCCATTTTTATCGACACTGGCAATGGAAGATTTACTGCTCTTCCAGGTAATGGTTTTATCTGCTGTATTAGCAGGAGATACCTGAGCTGTCAGTTTCACTGATTTATTTTTCTTAATGCTGACACTGGACTTGTTCAGGCTTACTTTGTCTGCTTCAACCTTTGCAGGCGGCGGTGTAACTGACGGGAGAACATTGGCAGCTGTTACTGCAGTCAGTAATCCCTCCAGATTCTCTGCCGTTACCACAGCAGAAATCTTATATCCTACATCTGCTTTTGTAAGAGCATATGTGGTTCCGTTTACACCCTTTATCTCCTGGTTCCCGCGTTTCCATGTAATGTTTAAATCACCAGGTTTTTTATTCTTAATACCGGTTGTATCTAAGGTTAATTTCTCACCTTCTTTAGCAGTTCCTTTTAAAATAACCGTTCCCTGGATTTTTTCTTTATCCGTTGATACTTCTAGCGCTTCACTTATACTTCCTGCATCATGTGTATCTGTTGCTGCAATCCTCTGACAGAACACATAGGCGGTTCCCGGCTCTAAGTCCTTAAATTCTGCAACATGCCTGAATACTGGCTCTGTATTTGCTTTTTGAACTGCATATTCATATCCTTCTATCGTTTCCAGTGTAACGCTGGTGGTTGTTTTAGATGCGAGTACCGGATTGATTACCGGTATTTCGGATACCGTTACTGCAAATTCTCCGGATTTTTCCATTTCGCCTATGGTAATCGTAACAATGATTTTTGTATTTCCTGCATTTCTTGCAGAAACTTTTCCATTTTCATCCACGATGGCAATATTGGTATCCTCTGAGCGATATGCAATATCAGCACCTGCCAGATTCATTTTGTTTCCGTCAGATCCAATTGCCGCAACTCCTGTAACCTGTGCTTCTTCATCCCAGAACAGTTCCGGATGATCAATTTGTGCTTCTACCGATTCCAGTGACGGAGAAATGGTAAAGCTGCCTGTCCACTGACCTGCATATGCCGGATCTTCTGGTGTAACCGTTACGGTATAATTTCCTTCTTTCACCGGAGCGCTTCCATCTTCGGTATTGTAAGTGATGATAAATTCTCCGGTATATGCTTCTCCTGTTTCCGTGATTTCTGCACTTGGAGTTTCCAGTCCTTCATAAGCACTTCCCGTATAGATTACATTTTTTGCATTGCTCTTTACCGTTACCGGGATTTTATCCGTCAGGTTGATGCTTACGTTTACTACCGTATCTTCATAGTTCTTCATTGTTACGGTTACCGGGATTACTGCAGTCTGCCCTATCTCACCATCGGTGTTAACTGACAGGCTCAGAAGTCCATTTTCATCAACTGTAATATCTGATCCAAGTATCTTATGTTCATCTGAAGCATGTCCCACTTCGAATTTTACAAATGGCTGATACTGTTTCATAACGTCAGCAATGGAAATCTCGCCATTACCACCTGCTGCATATACAAAATACAGTTTCTGCTCTTCTACAACAGGTGCTGCCGCTTTCACAACTTCCGTCAGATACGTATAAACTAATTTTTGTCCGCTTCCTTCAACAGTGACTTTTGCGCCATCCTCAGCTGTTCCTGCAAGTGTATTGGAGAAGATATAAGTATTTGGTGCCTGGAATGTTAACTTCACGTTATATTTCCCTGTCTCCGGTTTCTTGTTAAGATCAACTGCAGTTCCGTCCTGGCTTTCAACAGACCATTTACCGGTGATATTCACGCTGCCATTAATGGATGCTTTGATATCAGCCATATCCACCAGTGGTTCTCCATAGACTGCTGTGGATTTCGGTGACTCATAAGAGGATAATGCTATATCTTCTACCGTATTTTCGCTGTGGTAGACTTCAAATTCACTAAGCTGCAAATAATAATAATCATGATCGTTTGACTTTGGATTTAAATTCCTGGCAAATAATTTTACATATTTCGCATTTGTAGATCCAAAGGTAAAGCTGACCGGTTCATAGCCTGGTACCGGATAGTTTTCTTTCGAAACTACCGTTGTCCAGTCTTTACCATTTTCGGATACCTGAATATCAAAGTTTTTCGGGAATCCATAGCCTGAATTTTTCTCTGCCGGGTTTTTAACAGCCGGGTAGATTGCTACTGCATTGATATCTTTTACTGCTCCAAGGTCAATGCTTATCCACTCTTCATGGTCTTTTGACTTGGCATCGCCGGTATTACTGGAATATCCGGTGTACTCACCATCCTTATTTATATTTTTTCTGTCCCCGTCGTTGATCAGTTTGCTTCCCCATCCCCAGTATAAATCATCATGTGAGCTGGAATATGTTACCTTTCCGTTTAACGCCAGGTTCTGGAATGAGTTACTTTTCATTTCCTGTTCAGCATCAGAGAGATTTACCACCAGCTGATCCATCTGTTCGTTTGTTAAAGCCACATCGGTACATCCTGCTTTAGCTGCATCATATGCTGCCTGATAGGCATCCGCGTAGCGAACCGGTGCTGCAACGGGGTTTGCTTTATCATCAGCATTTTTTACTGCTTCTTTTAATGCTTCCCTGCTTTTATTTACGTGAAGCTTTAATTCTGCTGTGGCATCTGTAAGGGTTATTACCATATCATCTACATCTTCCTGAGCTGCATCCGGATCTGCATTTAATGCTTTTGCATCATCCAGAACTGCCTTAAATTCTGTCCAGGCTTCCATTTCATAATCCAGCTGCTTTAAGCTTCCTGCATCTAAAATTGCTTTTTTCAGTTTTATTTTTTCAACGCTGGTTAACTTCACACTGGTTTCAAATTTGTAAATTCCTGATCCTGCTTCAATATGTACTTTTCCTGCTTCCTCAGTTACTGCATGGATTCCATCCAGTGTGTCACTTAAAGCCTGACCATTGCATAGTATCTGGCTCTTATCATTAGTCGGTAGAATAATTTCCGCTGTTGTCCCAACCGGAACCTGAATATCGAATACGCCCTGATCTTCATTTAAGGTCCAGTCACTCTGCAGCTGACCGCGTACGGTATTCACACCTGTTTTTGCATAAGTCAGTGATGCATTTAATGCTGGTTCAATGGTAACGGTTTTATAACCGTCCTGCATATCCTTGATGCCGCCGATTCCTTTGTAGAACCATTCATCGTAGGTTCCCAGGAAATAGTGTCCCAGGGATCGGGATGTTGTTTCCCACATTTCCCAGAGGGAAGTACCTCTGTCTGCCATGAATCCCCAGCTTGGATAAGATTTCTGCTGTGCTACTTTATAAGCTACCTCCGCATAACCATTGTCTGTCAGTACCGGAAGAATAAATTTGGATCCCACACATCCTGTATCCAGGTGGTAGTTCTTATCCTTAATGTCATTTACCAGATTGGTTAGAACACCGTCTTTATATTCATCAGGCACCAGCCCATATGCCAGAGGTACCAGCTGAGACGTCTGACGGTATCTGCTTCTGTTTTGCTGCTGGGACCAGGTTAATGTCCGGTAAATCTGGTTTTCTGCATCATAGAATTTTTCATTAAATGCTGTATACATCTTTTCCATTGCTGCTCTGTATTCTGCCGCATCTCCTGTTTTTCCTATACGGTCAGCAAGATCTGCCATTACATCTAACAAGTGATAAGCAAATGCAGTGCCGCAGATACCGGAACCCTCGCTTGGACTTTCAGAATACTGTAAATCCTGGTCATCATCTCCCTGTCCCATTGGTGATACCCAGTCAGCAAGCTGTCCGTCTGACCATGTCCATCCATTTTTCCTGCTCTCTTCGATATCTTTTAATGCCAGTTTGCGCATTGCATCATATTGTTCGTACAGATAACTTTCATTTCCGTAGGTAGCAATCATCTGATCTACACCAAATACGAAAATAGAATTCCATACAACTGTATTATCATTTCCCCAGCCCTGTGTCGGAACCATATTCGGAACATTATCAAATTCGTTCTGGCAATCTTCCATTGTTTCCACAAACTGTTTTAACATATTTACAAAACCAAAGTTATAGCTCATTGTTTCCAGGGCAACATTTGCATCTCCCAGCCAGCCATTCTTTTCCCAGACCGGTGTATCGGTTGGTTTTCCCTGCATATTGTTCTTCATGGTTGTAATCATCATCTGATGCATTTTGTTAAACAGTTCATCTGAGGATTCAAATGATCCGGTATCCTCCATATCATTGCTTACCCGGTAGCAGGTTACATCCTCTGCTGTAAGCTCTGACGGATACCCGTCAACCTGTACATATTGATAACCTTTATAACTGAATTTCGGCTCAAAGGTTTCTACGTCCTCTCCGCCTTTACAGATATAATTGTCCTGCTGATTATAAGCACGCGGCCACCAGCCGGAATTTACACCGTCTTTACCGCCGAGCTTTTGCACCTGGCCGTCAGCATTTAATTTCTCACCATAGGTGATGGTAACTTTATCTCCTGCACTGGCTCCTTTGATATCCAGTTTGACCCATCCAGCCAGCATCTCCGGTATGGTTAAAACGTAAGAACCATTTTCCAGCTTTGTAATTTCAGAAGGCTGCATTTCTTTGGTACGTCTGATTGGTTCCATGATCTGCGCTTTTAACTTTCCTTCCGGGGCATCCATTAACTGTACAGCACCCCAGTTTTCATCATCATAATCAACCAGATCAAAACCATTTAATTCTTTTCTTGCATCATAGGTCTCACCATAATAAATGCTGTTGGTTGTGATCGGACCTTCTTTGGTGGCTTTCCAGGACTCATCCGTTACCACAGTTTCTTTTTCCCCGTTTTCATATTCAATCTCAAGTTCCATACGAAGCTTAGGGGCATCTCTCCAACTTGCATCCTGCCAGTTCCATACGGAGCAGGTCTCATTGTAAAAGCTGTTGCCAAGCTCTACGCCAATGGCATTTTTTCCTTCTTTTACTAAATCAGTTACATCAAATACCCTATAAAGAGAGGTCTGGTTATACTGAGTATTTGCCGGATTCAATAAGGTGTCATCCGGTAATTGTCCATTTATTTTTAATTCAAAAAACCCTAGACCGGAAACATAGGCTTTTGCATCTTTAATCGCACCTTTTTTTGCCTGAAACTCTTTTCGAAGAACTGTTGCAGCAAATGCATTTTCTGCGTTAGGAGCAACGCCGCTGTTCCATGGGGCATTACCATATGGTTCGGACTGATCGGGATTCGTCCACCCGGAATCGTTATAATTCTGATCACTCCATCCTTCTTCTTTTGTTTTACTTAGTTTCCAGGAATTATCTGTAACATAGGTATCCTTTGTCCCATCATTGTACAGAACCTCGACCTTGGCAAGTAATCCGGCATATCCTCTGGAGGTATTATGTGCAGACGCTGCTATTACATTTTCACCTTCTGCAGAAATTAATTTTGTAATATCATATAATTTACCATTCTTCCAGGAATCTACACCGCCGTTCTCTCCTGCTTTTTGCCCATTAACAAAAAGTTCATATTCATCATCAGCTGTAATTCCTATATTGACATTGCTGATAGTTTTCGTCTTATCTGTTTTAAAACCTTTTCGGAAATACTGAACCCCTTCCGGTGCTCCGCTGAAATCACTTCCATCTCTTCGCCAGATCCAATTGGCACCCTGGAAGTTCATATCTGTATTTTTAATACCTACCCATTCACCATTCCACTCATCCATAGACATGATTCCTGTTTCAAAGCTGGATACGGCGCTCCATCCATTATCATTTCCATCTTCATCCCAGACCTGAACTGCCCAGTAATAAGATGTACGGGAAAGGAGCTGATTTCCCTGATAGGTAATATTGTAGTTGTTTTGATTTTCGATCTTTTCTGAATCCCACACATCACCCTCGTGTCTCTCTGCACCTTCTCTGGTTGAAGAAACAATAACACGATATGCAGACTGCCCCTTATCATACCCATCCGATGCTAAGACCCAGCTAAATATAGGCTGTGCATCATCAATCCCCAATGGCTCACTTAAATAATTTACCTTTAAGCTTCCAATTTGCAGATTCCCCTGGGATGCTGCTGCGGTAATTGGTGTGATCGATGTAACAGTTACTGCTGTCGCCAATAAACATGACAATAATCTTCTTCTTAGTTTCACGACTTCTACCTCCACTATTCAGTTTTATTAGGAAGTGAAACACTTTATGGGAAATAAAGGATGACAGAAATAAGCGGTACGATTGTACACAAATGAAAATGCTTATGACTGTTTATTCAGAAAATGAGATCATATCTTTGCGGGGAATATGATGGTCTGAAGACTTTTTTAGTTAACATAACGATTTTTAAGTCATTCGTTCATTTTCAATCATCAATTTATCACTTCCTAATTTCGTGAACAAATTCATTTTTAAAATTTTCACAAATTGTTCACATTTAGAATAACAACGGCTATACAAATTTACTAGAGGAAAATATTTCGCTTTAAGGTAATATTTTTCTGTTCATGCAAAAAAAGTAACATTTTTTGCATTTTGAGTAAGAATTAGTATGAATTAATGTTAGAAAAGGGGGCTTGATTCTGTTCCAGGCTTTAAAAAGTAAATTTAGTTTACATCATTTTGGAACTGGTGTCAGGGTGATTTCCACTTCCGAAGGGAGGTGGTAGTATGAGTACTTATGAAGAATTTATGATCATCATAAATTTAGCTTCTTTGATTGTTTCTATTCTTCTTTACTCTAAACATAAAGATACAAAAAAATAATCACCCCTGCCTCCAAAGTAGCGGGTGATTATTTTTAATTTACCATAGTGGAAGTCACACTTGTGAAGGCGACTGCCTTTGTATCTTTATCTTATACCTTATTTTCTTTTTTGTCAACTTATACTTTGCATTTTCTTATAATTAACTATCCAGAAATCTACTTATTCCCCCTATTAAGATTGCATGATCTCTTAAATGTGGTAGTCCTGACACACAAATTGTTCCCACTATGCTGCCTCCCCTTAAACGTATTGGAAATCCTCCTCCACAAGCCGCATAGTCTTTTGGATCTAAGATCCAGTCTTTTATCATATCTTCTTGATTTTCTTCCAGCTGAGCATATGCTCTCAGGGTGCTCATTTCCATTACACCTACCATATTACTTTTTCTTTTCAGCCACATTTCATGAAACATTCCGGTTCCATCCGGCAGATATTTAAAAACACTAACCTGATTAATCCGAATCTCAATTGCTACTACTTCTTTCCTTTCCTGGCTAAACTTCAGCAGCTCTAGTCCCATATTAAAAGCATCTTCGTGAGAAAAACAGGAAAACTGATATTTTTTCTCTTCTTCCATGCACTTTTCTGTTAACGATTGTTCCATTCTCAAACCTCACTTTCATCTATTATTCATCCGACAAGGTTATAAAAACCTGAAAACTTGTCTTTCTATTTTCAGCAGGACCAATACTTGCAGCTGTTTTCTGTTTTATCGCTTCACTCAATCCTCCGGGCAGAGAATTCCACATTTCCAATGCCAATGTATATGCCTTTCCATAGAACGGATAATCAAATCCTCCTCCATACATCTGCCATACCCATAAATTTGGAAATACATCCTTTTCCCACCTCATTCCAAAACCAAGCTGCAGTCTGTTATTTTTAACCACAAATTCTGCTTCTTCTAAATTTGACAGTGAAAACTCCCTGTATGTTTTGCTTTCCTTCGGCTCTACTTTGCTTAAATCAAAATGATTTCCAGACAGGTCAGACACTACAGGCCAGGTACCTTCCTGCCCTGCTGCCAGACAGCTTACCGAACCCAGATCAGCCTGTACCCCTTTTACAGCAGGTTTTCCTTTTACTATGATTTCGCAGGTTTCATCCAGGAAATTACCGCCAAGGGCGGGATGATGTCCCCACTGATATTGCATTGTCTGCATACCGGTGTTGATTATTTCTTCCTCTACATACAGTACTGCATCATTTTCCAGAAGTGTCAGCGTTTTCTTCAGAATAAATGGAAAACGAAGCGTTGCTACCGATAACTCTACGGTTATCTTTTTCTCTGAATCCTCAATCACATCCATTTTCCATGGGAGCAGCGCAACCTCACCATGCATTCCCATTTCAGCTCCATTTACCTGACTTCCACAGCTTATTCCTGGAAATAATTCCTGCCAGCCTCCTTCATAATAGTCCATAAAATTACCGCTACCAGAAGCAACGCCCGGAACTATATCACTATTCATGTGAGAGCCCCAGCTGAACATAAAATCTACATCCTTAGGCTTATATAAAAATTCGTAGATATCCGCTCCTTTGTCCAAGGCGATTCCAATCTTCAGCAGATTATTCTCCAGCGTCAAATGGCGGTATCCATCAATCGTAAATTCTTTTATTCTACATCCATAGTTTCTTCGATTAAAATAATTTCTTCCCATACTCCTGCCTTTCCTTATGTTACTGTTTTTGTGGTTTACACACTATCAAAAATGGGTTACAATACATATAATAAAATATTTTTATAAATAAAGGATAAAAAGTTATGAAAAAATCAGGATTAAATCTAATTGGCGTAAAAGAATATAACCGCGCTTTAATATTACAGTTAATAGCTACAGGAAACGGAACTACGCGCAATAGCCTTGCACAGCGTTCAAAGCTTACTTCCATGACTCTGACCAATATTACTTCTGAGCTTTTACAGCAGAATATTATAGTGGAATCGGAGGCCTCCTCTGACTCCAAAAACCTTGGCAGAACTCCAAAAATGCTTACAATTTCTCCTACTTCCCCCGTAGTTGCCGGCATCTGGATTTCAAAAGACTTTTTATTTGGAATCTTAAGTGATCTGAGCCTGAAACTGGTAGCTGCAAAGCAGGAAGATTTCGAAGAAAATGAAACTTCTGAAACAATTTTGGAAAAAACCTACCGGCTTGCTGAATACCTGCTTCACCTCACCGACCGTCCGGTGCTTGGTATTGGAATTTCTACAATCGGCGTAGTGGATACCATTCACGGTGTAATTAAAAATGTAACGAACTTTTTCAATATTAAAGAAATGGACATTAAAAGCTATATGTCACCCAGATTTAATATCCCCGTGTATGTAAAAAATGATATGCAGGCTGCTGCTCTCTGCGAAATGTATTATGGTATCGGACAGCAAAAAGAAAACTTCCTTTATATAGGCATTACAAACGGAATTGCTTCTGCTATTGTTTCAAACAAACAATTATTAAATAACCTTACCGGTTCCTGCGGAGAACTTGGACATACTACCATTGATTTTAAAGGTCCAAAATGTAATTGCGGTAACCGGGGCTGCCTGGAACTGTATGCCAGTGCCCCTGTAATTATTCAAAGAATCAATGAGGCCTGCGGTACCAAATTAACTACCTTTCGGGAAACCATGGAATACTGTACCACATCGGTAAAAGCATACTCGATCCTGCAAAACATATCTGACCAGCTTGCCTATGCTTTAAATAACCTGATTAATATAATTGATATCAGTACGGTCGTATTTGGCCACTCAGCCGTATATTTCCCGGATGAAATACTGGCATCCATAGCGTATACCCTTAATCAGATCAGTATCTTCCGAAATAACCGCACCATCACCCTTCATAAAACAAAATTTGAAGAAAACAGTCCGCTGTACGGATCTGTCTGTGTGATATTAGACCAGTTATTTACCGGCAACCTGACTATTTAATTTCCCTGCTGCATAATTACAGACATGTTTGAAAATCCCTTTCTGTCAGCTGTGTGCGCAGTTTGTGGTAAATTCGTTGTGGTAGATTTGTTCCAAATAAAGGTCACATTTACGGATATGTAACCGATCAATGTAACCTGAATTCAGAGCTAATCTACCGCAAAATTAAGCTTGCAAATGACGTGTATGGAATTTTACGCAGTAGTGCTAAAAACGTGTATAATCATTCCTTCCTTTTGTCAATACGCCCACATAAGTTTATAGATAGATCATCTTCTCTTCCTTTGATGACTGATAAACTGCATCAATAATTTTCATCGTATCATAAGCATCTTCCATTGTTGTTCTTGGCTCTGTTCCTTTTAGTATGCATTCGGAAAATTCATTCAGCTGTTTTGCGTACATATTTATATTTTCAAACTCCAAAGTCTTTGCCTCTGTCTGCTGATTTCGAATCTGATTGCTCTCATATCCTTTATCTTCCTCCTCCATGCAGACTTTTATTTCCCCGCAGCCATCCTGTCCAATTGTACCATTTGCAATAATACTTCCTTTGGTCCCATAGATTTCAAGAAAGCATTTTGCTGCCTGATCCGGTATATTAAAATAAGCATCAATATAGCAGGTCGCTCCCTTTTTCATCTTTAACATAAAGGATGCAGAGTCCTCAACTGCATAAGCAAAGCTTTTGTTTTCAATAATGCCCACTGTTTTTTCAGCCCGGTCATCCATCAGGTACTTCATGAGGTCTATACAGTGGATTCCCATATCCATAAGTGCACCACCACCGGAAATTGCAGGATTCTGCCGCCAGTTTCCTTCCATTGGCGGAAACCAGCAGGTCAGCTGGGCTCTGCAGGAAACAATTTCACCCAGATCTTTGCTCCTGATCATTTCTCTGATTTTTTGGTGCCCCTCGTGAAAACGCATTACCATCGCCACTCCCGCACAGACATTTTTTGTTTTGGCACACTCCATAATTTCTCTAGCTGCAGATGCATTGATGCCCAGCGGTTTTTCAATCAGCAAATGTTTTCCTGCCTCCAGTATTTTTATAGCCTGATCTTTGTGAAATAACACAGGCGATGCAATATAAACTGCATCAATATCTGCATTTCTCAGCATATCATCGATATTGCCATATACATCAGGTATATCGTATTCCTTCATCAGGTCAATCATACCGTTGGTATTGGTATCCATAACTGCCTGAATGGATGCATTTGGTATTTCATTTATTGCAGGTATTGTCCTTCTCCTCGCTATTCCTCCTGCACCTACAATCCCCCATCTAACAATATTATTCATCTTTATACCCATTTCATATTGCCGGTTTTTCTGCAATATTGCCACAACTTAACAGATTGAAAGAACTATACCGTGGCATCCTTTCTATTTTATTTGTCTTTCAATCTAACCCCATGGAAGTCGCAGGCACCCTGCGTTAATCCAATGTAATTCTTTCACCCCTATTTCTTTCATGACTCACAACTGCCATTAACAACTGATCATTCTTTTGTTTTGAAATGCAGGAAAGGCTCTTTAACCGATTTACAGATAAAGAGCCTTACAAATCCTATTTACTCAGATATTCATCGATGTTTTCTGTAGTTACCAGATCCAGGTCAATGTTAACAACCTTCGGAATATCTGTCTTACCTGCAAAATAGTCATCCATAACTTGATATGTAGCCTTTACCAGCTTACTTGGAGATACTGCTACCGTACCCTGGTAATTGGAATCATTTGCTTTTAATGCATCAAATGGTTCTGTACCATAAGCACCCATAGAATAGCATTTCGTTGTAGTGTTATTCAATGCCTGCAATGCCGATACCGCACCCCATGCGCCATTGTCCTGACCGGATACTACAAAGTCAATATTTTCTTTAGTATTAGTAATGATGTTTGCTGCTTTTTCACGGTTTCCTTCATATTCCTGCTCCGCTACATAGGTGATATCCAGATCTTTTAAAGCATCCTTTACACCTTTAATTCTATCTGCAATATTTACCGGGCTTGCCATGGTTAAAACTGCAATATTGGCTTTACCGCCATAATCCTTTTCAATTAATCCATGGAGATAGTCTCCAATCAAGGTTCCTGTCTCATAGCTGTCCCAGGATACATAGGACACAATGTCTTCATAGGTCGTTGCAGAATCAAATACAACAATCGGGATTCCTGCCTGAGTAGCTTTTTCCAGTGCAGGTATAATGCCTTCCGGGCTTGCCGGGTCAACTGCAATCAAGTCATACTGCTGGGTAATAAAGTTTTCAATCTGTTTCACCTGAGTCTCATTATCCAGGTTTCCATCCTGTATATTTACTTCATAACCAAACTCTGATGCCTGCTTACTGAATTCCTGGTCCACAGCCGCACACCACTCATCCCCTTTATAAACCAGGCTGATTCCAATTCTTTTCTTTTCACCACTATCAGCCGCTTTGGCAGTTTCTTTCTGCGTTTCCCCTTTTGTTTCTCCTGCTGCCGCCGTAGTTTCTTTTGCTGCACCATCCGTAGCTTTTGTAGTCTGTTTTTCACTACCACTGCTGCATCCAGCCAGCATAGCAGCACTTATAGAAGCTGTACATAATAAAGCCATTACCTTCTTCATCATTTTACTCATAGTTTTCCTCCTTGGTTTAAAACCCCTCCGGCAGTATTTATTTCGTGATCTGCCAGGACCCTTTGATTGCCGCTCTCCAGCAGAAAACAGCTAAACACATAGTGACATGATTTTTTCCTGGGAAAGTTCTTCCCTGGACAGTTCTCCTACGAGCCTGCCCTCGTGAATAATGATAACCCTATCGCTCATACCAATGATTTCCGGCAATTCTGAGGAAATCATAATCACGCTCTTTCCACTTTTTACAAGCTGGTTAATCAACCTGTAAATCTCAGATTTGGCACCTACATCAATTCCTCTTGTAGGCTCATCCAAAATAATAATTTCACTGTCCTGCAGCAGCCACTTCGCTATTACCACTTTCTGCTGGTTACCACCGCTTAGATACTGCACTTCGGTACTGATTTCAGGTGTAGATACATTTAATTTTTTCACATATTCATGTGATACCTTTTTCACCAGTCTGTTCCGGATCAAACCCTTTTCAATTACGCTTTTCCGGTTAACCATACAGATATTTTCACTGACTGCGAAAATCTGTACCAGTCCCTGCTTTTTACGGTCTTCCGGCACGAGTCCAAATCCCCGCTGTATAGCTTCCTTAAAATTTCTGTTTACAATCCTTTTCCCCTTAAAAGTTACCGTCCCCGAAGTCGCCTTATCAATTCCCAGAATTGCCTTCATAATTTCGGTTCTGCCTGACCCCACAAGGCCTGAAACACCCAGCACTTCTCCTCTTTTAAGTTGAAACGATACATCCCTGAATACCCCTTCTCTGGTGAGATGATCTACCTCAAGGATCGGTTCTCCAATTTTAATAATCTCTTTGGGATACTCCATCCCCATATCCCTGCCTACCATAAGACTGATTAATTCCTGTCTTTTCACTCCTTCCAGGGACATGGTTTTAATATGCCTGCCATCCCGCAATACAGTGACATTCTGACAGATATTGAAAATCTCATCCATCTTATGTGAAATGTATATGATCGTAACACCTTTTTTCACCAGTTTATCAATGATTTCAAACAGAATATCCAGTTCCTTATCGGTAAGTACGGCGGATGGCTCATCCATAACGAGCACCTTACAGTCATAATTCATTGCTTTACAGATCTCTACAATCTGCTTTTTTGCAACGGATAAATTATCTATTGTTTCATCTTCATCCAAATCTACCCCCAGATCATCCAGCATCTGTCTCGCACGCTTTTTCATGCCTGACCAGTCCACCATTCCCTTATCCATCTTCAGACGTCCAAGAAAAATATTTTCTGCAACGGTGAGTGTCTCCGCCAGTTTTAACTCCTGATGTACCACACTGATTCCATATTCCTTTGCAGCATAAGGATTCTTAACCGCGAATTTTTTACCTTCAAAAATCACCTCTCCCTGATAGTGTACATTAATACCTGCCAGTACCTTAATTAACGTAGATTTTCCGGCACCATTTTCTCCAACCAGTGCGTGTATTTTTCCCCGTTCAATTTCAAAACTGACATCATCCAGGGCTTTAACACCCGGAAATTCCTGCGTAATATGTTTTAATTCGAGTATGATATCTTTCAATGTAAACCCCCTCCTTTTAGGCGTATCAATGCTTTCTCCTGTTACGGAATACATCCAGGCCAATTGCAATAATCAGTACAACGCCTTTTAATACGTCCTGCCAGAATGGATCCACATTCAACATCGTCATTCCATTAAAGAATGTAATCAGGAAAATAGAACCAAACATAGCTCCAATAATTTTTCCTTTTCCACCAGCCAGACTGACCCCTCCAATGGCGGCAGATATGTAAGCATCAAACTCATAAAGGTTTCCATTTGTGATGGCTGCGGAGTTCAACCTGCTGGTGAGTACGACACCAGAAACAGCAGCCAAAAGTCCTGCTATTGCAAAGGATAAAAATATAACCATTTTGGTATTAATTCCCGAATAGAAAGCCGCTTCCGTTCCGCCTCCTACCGCATATACATTTCTTCCAAATTTTGTTTTTCGCATAATAAACGAAAATAAAATGTACAGAAGTATCATAATGACAACACAAATAGGAATTGCCGCAATGTATCCTCTTCCTATAAAAGAGATTTCATTTGGCAGATTCGCAATAGGAGTAGCATTGGTAATGATTTTTGCAAGACCTTTACAAACATTCTGAAGACCCAGAGTGGCAATAAATGCCGGTAATTTACAATAAGCTACAAGCGCTCCATTTGCTGCACCTATTCCAAAACCTAAAATCAAAGCAACAACAATCGCCAGATAAGGATTAAAGCTTAAAAACTTCATTGTATATGCAAATACACAGCCGGTCAGACAGACATTGTATCCCAGTGACAAATCCACCTGCCCCGTTATCATCAAAAGTGCCTGTCCAATCGCTACAATACCAACCGTGGAAGACTGCAGCAAAATATTTGCAAAGTTTGATCCGCTGAAGAAATAAGGTGAAGCGATGGAAAAGACAATTCCAATTAACAAAATGGCAACCAGGGACATATAATCCTTGGAGAACTTTGCCAGTACTTCCATAACATTTTTTCCATGTGTGTTACTTTTTGCACCCATATAGCTCCTCCTTAATTACATTCTGCTACCAATGGTCCGGCTAATTCTTCCAGATACAGAAGTGTCCCGGGAACTGTTGGAATATAAGAAGAGGTAACCCATCTTGCAGGTCCGTAACGCAGTGTCATCCAAAGGGACATTCCCTGCCATTGCATCCCTCTTGAAAAAGCACCGTCTGCTCCACCGATCATTCGGTCAGACTGGAGAAATAAACCGGGTCCAATTGTATTTGCCGTACAGGGAACCAGAGTTGTCCTGCTCTTAAAGCTGGTAAGCGCATTCTGTTCAATCGTCAGTGGATGAAGCAGGGCGCCTTTCCTGTAACACTGTCCTTTCCATTCTTCATCTGTATCAAACTCTGCTGCAAAATGTGGTTCCCAAAAAGCAATATGGCACATTCTGCCTATGCCGTAAACCGTAACCAGCCTTGCTCCCTGCTCTTTTAAGCTCTTAATCTTCTCCGGATATGTAGGAAGATTTTCCTTTGTTGCAAAATTTCTATGGGATTCCGGTACGGTTAATTCTCCCAATGGATTATAGAATGCATGTTCCATTGCATACTGAAAGGATCCCGGGTCTGTGCTGTCCAGCGTATTTCCATCTTTGTCTGCCCATTCGTCCATATTAAAGCAGTACAGGTGTCCGCAGGATACATTCCATCGCTTGAGATAATAAACGATCCATTCATACATCCCCATTGGACCAACCGGTAAAATAAGTGCCAGTGTCTGCCCCTTTTCCTTTGACTCCCGGATCTCCAGTGCAATTTCATGCCCCAGTTTCACATTAAATTCTTCTACGGATTTACATGCTGCAATATCAAAATCCGGATTCCAGAAATCCTGTCTTTCTGCAATATCCTCCGGTCTATGGCTGCAGCACTGGTCAATCTTCTCCATATCCCATCCCTTTGGATAAAATCCTTCTAATAAACTTCCCCCAACTGTCTCGTTAAAATTAATCTTCATAAAATCCTGTCCTTTCTTCCATTACATGGTTTTTGCTAATGTTTTGCCGTCTGCGTTTATTGCAGCTGTAACTGATTTGTCGTCTGCATTTATTATGGCAGCAACTGTTTTGTCGTCATCCTTGGATAAACGGTACACGGACGATACCCCTCTGCATATGCCGCCCCGCACTGATACCCCCTGTATCTGGAGCAGGTCCTCACCATATCCAAAAAGTCAATTCCATCGTGCTCCAGCATCCATTTAATCTGAGATTCATGGCACGACAGGGCTTTTAACTTTCTCTCAATCTGATCGGTAACATCTACATAATGCGTTGGTATAAAATCCACCCCCGCCAGTGTATCCATAAAATAAATTGGCACAAATTCATTAAACGCCGCATATTTCACGGACTTATGTGCCAGTGTTGCAATAAAGCTGCTGTTGAATGCAAGTCTGCTTGTCTCAATATGATCCTGCATATAATCCATATCGTTATGCGTTATAATCACATCCGGTTTCACATACCTGACAATATCTGCAAGGGCATCCACCGCTTCATAATCAAACCGGTTAACCAGGATATCTCCCACATCCAGATTAAATACTTCTTTTACTCCCAGCACTTCTCCTGCCCGTTCCGCTTCCACTGCCCGAAGCTTTGCTAAAGGCTCCGGTAATATCTCCACATGTCCCATATTTCCATTTGCTACATGGCACATATATACATCTGCACCCTGATCCACATATTTTGCAAGTGTACCTCCACATGCAATTTCCAGATCATCCGGATGGCACCCCACCGCCAAAACATTCATGTCTGTTCCTCCTGTCTTATATTTATTAAATCATTTTTATTTATAATGCCTTGTCTGCATCTTATTTTTATATAATATTCTATAATTTATCTATTGTCAATACATTTTTAAATTAATTTTATAATATTATTCCGTCGTATCGTATAGTTTAATTTGGATAATCCTTATATTTATACACATTTTAACCATTTATTTTCCTTATTTTGCCTTTATTATTTTATTTAATTGGATTTTAGGTTAATATAATAAATTAATTTTAATATATACTTAGAAGCTTTACTCAGACATTGCAACATAACGTAATCACTTTAGAAACATAAGAACCCTGGGAACAAAATAGTTTGATATTAAAAAGCAGCGAAAACATTCGGACATACTATCGTCCTTGTTTCCGCTGCTCCCCTGCAGCTATAAATATCTATTTATACTCCTCTGAGACCTGTTCCTGCGCTTTAAGGCATACAGCAAAGCTTTCATACACCTCATCTATATCAGGCACTGCATTACAACCGGTTTCTATCATCTTTACCAGATGGTCAAACTGACGCCCCGTTGGCTTTCTCTGGCATTGAACGTTAATCATTTCATATACTTTTTCAGGAAATTTATAATATTCGATCAGATCTCCTTCCTCCTGATGGGTTTGTCTGTCTTTTCTGTAAATAATCCGGATACTTCCCCTGGGTCCTGAAAATTCCTTTAAGTTATCTGCTGACAGTGTATTACTCCATCCTGCTTCATAATATCCTACGGACCCATCTTCCAATTCCATCATCATTAAACCATAATTAAAACTTCCCTCCGGAAGATCCGGCTCTGTTCTGGCACCGGATGCAGCTATTTTCTTCACTTCTGATCCGGTAAACCATTTAATAATATCCACATAGTGCACGCCGCAGTCCAAAAGGGGAGATGCTTCACCAAGCATTCGTTTATATTTTTCCCAGTCCATGGTGTGATGGTTCTGCACCATTCGAAAAGCTATTGGTTTTCCTATTGCACCATCTTGAATCATCTCTGCCACTTTTTGATATGTGGCATTGTGGCGGAGGATATGACCGATTAATACCTTACATTCCGCATGTTCTTTAACCTGTCTAAGAAATTCCTTCCCCTCCGCGTGGTTTCCTGCAATTGGCTTTTCACAGAGAACGTGCTTATGATTTTTAAGACAAAGCTTAAGAAGCTCTAAATGCGTGCTTGGATATGTTGCAATAATAACGATATCTACGTTCTCATCCTGGATACATGCCGCAGGATCAGTACAGGTCAGACGCACTCCATACTTTTTTTGAAACAGTGCCGCCCTGTTTTGATCCAGGTCGCAGACATATTCCATCCTCACATTTGTCTTATAATAAATATTGCTGATATGAGCCTCTCCCATATGTCCGCAGCCAATCAGGGCTACACCATATGTTTTATCCATTGGCAATCATCCCTCCGGCTTTTTCTATTTCCGTTAAAACCAGCTCCACAGATTTCACAGATTCCGCTAAAGTAGCAATCGCCGGCGGCTCTGACGCTTTAATCCGATCCATAAAATATTTAAGTTCATTGTAATATCCTCCCAGTGAGGTCACATTTCCCCCAATATCGTTTTCACTTTCAAACTCTTTCTCAAGCTCCGGAACGATTCTTCCTCCTGCTTTAGGGTAAACCACCAGGGAAGGGCTGGCCGAAGAGGAAAATACAATGGCTGCATCCTCTAACTTAATGCGATAGTACATTTCGAAGGGAAAGGCTTCCGGATAATCCCAGCATGCCTCTATGGCAACCGGAAGATTTCCGTAATCCAAACATGAGAAGATCTGCTGTATTACACCTTTACTGTCCCTGGATACACTTGCACTTACTTCTTTGGGATCACCCAGCAGATATCTTACAAAGTCTACATCATGAATGTGCATATCCATGGCAACTGTCCCGCTGCACTCCGGTTTTTGCAGCCACCCATCCCAAGCCCAGGTCGGTGCCGGACTTACTCTCTTAAACACAGCAGAACATACTTTTCCATAGACATTTCTGCTCACTGCATCTTTTAACCAGGCATACTCACTCCACAGCCGGATACATTGCCCTACCATAACCGGAACCTTTGTTTCTTCCTCTGTTTTTAGTAAAAGCTCCATTTCTTCTTTCTTCATACATACTGGTTTTTCAATAAACACAGCTTTTCCTTTTTTCATAGCAGCAACCGCATATTCTGCGTGAAGATAGGTCGGCAGACAGATGTCAATAGCATCCACCTGTGCATCTGCAATTAAATCCAGACCATCCCCATATATCTCCGCCTGAAATGCTTCTGCTGCCTTTTTCGCATATTCCTGTCGGATATCTGCAACTGCAGCCACCGTTACTCCTTCCCCCACCAGTGCCTGATAACATGCTGCGTGCATGCTTCCCATATAACCTGCTCCGATTAAACCGATTTTTAACATTCCCTACTCCTTTCGAAAAATGCGTTCCATTGACGCTGATGTATTATAGATAATCTGATCACTGTACTGACTGTATGGCGGCAGCATTTCCGCAGTACACCATCCGTCATAGCCAACCGCCTCAAATGCTTCCATTACTGACTTCCAGTCTACATCTCCTGCCAAAAGATCGACAAAACCGCAAAGCCCCCCGGCCTCTCTTCTGTAATCCTTAAAATGTACCTTTTTAATTCTTTTTCCCAGAATTTTAATCCAGTGTTCCGGATATCCGTTAAATACCACATTTCCCACATCAAAATAAGCTCCTACAAACGGGCTGTCAATTTGGTCCAGAAATGTTTTCATTTCAAGGGGGGATACCAGAAACTTATTCCAGACGTTTTCAATTCCAACCTGTATCTCATATTCTTCCGCCACTGCTTTTAACTTCCCAAATGCTGCAAGGGCTCTTTCATAAGCGGTATCATAAGGAATTACTTCACGCCCCTTCATAAAGTCCACTCCAACGGCACCCGGAATAATTAATACCGAATCCGCACCCAGAATCTTTGCCGTCCGGATCTGGCAGACAGCAATCTCATAAGCCCTGTTTCTCTCTTCTTCATTATTTGAAGTAAAAGAATAATCCCAATACAGCCCGCTTGCCACACTGTGAATCTGAACCCCGCATTTTTTAGCTTCTTCTCTGATGAGCAAAAGATCTTCTTCGGGTGTGTCCACTGCTACATCTCCGGTAAGATCCAGTGCCAGCTCAATTCCCTGAAAACCTGCCTCAGATGCGAGCCTGATACATTTTCGTACATCACTTTCCTGGAATGACCAGATACTAATCGACTTCTTCAAATTTTTATTCTCCTTTCCTAAAACTCATGTGGATTGACCGTTTACCTTAGAATCTTATATTTCCTATTTACATCTCTGCAAAATCCATATATAATTCTTATAAACTAATTATAAATCATTTTTAAAAATATACCTTACCATAAACGTCACTGTTTTTATCGGATTGGCTCAGACAAAGCAGAAAAGAGGGATTTGTTGGTACAATATAACAAATACGAACTAAAAACCGTAGTGTCCATTTCCGCCCTTATTAATATTTCATACTACAAACTTCCTAAAAATTTTTTATTTTCGGGAGAAAGCCATGATTTCTGGGAATTTATCTATGCAGATCAGGGGGAACTTGTGATTACAGCTGGAGAAAGGCGCTATTTATTGAAAGCAGGGGAACTTGCTTTCCACCAGCCCGGTGAATTTCATAAATTCCAGGAAACGGGACAGGGAGGCTCCAACGTCATTGTAGTATCCTTTGAATGTCACAGCCCCTGTATGGAGAACTTCCGTCATAAAATTCTGTTCTTAAACCAGAATGAAAAACAATGCCTTCACAATGTGGTGAAGGAATCAGAACTATCCTATGCATCATTTGAAAAAGCACCTCCTGATATCAACATGAAAAAAAAAGACAATGCTCCCTTTGGCAGTGACCAGCTGTTAAAAACAAGCCTGGAACAACTAATTATCTGCATTTACAGGCATGGTGACAGTATTGGCATTCGGGATCGCTGTATCCGTTCCAATGAACTGCAAAACCATGCTGCAGCGGTAAAACAGATCAGTACAATCCTGGAAACAAAATATCATGAGAAATTAAGACTGGAACAACTGGCTGAAACCGCAGGCATCAGTATCTCCCAACTGAAAAGAATTTTTAAAGAACAGACCGGATATTCCGTCATTACTTATCTGACCAGAATACGGATCGGTGAAGCCAAAAGGCTGATTCAGGAGAGTAATTATACATTTACCCAGATTGCTGAAAAAACGGGATTTGACAATATCTATTATTTTTCCAGACGCTTTAAAGAAATTACCGGAATTACACCTTCGGAATATGCACTTTCCCTAAAGAACTGGTAACTGCTTGTAAATGTCAGTACCTATGCTGTTAAATATCCGATACACATTTACATACGAGTAATTTAACAGGTTTCCATATTTCAGTAAGTTCATATCACAATTTTTAATTATTGGTACAAAGCTTCTGAAATCAAATCAGAAAAGGAGGTTTTTATGAATCAAATCGGAGTTATGCTGGAAGCATTTCACACAGATATTTTATCCTCAATTGCACTTGCTGCAAAATCCGGTGCGGATGGGGTTCAATTTTACGGAGGAACCGGAATCTCAGACTGCGACAGGCTGAGTTCCAGAGAAAAGCTGGATATCCGCAGACAGCTTAAAAATTGCGGTTTAACTGTCAGTGCCATATGTGCAGACCTGGGTGGTCATGGTTTTGCAAAAGAATCCGATAATCCCCAGCGTATACAAAAAACCAAAAGAATTATGCAGTGGACAAAAGAGCTGGACTGTTCCATCATCACCACACACTTAGGCGTGATTCCAAATGAAAAAAATAATACCTGGCATACACTTGCAGATGCCTGTAAACGCCTGAATGAACTTGGCGAAACTTTTCAGATCAGCGTTGCACTGGAAACAGGTTCTGAAACTGTCCAAACCCTAAAACAATTCTTAACAGATATTAACTGCCCTCACATTGCAGTTAACTATGATCCTGCTAACCTGGTAATGGTCACGGGAGATGACCCCTGCGGCGGTGTTCTACAGGTACATGATAAAATCGTACATGTGCATGTAAAAGACGGCATTATGCTGAAGCAGGCAGATCCGTCATTTATTTACAACTATTTTGCCGAGGGCGGCATCGAGGACTTCCGCCTCAGCGATTATTATTTGGAAACGCCTCTTGGAAAGGGTTCGGTAGATATACCTAAATGGATTAAAACACTTAAAAGTGTTTCATACAATGGTTTTTACACTATAGAAAGAGAGACACATTTAGAGAATTGTTTTTTAGAAATCTCCTCCTGTGTCTCTCTTGTAAGAACTTTACTTCAATGATCTCTGCATTTACTTTTTATACTGAGCCATTACTTCTTTCACTACCTGTTCAATCAGCTTATGAATATCCGGCTTATTGCCATAGACCTGTCCCACGGATCCAAATAATTCCATTTTCTTTTGGACTTCCGACTTTACTGCCTGCACTGCTGCAGGCACCAGGTCTATGATTCCTTTTTCCATATACTCAAATGCCCGGAACTCTGCTTCCACAGCTGCAATATTAATATCTGTAAATATATTAACCTTGCTGATTCCGCAATGAATTGCTTTCTTAAAATCTTCATCCTTTAGTCCCGATCCGCCATGAAGCACGAGAGGAACATCAATGGTATGCGCGATTGTTTTAATACGTTCAAAGTCCAGTTTAGGAGGAAGCTTGTAGGCACCATGTGCCGTTCCTACCGCAATTGCCAGCGCGTCTACTCCTGTTTTATCTACAAAGTCTTTTGCCTGTGCCGGATCTGTGTAGAATTTACTGGGGTCCTCCATGTGTGAACTGCCTTCATGTGAGCCTTCATTATCTCCTACATGTCCTAACTCACCTTCAATTGTAGCCCCGTAAGAGTGGGCGATATCCGCCATTTCTTTCACTTTCTTTACGTTTTCCTCGTAACTGTCCGTAGAACAGTCGTACATAATCGATGAAAATCCCAGATCCAACGCTTTCAGGCATGCATCCTTTGTGAGACCGTGATCAAAATGAATGACTACAGGAACTTTTGCCTTTTTAGCCATTGGAATTAAAAAGTATGACAATTCCTCCATTGGACCATAAGGAAGCAGAACCTCAGCAGTTCCCATAATTACCGGAGAACCTGTCTCTTCAGCCGCTGCAATAATCCCCCTTGCCAACTCCAGCGTAACTGCATTGAACAAACCAACTGCATATTTGCCCTTTTTTGCCGGATACAATACATCATTTAAGTTTGCTAACATTTTACCCTCTCCTATTCCTGATGCTGATTGCATCAATTTTGTAAAATCTTTTTATTAATTATAGATTAAAAACAACAGAAAGTCAAACAAAAAGTAATAAAACAAAGAAAAAACAGGATTGTTTTCACAATCCTGTCGCAATATCCATCTATGAATTTCCTCTTTTCGCAAACCGATTTACAATATACTGATTCGCTTCCAATTCCTGTCTGTCATCCAAGGGCTCCAATTCCACGTTTTCCCCATATCTGCGTTCCAGCGCCTTCGACAGAAGGTAGTCACAAAGCTGGGGGTTCTTCGGCAGCAGCGGGCCATGCAGGTAGGTTCCGATCACATTTTTGTAGATCACACCTTCATATCCCGTCTCACCATTGTTCCCGGAACCATAAAGCACTTTTCCAAGAGGCTTGTTTTTATTAATAAATGTCCTGCCCCCGTGATTTTCAAATCCCACAATAGGGGTATCGAACAATTCGCTTTTAATCACAATATTCTGGATCAGACGGTCTTTTCCCTGCTCTGTATGCAGGTTAACCAGTCCAAGCCCCTCTATATTGCCGGCGTCCGTCATATAATAATTGCCCAGAAGCTGATATCCGCCGCAGATTGCAATTACTACGCCGTTATCTTCCACATAATTTTTAAAGTCGCCCCGGATGGTTTTCAGCTTTTCACATACCAGCATCTGTTCCCGGTCCGAGCCTCCGCCCAGAAGGACAATGTCCAGCTTGGAAAAGTCAATCTCATCTTCAAGCTGATATTCGATTGTCTCTGCCTCAATTCCACGCCATTCACAGCGCTTCATCATGCATTGGATATTACCTCTGTCCCCGTAGAGATTCAACAAATCCGGATATAAATGTCCAATAATGATCTTCATGCTTTCCTCCGCCCTATCCCTGTTCCAGCTTCTTCAAAATATTGTGGGTACTGTAAAGAGCCGTATAATTTACCAGCACATACAGATTGCCTGTCCCGTTTTGGATGCGTTCCTGAATCGCTTTTTCTACATCCGGTTCCAGAACAGACGGTATATCCACGTATTTCAGCCTCAGCCTCATATCCTGGCAGCGGATTCCGCTGACTGTAATGGAATTGACATTTGCATCCTTAAACCGGTCAAAATCCACATCCCAGAGCCAGGAGATATCGATGCCGTCCTGATCATTGTCATTAATCAGAATGATCACATCTTTTTTCGTCTCATCTTCCATCACTGCTGAAATGTTCTGGTTAAACCCTGCCGGGTTCTTCGCCAGGTTCAGCATGATATGGGTTCCATTGATCTCAAATTGCTCCATACGGCCATTTTGAGGGTTAAACCTATATAGGACATCATTAAAGTGATTTAAATCCATTCCTGCGGTTCTGGCAGCCGTATACGCGGCTAAAATATTGTAAATGTTGTAGAACCCTCTGTAGTTAGCAGTAATATGCCTGCCTTCCACGTCAAAAGCCAGCTTTCCGCCGGCATAAATATTCGATGCATCAAAATCCGGATCCGGTCGTTTAAATCCGCAGGAGGGACATTCATAATCTCCCAGCTGGCTGTAATGGTAAAAGTGGTAAACCAGCTTCTCTCCGCAGTTTTTACAGAATCTGCCTTCTCTGATCTCATTGACGCTGGATTCTTCAAATACCTGTTCACTGATTCCGTATGTGACACAGGAATTGCCGCTGTCCATTGCCAGATACGCTGACAGAGCATCATCTGCATTCACAATAACGGTCATGTCCGGTGCCATATGCATGGCATCTTTTAACAGGTTCATAGTAATATCGATTTCTCCATACCGGTCCAGCTGGTCCCTAAACAGATTGGTAAGAACCATATAATCCGGCTTAAAATGGGGTAAAATCCGCACTGTGGACGCTTCATCAATTTCAATACAGGCATAGTCGGCATCCAGATGTCCGTTCATTCCAGCAGACAGTACAAATGCAGAGACTACACCATTTAACATATTTGAGCCCGTATGATTGCAGACTACTTTTTTCTTTTCTGCCTCAATGGCAGAGCAGAGCAGGTTATTGGTTGTGGTTTTCCCATTGGTTCCACACACAACAAATACTTTTTCCCTTACCTCTTCTGCCAGCTCTGTCAAAATCTTAGGATCCAGCTTCAGGGCTATCTGCCCAGCCAGCGTAACCCCCTGTTTTCCGGTTAACCTGCATGCAAATCCAATAAACTTTGCACTCCAGACTGCAAGCAATCTGCGTATATTCATAATGTGCCTCCAATTACCTAAAAAGAGTAATACTGATTACTCGTCCTGTCCATCCTGTGAATCCTCTTCAGAACCATTATCCAGAGATTCCTGTTCTTCTTTTTCCTTCTCTTCCAGTGCACGCTCTACCAGACTGTCGATGGATGCGTCAGCTGCTTCGTCCATTTCTATGGAACCAGCCTCACCTGATGTTTCAGCCTCACCATCTGAAGATTCCTCTTCCAGCAATTCTTCTTCCAGTGATTTTAACATATCTTCTTCTGTCTGATTGGAACTTTCCCTTACTTTTGCAATGCTGGCAACCATAATGTCATTATCCACATCCATGTTAATCAGCCTCACGCCGGAAGTGACACGTCCCAGAACAGAAATGTCTCCGCACATCATACGGATTACAATACCCTCTGTACTGATAATCATGATTTCATTTTCTTTATTAACTGCCTTAACTCCGATCACATTTCCGGTTTTCTCCATGATTTTATAGCACTTCACACCTTTACCGCCTCTGTTCTGTGCCGTAAATTCATTCATATGGGTCAGCTTGCCCATTCCTTTTTCGGAAACAATCATCAGGTATTCACCCTGGGTATTCAGCTGCATTCCAATTACTTCATCCCCGTGTGACAGACTCATACCGATAACACCCATAGATGTTCTTCCGGTGCTTCTTACATCGGTCTCGTGGAATCGGATACACTGTCCGTATTTGGTAACAAGAATGATATCTTTTTCGTTATTGGTTGTCTTAACTTCAATCAGTTCATCCTCTTCACGAAGGCTGATTGCAGCCAGTCCCGTTTTTCTCACATTTGCATAATCCCGGATCGGCGTCTTCTTCACGATACCGTTCTTCGTTGCCATAAACAGATATCTGCCAGCTTTATATTCCTTAATCGGGATCATGGCCGTAATCTTTTCGCCAGGGGAGAGCTGCAGAAGGTTAATTATAGCCGTTCCTCTTGCCGTCCTGCTGGATTCCGGAATTTCATACGCTTTCAGCCTGTATACTTTTCCGGTATTGGTAAAGAACATCAGATAGTGGTGGGTGGAAGTCATCAGCAGATCCTCGATGTAATCATCATCAATGGTCTGCATTCCCTTGATCCCTTTTCCGCCTCTGTTCTGGCTCTTAAAGTTATCAATTGTCATACGCTTAATATAACCCAATTTGGTCATTGCTATCACAACATTTGACTTTGGAATCAGGTCTTCCATTGAGATATCAAATTCGTCAAATCCAATCGAAGTCCTTCTCTCATCACCAAATTTATCCCGGATAATAATAATTTCCTCACGAATGACGCCAAGCAGGAGATTTCTGTCAGCCAGAATGGATTTTAAGTAGGTGATTCGTTCCATCAGCTCTTTATATTCATTTTCCAGCTTCTCTCTTTCCAGACCGGTCAGGGCACGCAGCCTCATGTCTACGATTGCCTGTGCCTGTACATCTGACAGTCCAAAACGCTCAATTAATCCTTCTTTTGCGATCTGAGCATTCTTTGATGCACGGATAATACGGATTACCTCATCAATATTGTCAAGGGCAATCAGTAACCCCTGTAAAATATGGGCACGCTCTTCTGCCTTATTCAGTTCATACTGGGTTCTTCTGGTAACAACTTCTTCCTGGTGCTGGATATAATAATGCAGCATCTGAAGAATATTCATAACCTTTGGCTCATTATTGATAAGTGCCAGCATAATGACACCAAAAGTATCCTGAAGCTGAGTATGCTTATATAACTGGTTTAAAAGCACATTGGCATTCACATCACGGCGAAGCTCAATGTTAATACGCATACCTTCCCGGTTTGATTCATCGGTAATATTCGTGATACCGTCAACTTTTTTATCTCTTACCAGATCAGCGATCTTCTCTATTAATCTCGCTTTATTTACCATGTACGGCAATTCACTTACAATGATTCTGCTCTTTCCATTTGGCATGGATTCAATATCAGTAACTGCGCGGACACGGATTTTTCCCCTTCCTGTCCGATAAGCTTCTTCTATTCCCTTTGTACCCAGAATCTGGGCACCGGTAGGAAAGTCAGGACCTTTAACAATTTCCAGTATTTCATCAATTTCCGTATCCCGGCTCTCTTCAATGCGGTTATCAATCATTTTGATTACTGCATTTACAATCTCTTTCAGATTGTGGGGCGGGATATTGGTAGCCATACCAACGGCAATACCGGAAGTTCCGTTTACCAGAAGGTTCGGATATCTTGCCGGAAGAACCGCAGGTTCTCTCTCTGTCTCGTCAAAGTTGGGTACAAAATCTACCGTGTTTTTATTGATATCAGCCAGCATTTCCATGGAAATCTTGCTGAGACGTGCTTCTGTATAACGCATGGCAGCCGCACCGTCACCGTCCACGGAACCAAAGTTTCCATGTCCGTCAACCAACGGATAACGGGTAGACCATTCCTGTTCCATATTTACAAGTGCTCCATAGATAGAGCTGTCACCGTGGGGGTGATACTTACCCATGGTATCACCGACAATACGCGCACATTTTCTATGCGGCTTGTCAGGACCATTATTTAATTCGATCATAGAATACAGAACTCTACGCTGAACAGGCTTTAACCCGTCTCTTACATCAGGAAGTGCCCGGGCAGCAATAACGCTCATGGCATAGTCGATGTAGGATTTCTCCATTGTTTTCTTTAGATCGACATCATGTACCTTATCAAAAATATTGTCTTCCAACGACTTTCTCCTCCTAAATGTCCAGATTTTCTACATATTTAGCATTTTCTTCAATGAATTCACGGCGCGGCTCTACCTGGTCTCCCATTAAGGTCGTAAAAGTAAGATCCAGCTCCGAAGATGCTTCTTCATCCATGGTTACCCGCAGTAAAATTCTACTCTCCGGATCCATGGTTGTCTCCCACAGCTGTTCCGCATCCATTTCTCCAAGTCCTTTATAACGCTGTATCTTATTACTCTGATCTCTTCCGACTTCTGATAAAATTGTATTTAATTCTTCATCGCTGTAAGCATACCACACTTTTTTGTTTTTCTCCAGCTTATAAAGAGGCGGCTGTGCCAGATACACATGGCCTTCTTTAATCAAATCAGGCATAAAACGATACATAAAGGTCAATAATAACGTACTGATATGGGCGCCGTCAACGTCGGCATCCGTCATAATAATAATCTTATGGTATCTCAGTTTCGATATATCAAAGTCATCGTGGATACCTGTTCCAAACGCTGTAATCATTGCTTTAATCTCAGCATTAGCATAGATTTTATCCAGTCTTGCCTTTTCCACATTTAATATTTTTCCTCGGAGAGGAAGTATCGCCTGGGTACTTCTGCTTCTCGCTGTCTTAGCTGAACCACCCGCAGAATCTCCCTCAACGATGTAAATTTCACAGTTTTTCGGATCCTTATCCGAACAATCTGCCAGTTTACCGGGAAGAGACATTCCGTCAAGCGCCGATTTTCTTCTGGTCAAATCTCTTGCTTTTCTTGCAGCGTCTCTTGCTCTTTGTGCCATAATTGATTTTTCCAGAATCATCTTCGCAATCTGAGGATGCTGTTCCAGATAAATCATAAGCTGTTCAGAAACCACATTATCAACGGCACCACGCGCCTCACTGTTGCCCAGTTTCTGTTTGGTCTGTCCTTCGAACTGGGGATCGCCAATTTTAATACTGATAATTGCCGTGATACCTTCCCTGATATCTTCCCCAACCAAAGACTCACTGTCTTTAATCAGCTTGTTGGTTCTGGCATAATCATTAAAAGTCTTGGTCAGCGCACTCTTAAACCCGGTCAGATGGGTACCGCCTTCCGGAGTTGTAATGTTATTTACAAAACTGTATGCACCTTCCGTATAGCCGTCATTGTGCTGCATTGCAACTTCTACGTATACATCGTCTCTGGTTCCTTCGCAGTAGATAATATCCGGATAGAGCGAATTTTTCCCTTTGTTGAGATAAGTAACAAATTCCTTAATACCGCCTTCGTAGTGGAAAACTTTCTCCACCGGCTCTTCGTTTCTCTCATCCCTTAAGATAATTCTGATATTCTTGGTCAGGAATGCCATTTCACGAAGCCTCTGTTTTAAAGTATTAAAATCATAAACCGTTTCCTCGAAGATTTCTTTATCCGGAAGGAAGGTAACCATGGTGCCTGTCTTCTCCGGATCACACTCTCCGATCACTTTCAGTTTATAAACAACTTTTCCTCTTTCATAACGCTGTCTGTAAATCTTACCCTCACTGTAGATGGTAACCTCCAGATTTTCGGACAAAGCATTCACGACAGACGCACCTACCCCGTGAAGACCACCGGATACTTTATAGCCGCCGCCGCCGAATTTACCGCCGGCATGAAGAATCGTAAATACTACTTCTACTGCCGGAAGTCCTGATTTATGATTGATTCCTACCGGGATACCGCGGCCATTATCGATTACCGTTATGGAATTGTCTTTATTAATGGTCACCTGAATTGTGTCACAGTATCCTGCAAGTGCTTCATCCACTGCATTATCTACAATTTCATACACAAGGTGGTGCAGTCCGCGGATGGATGTACTTCCAATGTACATACCGGGTCTTTTTCTGACTGCCTCCAACCCCTCTAAAATTTGTATTTGATCTGCGCCATATTCTTCATTTAATTCTGTACCCATAAGAATCCTCCTGTTTTCGCTGCTGAGTATTTACACATGTTATTCATAGACGATACCGTCCACCACATGAAATACTTTATTAATCTTAAATTGATTCTCTATAAAATCATCAATCCCCGTACAGGTGATCAATGTTTGTATATCGTGAATGCTGTCTAACAGATAGTGTTGCCTGTTACTGTCCAGTTCAGACAAGACATCATCCAGCAATAAAATCGGTGTATCTTTGATTTCCTGCTTCACCAGCTCAATTTCAGCCAGCTTCAATGATAAAGCCGCTGTCCTCTGCTGGCCCTGGGACCCAAACTTCCGGATATCCACATCCTGGATTTTAAAACACAGGTCATCTCTGTGGGGTCCGGTCATGGTCATCCGCATCTTCAGATCTTTATCCCTGCTTTTCCTTAACTGTTCTTCAAAAAATTCAGCCGAAACGTTTTTCTCATAATCCACAATTAATTCCTCCCGGTCTCCCGAAAGCTTTTTATGGATGCCTGCAATGATCCCGTTCAGCCGTTCTACAAATAACTGGCGTTCCTCAATTACCTTACAGCCGTACTGAACCATCTGCTGATCCCAGATATCCAGGGTGTCCAGGTATTCCGGATGAAAAGCAATATCTTTAAGCAGTTTATTTCTCTGATTCACTATTTTATTATAATTTGATAACTGAAACAAATATAATTTATTTAACTGACATAGCTCCATGTCAATAAAACGCCTTCTCTCAGAAGGACCGTTTTTAATAATATTAAGATCCTCCGGTGAGAAAAATACCAGGTTCACAATACCAAAGAGCTCACTGGCCTTTCGGATTGGAATGCCGTTAATGGCAATCCCCTTGGTCCTGTTCTTCTTCAGATGCATGTCAATCTTATAAGCACTTCCGTTTTTGTTCAGCCTCATACGGATATGAGATTCATCTTCATGAAACTGAATAACTTCCCGGTCCTTGCTTCCCTTGTGAGATTTGGTAGTCCCACAGAGATACACTGCTTCTAAAATATTCGTCTTCCCCTGCGCATTATCACCATAGAAAATATTCGTACCACTATCAAACTTTAACTTTAGGGAATTATAATTTCTAAATTTCTCAAGTTTAATAGATTCAATAATCATGTCAGCACCAACTATTTTACAATTTTTATCGTTTCGCCATCGAAGTCCACTACATCATTTTCATGCAGCTTTTTTCCTCTCTGGTATTCTACTTCGCCATTTACCTTCACCAGTCCGTCCTGAATCACAACTTTCGCAACCACTCCGGAATCCACCAGTCCGGCTGCTTTTAAAGCCTGGCCTAATTTAATATACTCATCTCTTAACTTAATCGTTTCCATGATGCCCTTTCCTCTATACCGTGAAGTTAACCGGAAGAATCAGATAGATATATGTTTCTTTCTCGTCTTTAATAAAGCAGGGTGCCTTGGGATTCACCAGATACAGCGTCACGTTCTCATCGTCAATGACACGAAGTGAATCAATTAAGAATCTGGGGTTAAATCCAATCAGGATATCTTTCCCTTCTTTCGTAATATCAATTTCTTCATCCATGGATCCGATCTGGGAATTGATTTTCAGCTCCATAGATCCATCGCTGATCTGAATGATAATCGGTTTCTTGTCACTTTCCTTTACAAGAAGAGTAGCACGATCGATACAATCAAGCAATTCTTTTTTATTTATTTCCACCTTAGTCTCATAATCGCTGGAGAGCATCTGTTCAATCCTGAAGTACTCACCCTCAATCAGACGGGACACAACCGTTGTCTGGTCAAACTCAAATACAATGTGGTTATTTGTGAAGAACAGGCGTACCTCATCTCCTACTTCTCCTGATAAAATCTTGCTCACTTCCGTGAGTGTCTTTCCAGGAACGACAACCTTCTTGTGACCGTAAGTATCCTTTAATTCGATTTTCCGAATCGATATTCGATGACCATCTAATGATACGACTTTCAGTTCATTTTCATTGATTTCAAATAATTCTCCGGTCATCATTTTGTTATTTTCATTTGCCGCAATCGAAAAAATCGTCTGACGAATTACTTCTTTCAAAGTAAACTGGGACAGGGCTATGGAATCATTTTTTTCTACATATGGAAGATAAGAAAAGTCCTCCCCGGATTTTCCGGAAATATTAAACTTAGCTTTTTCGCAGGTAATGGTTGCCTGTAACTTTGCATCTGTTTCTATAACTATATCATTTTCCGGTAATTTTCGAATAATTTCAGAAAAAATCTTTGCATCCAGTGCAATAATACCTTTATCTAAGATCTCACCGGTCACTTTTGTTTCAATTCCAAGTTCCATATCATTAGAAGTTAACTTAATTTCATTGGTGGAAGCATCGATTAAGATACATTCCAGTATTGGCATTGTTGTTTTAGAAGGAACAGCTTTCATAACAATGTTAACGCTTTTTAATAAATCTGATTTTGAGCAGACAATCTTCATAATGTGGGTAACTCCTTTCGAGCCCGCTATATAATAAATTAGTAAGAGAATTAGTAGTCTTAACCTTAGGGGCTGTTAGTTTGTGAATAAGTCTGAAGAGGCCTGTGTGTATAAGCCTCCCGTAAATTAATAAGTATGTGAAAAAGTCTCTGAAATTAAAGTATAAAAATCAGGTTATCAACAGAGCCCCTTAAAAATCATTATTATACACACATTTGAAGGTAGTTTTCAACAAAATCGTGTGGATTGTTTTAAAAGGGAAAAATCTACTGCCAATACCCATATTTTCTATTGTTTAAATTGAGGTGGGGAATATAAATTATAATATTGATCATTCACCTTAATTTGGATTGATTTTTTTCTTTATAATTTCCACCGTATTGCGGACATTATCGGATTTCGCCATCTCATTATTAATATTCTTACAGCCATGGATGATGGTGGTATGATCCTTCTTGCCCATAATATTTCCAATGGTTTTCAAGGGAGTTTCTGTCATTTCCCGGCATAGAAACATCGCAATCTGTCGTGGAAATACGATTTCTGAGTTACGTTTGTTGCCTTTTAAGTCTTCCGGACGTAAATGAAAATGTTCCGCAACGATATCAATGATCAGTTCCGGGGTGATTTCACGATTTTCATCCGGAGAAATGATATCTTTTAAGGCTTCTTCCGCCAAACCTACCGTAATTTCACGTTTTTCTAAATTGCTGAAAGCCATTAATTTATTCAGGGCGCCTTCCAGCTCACGGATATTGGACTTGATATTTGTCGCAATGTATTTAATAACATCATCATCAATCTGATAACCGTCCAACTCTTCTTTTTTTCGTAGAATCGCCATCCTTGTTTCGTAATCCGGCGAAGAAATATCAGCAATCAAGCCCCATTCGAAGCGGGATCTGAGCCTTCCTTCCAGTGTCTGGATTTCTTTCGGAGGTTTATCGGAGGAGATAATAATCTGTTTTTTGGATCCGTGGAGATCATTAAAGGTATGGAAAAATTCTTCCTGTGTAGATTCTTTTCCTATAATAAACTGGATATCGTCGATGAGCAGGACGTCGATATTCCGGTATTTTTCACGAAATTTTGTCATTGCAGTATTATTTCCGTTACGAATTGCTTCAATCAATTCATTTGTAAATGACTCACTTGTTACGTATAATACCTTGGACAGCGGATTTCTTTCTAATATAAAGTGGGCAATAGAGTGCATTAAATGGGTTTTTCCAAGACCAACACCTCCATATATAAAGAGGGGGTTGTACATTTCTCCGGGTGATTCCGCAACTGCCAGCGATGCTGCATGGGCAAAATTGTTATTTCCACCAACTACAAAAGTGTCGAAAGTATATTTAGGATTCAAATTGGCTTTTTCCAAATTTTCATTTAAAGTAGAGGCAGGCGGCATTGATTTCTCTATCGTTTTCGCTTGTTCAGGTAAAATAAATTCAATATTATAATCCAGTCCCGTGATCTCGGCGACCGCTACTTTAATAGGAAGTGTATACTTCTTACTTATATAATTAAGCCCCATCTGCTCGGATGGAACTAAGATTGTAATCGTGCTGTTTTCTATAATGTGGACCTTTAATGGTTTTATCCAGGTATTAAAGGAAACATCCGATAACTCGTGTTCTAGTTTTACTGTATACAGTATTTCTTCCCATTTTTCTATTATGATGTCCATGTTAACGACTCCTTAAATATATTCTTCCGTTTTTCGCATTGGTAAAAATCCGCTTATTTTCTGGAGTTTATCCAAAAACAATACAAATTTGTACTGTGTGGATGACCCTCAGAAAAACACAACAATAAATGATTGCAGCTAAATGTTATCCACAATCATTCATTTAGAGATAGATTTCCTTATCTAATTCTAAACTAAGTTAAGCAATTTAGCAATCAGAAATTTTGGAAATAACACTTTGTGAACATATTTATCCACTTTCATCCAAAAATTTCGACATCGTTGTGAATAACCAAATCCACAAATCCACATAGAATACAGGCTTTATTTACGGGGGATGTCCTGTAAAATTAAAGTTTTTCACATTTTTGGAAAAAGTTATACACAAGTTATCCCCAATTTGTGGATAACTTTATGTAAACCGTAAAAAATAAGTGTGGAAAACTAAAAAGAGGGTAAAGAATATAAAAAAATAAAGGAATAGCTTGACTTACGGCATATTTATGAATATAATTGAAATGATGTTTTTAAGCATGTAAAATTTAATTTACCAATTATGTTAATAGATATTTGGTTAGATAGAAGGAGGTGCCAGACTCATGAAAATGACATTCCAACCCAAAAAGAGATCCAGAGCTAAGGTTCACGGATTCAGAGCTAGAATGAGCACAGTAGGCGGAAGAAAAGTTATCGCTGCTAGAAGAGCAAAAGGAAGAAAAAAATTATCAGCATAGGCCGCAGATTTGTGGCCTTTTCTTCTCTTTAAATGATTGGTAAAGGATGGCCTATGGTATTTTCAGAATCATTGAAAAAAAACAAAGATTTCCAGTGTGTATATAGGAAAGGGAAATCTTTTGCAAACAGATATTTAGTAATGTATGTCTTAGAAAATCAGTTATCCGGGAACCGTCTTGGGATATCGGTAAGTAAAAAAGTTGGCAATAGTGTAGTAAGGCATGGATTAACAAGATTGCTGAGAGAGAGTTACCGGCTGAATGAATCCGGTTTTATGCCTGGATATGATATTGTGGTAGTTGCGAGGGTGAGCGCCAAAGATAAAGGCTTTGCCGAGATCCAGAGCGCGCTTTTGCATTTAGGGAAACTTCATAACATATTTCATATAGAAAAGATTGATGGTAAATGAAAAAATTATTAATCGGTTTGATTAAATTATATAGAAAATATCTATCGCCATTAAAAAGCACCCATTGTCCTTATATACCTACGTGCTCACAGTACGGGTTAGAGGCAATTGAAAAACATGGTGCTGTTAAAGGAACCATCTTGACCTGCTGGAGGATACTGAGATGTAATCCTTTTTCTAAGGGTGGATATGATCCGGTCCCTTAGAGTGTGTGACTAATTTAGGAGGAAAAAGTCTTGTCGAAAATGTTGTTAACAAAAAGTACAACTTTCATTATTGGACCTGTTGCGGTTGCTTTAGGTTTTATCATGAATGCAATTTACCTGTTCTTGAATAATCTGTTCAATATTCAAAACATTGGTCTTTGTATTATTCTATTTACAATTGTTATTTATATGCTGCTGATGCCGCTTACGATCAAACAGCAAAAGTTTTCTAAACTTTCAGCACAGATGAACCCTGAACTTCAGGCGATTCAGAAAAAATATAAAGGTAAACAGGATCAGGCTTCTATGATGAAGATGAACGAAGAAACAAAAACTGTTTACTCAAAATATGGTGTATCCCCTATGGGAAGCTGTTTGCAGCTTCTGATCCAGATGCCGATCTTATTCGCTTTGTATAAGGTAATCTGGAATATTCCGGCTTATGTAGGCGGGATCAAAGATGCATTTATGCCTTTAGTGGACAAGTTACTGAATAACTCTGCAGCGCAGACATTTTTAACTGATATTGCAACAAAGAATCAGATTAACTTTGAAAGTGCAGGATACAAGGCAGAGACAATTGTAGATACCTTATATAAATTCAAACCGGATGACTGGACAAACCTGGCTGGTAAATTCCCGGATTTGAGCAGCCTTATCACCGGAACACAGGATAAGGTAGACCATTTCAATAATTTCCTTGGATTAAATATCGCGGATGCTCCCATGAGTATGCTTCAGGCGGGACTTAAAACAGGAGCTATTCTTGTTATTATAGGAGCAATTGCAATTCCTGTTCTGGCTGGTTTAACACAGTGGTTTAACACCAAACTGATGCCGCAGCCGGATGCAAACGGACAGGGCGGTACCATGGCAAGTTCCATGAAGACCATGAATATGATCATGCCGATCATGTCTGCAGTATTCTGTCTCACATTGCCGGCTGGTATGGGACTCTACTGGATCGCTGGTGCTGTAATCAGAAGTGTTCAGCAGATTATCGTTAACAAACACATGGACAGCGTAGATGTGGATGCACTGATTTCCAAAAACCTGGAGAAGCAAAATAAGAAACGTGAAAAGATGGGACTGCCTCCTCAGAAGATATCCAATCAGGCAAAATTAAATGTAAAGAACATTAATGAACCTGTTTCACATCCTTCCACACGTGCGAAGGCTAATGTGAAAAAAGAAATGTCAGAAGAAGATATCAAGAAATCTACCGAATATTATAATCAAACCGCAAATGCAAAACCTGGAAGTATTGCTTCCAAAGCAAGAATGGTTCAGCAATACAATGAGAAGAATAAGAAATAGGAGGGTTTTCTTATGGATTACATTAAAGTGTCTGCAAAAACAGTTTCGGATGCTATCATTGAAGCATCAATTCAATTGGAAACATCCAGTGACAATATTGAATATGAAGTACTTGAGAATGGAAGCTCGGGATTTTTGGGATTTGGTAGCAAACCGGCTGTCATTCGTGCAAGAAAGAAAGAATCTGTAGAAGATATTTTAGATACTCCTTTTTATACTACGCAGGAAAGCGTTGTGAAAAAGGAAGAAAAGCCTGTAAAGAAAGAACCCGTTCGAAAAGATAGTGTAAAACAAGAAAGCGTTAAAAAAGAAACCTTTAAAAAAGAAAGCATTAAAAAAGATAGTTTTAAGAGGGAACCTGCTTATAAAGAGGTCAAAGAGAGTTCCGAAGAAGTAAGAGAAGTAAAAGAAACGGTTAAGGTATCCAAAACTCCAGCCAATAAAGAAGAGGTCGAGCAGTCTGCTTATGAATTTTTGCAGGGCGTGTTTAAAGCCATGGAAATGAATGTGGAAATTAAAGTTGAATTTTCAGATGATACCCTGAGTGTGGATTTAAATGGAGATGATATGGGAGTCCTGATTGGTAAAAGAGGACAAACCCTGGATTCTCTGCAGTATCTTACAAGTCTTGTGGTTAACAAAGGGAAAGCTTCTTATACCCGTGTGAAGCTGGATACGGAGAATTACAGAAACAGAAGAAAAGAAACATTGGAGAACCTGGCAAGAAACATTGCATTTAAGGTTAAGAAGACAAAGAGACCGGTATTTTTAGAGCCAATGAATCCTTATGAGAGAAGAATTATTCACTCAGCACTTCAGAATGATCCATATGTTACTACACACAGTGAAGGGGAAGAGCCTTATCGTAAAGTAGTTGTTACATTAAAAAAATAATAATTTTATTATAAGGGGGTGTCGTGCAATTCCTCAGTGTATCCAAATATGGATAGGGTTAATGAGCTGGGAAATTGCAAGGCACCCTTTTATGTATTGAGAAATAGTGCCGCAGTAAATGCGGCACAGGAGGAGAGTGTGAAAGAAGGACACTTGCACACCATTTATGAAAGCCGCAGTAAATGCGGCACAGGAGGTAGGAAACATGAAAACGGATACCATTGCAGCCATTTCAACAGCAATGTCGGCTTCCGGAATCGGAATCGTCAGAATGAGCGGCAGCGAGGTTTTTGAAATTATAGAGCGGATATATCAGTCAAAAGGAAAGAAAAAAAAGTTGTCCCAGGTGCCGACCCATACCATACATTACGGATACATTATGGATGGCAGTGAAATGGTGGATGAAGTACTGGTAATGGTGATGAGAGGACCGCGCAGTTTTACTGCGGAGGATACGATTGAGATTAACTGCCACGGTGGTGTCTACGCCATGAAACGAATTCTGGAGACGGTTATTAAGAATGGTGCAAGACCGGCAGAACCCGGAGAATTTACAAAGAGGGCATTTCTAAACGGAAGAATGGATTTATCTCAGGCGGAGGCGGTAATTGATGTAATTAATGCGAAAAATGAATATGCGCTGAAAAGTTCTGTGAGCCAGTTAAGAGGAGCGGTCATGGATGTGATTAAGGAAATCCGTGAGCAGATTATTTACCATATTGCATTTATTGAATCTGCTTTAGATGATCCTGAGCATATCAGCCTGGATGGGTACGGGGATGAACTTCAGAAAGTAAATGATCAGTTAATTGGTAAATTAGAGAAGTTGATTGCTTCATCAGAAGATGGTAAGATGATGAAGGAAGGAATCCGAACCGTAATCGTAGGTAAGCCGAATGCAGGAAAGTCTTCCCTGTTAAATATTCTGGTAGGAGAGGACAGGGCGATTGTCACGGATATCGCGGGGACAACCAGAGATATTTTAGAAGAGACCATACAGATTCACGGAATCAGTCTGAATATTATTGATACAGCGGGAATACGCAGTACAGAAGATGTGGTAGAGAAGATTGGGGTGTCCAGGGCAAAAGAGTATGCGAAGGATGCGGATCTGATTATTTATGTGGTGGATTCCTCTACAGAACTGGATGAAAATGACAGTGAAATTATAAAAATGTTAAAGAATAAAAAAGCAATTATTTTGCTTAATAAGACGGATCTTAATATGGTGACTTCAGAAGAGATGTTAAAAGAAAGAATTGATAAGCCTGTGATTCCTATTTCAGCTAAAGAAAACAAGGGAATTGATTCTCTGGAAACTACTTTAAAGGAAATGTTTTTCCATGGTGAAATTTCCTTTAATGATGAAGTATATATTACGAATATACGCCATAAGACGGCACTTGCCAATGCCCTTGCAGGATTAAAGCAGGTAAGGGAAAGTATTGAAATGGGAATGCCGGAAGATTTTTATTCCATTGATTTGATGAGTGCATACGAAGAACTGGGTGGAATTATTGGGGAATCCGTAGGTGAGGACCTGGTTAATGAAATATTCAGTAAGTTTTGTATGGGAAAATAGAAAGGATAGAACATGAATACCATAGAAGAAAATGTGGATGTGGTTGTAGTTGGAGCCGGACATGCAGGATGTGAAGCAGCACTTGCCAGCGCCAGACTGGGCCTTGAGACAATTGTATTTACAGTCAGTGTAGACAGCATTGCCCTGATGCCCTGTAATCCCAATATCGGAGGAAGTTCCAAAGGGCATCTGGTACGGGAAATAGACGCTCTTGGCGGGGAAATGGGCAAGAATATAGATAAGACCTTTATACAGTCCAAGATGTTAAATAAATCAAAGGGACCGGCGGTACATTCTCTGAGAGCCCAGGCGGACAAAGCCGATTACAGCCGGGAGATGAGAAAAATACTTGAGAATACAGACCACCTGACGATTAAGCAGGCAGAAGTGACGGAAATTATTGTGGAAGATGGTAAAATCAGCGGGGTAAAAACCTTTTCAGGAGCAGTGTATCGTTGTAAAGCATGTGTTTTATGTACCGGAACTTATCTGAAATCCCGTTGTATTTATGGCGATATCAGTAATTATACAGGACCAAACGGACTTCAGGCAGCAAACTACCTGACTGATTCCCTGAAGGAAAACGGAATAGAAATGTTTCGCTTTAAAACAGGAACGCCAGCCAGAATTGACAAGCGGTCCATTGATTTTAGTAAAATGGAAGAACAGTTTGGTGATGAGAGAGTGGTGCCCTTTTCATTCTCTACCAATCCGGAAGATGTGCAGATTGACCAGGCATCCTGCTGGCTTACCTATACAAACGAAAATACCCACGAAATTATTAAAAATAACCTGGACAGGTCCCCTCTGTATTCCGGTATGATTGAAGGAACGGGACCCAGATACTGTCCGTCAATCGAAGATAAAGTCGTTAAATTCTCCGATAAAAACAGACATCAGGTATTTATTGAGCCGGAAGGACTTCATACCAATGAAATGTACGTGGGCGGAATGTCCAGTTCTCTTCCCGAGGATGTACAGAATGCAATGTACCGAACGGTACCGGGGTTAGAAAATGCTAAAATTGTAAGAAATGCATATGCAATTGAGTACGATTGTATTAATCCCAGACAGTTAAATGCGGCATTGGAATTTAAAAATATAAAAGGTCTTTTCAGCGGCGGACAGTTTAACGGCAGTTCGGGTTATGAAGAGGCGGCGGCCCAGGGGCTGGTAGCGGGAATAAATGCAGGTCTGAAGATACTTGGAAAAGAGCTGCTGGTACTGGATCGTTCAGAATCTTATATTGGTGTATTAATTGACGACCTGGTAACAAAGGAGAATCATGAGCCATACCGTATGATGACGTCCCGTTCAGAGTACCGTCTCTTGCTCAGACAGGATAATGCAGATCTGCGGCTGAGAAAAAAGGGGTATGAAGCAGGTTTAATCCCAGAAGAGGATTATAAGGCTCTATTGGAAAAAGAAAGACAAATTATGGAAGAGACGAAAAGAGTAGAGCATACAAATATTGGGGCTTCTAAGGAGGTTCAAAGTTTTCTGGAAGCACATAACAGCACCATTTTAAAGACCGGAACTACTCTGGGTGAATTAATCAGAAGACCGGAATTGACTTATGAAATGCTAAGTGAAATAGATGATGCCCGTCCGCAGCTGTCGGAAAGTGTTCAGGAACAGGTTAATATTAATATTAAGTATGAAGGATACATTAAACGCCAGTTAAAACAAGTAAATCAGTTTAAAAAGCTGGAAAGCAAAAAGATTCCGGAAAATATTGATTATGATGATATCAGCGGACTTCGGATAGAAGCAAAACAGAAATTAAAACTATATATGCCAATGTCAATCGGACAGGCGTCCAGAATATCCGGTGTAACGCCTGCAGATATTTCAGTGCTATTGATATATATGGAACAATACGGCAGGAGGTCATAATGGCGGATAAGAATAAAGTGCTGGTCAGTGGATGTCTGGAGCTGGGGATTCAGCTGACAGATAATCAGATTAATCAGTTTGAGACATATTATGAGTTATTAGTAGAGTGGAATAAGGTAATGAACCTTACCGGGATCACAGAGTACGACGAGGTTATGCAGAAACACTTCGTAGACAGCTTATCTATCGTTAGGGCTGTGGATATGGGGCAATGCAAAAAAGTCCTGGATATGGGCACAGGAGCGGGCTTCCCGGGCATCCCAATTAAGATTGTGTTTCCTCATTTAGAAGTTGTGCTTCTGGATTCACTAAATAAGAGAATTAAATTTTTAAACGAAGTAATCGAAAAGTTGGGTTTATCCGATATAACTGCCATTCACGGCAGGGCAGAAGATTATGCAAAACAGAAAGAATACCGGGAAATGTTTGATCTTTGTGTTTCCAGGGCAGTTGCAAATCTGTCTTCTTTGTGTGAATATTGTATACCATATACAATGTTACATGGAAAGTTTATTTCGTATAAGTCCGGCAATATAGAAGAAGAATTAGAAAATGCAAAAAATGCAGTTTTTCTGTTGGGCGGTAAAATGCAAAATACAGATAAGTTTACTCTTCCGGGAAGTGATATTGAACGTTCTCTTATCGTTATTGAGAAAGTAAAGAAGACTCCCGGAAAATACCCCAGAAAGGCAGGGCTGCCGGCAAAGGAGCCAATCGCCTGAGCAGGGGAATAAAAAGTCCTGTAGTTAATGTAGTAATGTAGCAGACAGGTCTGTCACTTGTGAAAGAAAGTCATACATTATGGGAATGATATAGGCGGTTAATGCTGCTGTTTAATAAATCTTGATTATATGGGTGGCAGGTTAAATTGCTATAGCAGTACTGGGGGTATTTTAGTGATTGAAACTGATACTTCTTAATATTCTGACAATATACCGGGTGTATTTGTTTGATCTGACAAATGCTTAGCTGTTTATTTTGATTAATTGCATAAGAATTTAGCTTTATGTTTATAATATTCTGTTTTTTAAGCGGTTTAGAAAATGTTTAATTGATATTGGACTAATAAACATAAAATTGTTTTTTAATATTAGTTTTATCTGCAGATATAATTGAATTTGAATTTGTATAATTAATTTTTAGGTAGTATAAAGTTTAAATTATAATCAATGAAAATTATGTTTATTAGCGATATTTTATTTATTTGAATAAATAAATGAACAAAAACGTAAACGATTAAAAAATAAAAGAATACAGACTAAAAGGATAAACTAAAAAAAGTATAAATGAAAAAAGTAAAAGCATAAATGAAAAAAAGTAAAAGTATAAATGAAAAAAAGTAAAAGTATAAATGAAAAAAAGAAAAAATATAAACGAGTAAAAAAATATAAGTTAAATGAACTAGAAATACAAGGCTCAATTATTTACAAATATACTATTAACAATACAAGTCTTTGATTAGCAAGTTCGAGTTCGTGATAAGTTCATCCGGTTATAAAATATTATATTTAGATTGAGCTGAGAAAAACCCATTGTATATAATGGTTGTGTAACACAATTAAAAACGTAAACCATTAAAGTGCGTAAATTATTAGATTATTAGATTTAGTAGTAGTGTAAAAAAACGAAATCCATTAATCATTAGACTACTAAGTTTAATAGAAGCTAAAAGTTTTTCTAAGCTCCCAGGTTTCACGTGAAAAAAAGTAAGTTTATAGTAGTAAGTGTAAAAGTTAAAAAATAAGAAAATGATCTAAAATAAAAAGACAAGCAATCATACATAATGTTGATTGTTTGTCTTTTTATTTTAAAGAAATATATTTAATTGTTCCAGGAAAGTATCAGCAGATTCCACTTGTGGAAGTGACTTTGTATCATTGACATAAGCTGTTTCGATAGCAGGATTGATTTCCATATAATCATCAATAATGCTACCCATATCCTGGCATTTGTTTCCGGCAATGATAAAAATGCTATTGTTAATTTCCTTAAGGGCATGAGCAATATTTACATTCAAATAAAGACCATTCAGACTGGAAAGCAGATATTTTCCGCCACTATCTTTTAAATGAGCTGCTTCATAATATACGTCGATATATTTTCCTTTCAAACGGAATGGATTATATATATATTCTTCTGTAAAGCGATATTCCAAATTGGATCTGTTAATGATCATATTATAAACGGATGTACCTATAATTGGAAGATCCATTAATACTTTTGTTACTTTAGAACGTTTTCCAGGTATGCTGTTTAATTTAGAGAGTTTTTCCGGGTTTATCATAAATATTTTATTAAATAATTCCGAATCATTATGGCACGCCATTATAACAAAAGAAGATGAAATGCCGGTTGCAGCAACATCTGTTTTTTGTCCAATTACTTTTTTTATAAAATCTGTAACTAATTGAACATATAAAAAGTTTGTGTATGTTAAATTAGGCTTATCGGATCGTCCGCATCCTAATAAGTCAATAGCATAAACGGTATGATTCTTTGATAATTTACGAACTACTTCGTTCCATTCATAAGTGGATGAATAAGGAGTAAGATCATGAATTAAAAGCAAAGGGTTTCCATGACCGGTTTTGGTATAAAATATATTACCAAATCTCCACTCAAAAAAGTTTCCTGTATTTGCATTTAACATATTTTTTATTACAGCGGCTGAGGCTATACATTTATTAATAATGTGCATCACAGCAATTGCAAAAGTGGTAAGTAAAATCGTAGTTTTTATTTTGTGTTTCATAATGCTGTAACCCCTTTCTAAACAAAATCGTGATTATCTAATCACGCAAACCTTATCTATATTATAATCTATATTGCATAGACTTACAATTCTTTTTTTCTGGTAATACCTTTTTAAAAGTAATACAAATTTAAAAATAAAGCAATTTAAGGGAATATGAAAAACTGCTTTCCTAATGTCGGAATTTAGTATATGATAGTATATAGGAAGAAAAGAATAATAAGATTTATTAAAAATAGATGATGTTGTAAGAAGGAAAAATAATGATAAAGGAATACATAGAAGATAAGCTGAGAACGAACAGACTACAATTTGAAATATTAGATAGAGAGTATCAAACCATTCGCAAAAGTGAAGGTGAAATTAATGAGCACATAAGAAGATTACAGGAAGATGATGATATTGATTTTGTTATTTTTTCACCACGAAGTTTAAAATATTCAACAAAAAACAGTATAGTAGAATATGACCGAAAGTTGCAGGACCTCGTTCAGGAACGTGAAACTGTGAAAGGAAAAATGAACCGTCTGTTGGAGCAAAAACTGGAGTTGGACAAAATGTTTCAGGAGGCAGAAGAAAAGCAGTTAGAAAGTAGTCATATTGGTATGACAACTGTAGATGAAACGATAGAAATAAGTGAAGCTGTAAATAATGAAAACAGTAAAGAAAATGAAGAAAATAAATCTGGTAATGGTAGTGAAAATAAGGATAGTTTAATTGCTAATAGTAGGGATGGAATAATGTCTGCTAAGTCAGAGCAGGATATGGAAGAACAAAAAATTAAAAATTGGAATGAAAAGGGAACTATTAAAATAAAAACAAATGGAAACACTGGAAAATTCTTTGATGCTCTGGCACATAAAAAAGGAAATACCAGTGCAAGAGTAGTAAGGACTGGGCTTAATCCTAATTTAAAATTAGATTATAACTCGGAAAACTCCAGGGATAGAAGAGAGATAAAAAACGTATTAGAGAAAAAAAGTCTGGTGGAAACCCCTGTTAATTCTTTTATAAATATAGTAGAAGGTAAAAGTATAGATGTAGAAGAACCTGCTAATAATATAAATATAGATAATAATGAGGAAAATATATACGACAGCATTGAAAAAGAAGATAGTGTAAGCAAAGTCGATGCTGGCAGTAATCATTTTATAAACATTATAGAAGGTTCGGATAGAAGAAACACTGTCTTGGATAAAGAGGAGCATGATATAGTAAACTTTGGTAATGCTACGGATAGTTCTTTGGAAAATAAGTTTTTAAGCAGCAGATCTAAGGGGCGTAAGACAGGTGATAAGGTAATTCGAAGCGATGATATGCAAAAATTATTATCAAAGATAGAATTATGCCAAAAGTTGTTACTTATAAACAAAGAAGAATGTAATCTAGAGTTAAAAAATCTAAAATATGTGTTGGAAAACCTCGTTTAATATGATTTCAATGTTTCACGTGAAACATTGAAATCTTAAATTTTACATAAATGATGTTTCACGTGAAACATTTTTATAGATTATCATTTCGATAAGTGCTATAATGTAAAAGTATAAATTAAGAAAGGGATTAAATTATGGGAAGAACGATCGTAGTTGCTAATCAAAAGGGCGGCGTAGGAAAAACTACTACGGCCATTAATTTATCTGCTTCCCTGGCAGAATTAGGTCAAAAAGTTTTAATCATAGATATGGATCCTCAGGGTAATGCTACCAGTGGTGTTGGCGTTGAAAAAGAGGATACGGAAAATACAGTATATGAATTATTATTAGGACAATGTACAATAGAAGATTGTATGATAAAGGATGTATATGAAAATCTTTGTTTATTGCCTTCTAATATAAATTTGGCTGCTGCGGAGATCGAGCTTATTGATATTGAAGAAAAAGAATATATATTAAAAAAAGAAGTCGCTAAAGTAAAGGATAATTTTGATTTTATTATCATTGACTGCCCCCCTTCTCTTAGTATGCTTACAGTAAATTCTATGTGTGCATCAGATACAGTTTTAGTACCGATTCAATGTGAGTACTATGCATTGGAAGGATTGACACAATTAATGCATACCATAAATTTAGTTAGAGAAAGATTAAATCCTGATCTGGAAATAGAAGGTGTAGTATTCACCATGTATGATGCTCGTACAAATCTTTCGTTACAGGTAGTGGAAAATGTTAAGAATAATCTAAATCAAACTATTTATAAAACAATTATTCCACGTAACATACGTCTTGCAGAAGCACCAAGTCACGGAATGCCAATTAATATTTATGATTCTAAATCAACTGGAGCGGAAAGCTATAAATTATTGGCGGAAGAAGTGATACATAGAGGAGAAGAAGAATGGTAGCAAAAAAAACTGGTTTGGGAAAAGGACTGGATTCATTAATACCGACACATAGTTCCTCCCAAAAAACTACAGTCAAAGAAGTAAAAGAAGAAAAGCAGCAGGTCAAGACAGTAGTTAAACAGGAAGAGTTTAAAATTAAAATTACAGAAATAGAACCGAATAGAGAACAGCCCCGTAAAAAGTTTGACGAAGATGCACTTTTAGAACTTGCAGAGTCCATTAAGCAGTTTGGAGTAATACAGCCCTTGATTGTGCAAAAGAAGGGAGATTATTATGAAATTATAGCAGGAGAGCGCCGTTGGAGAGCTGCTAAAATGGCAGGACTTAAAGAAATTCCGGTAATCATTAAGGACTATACAAATCAGGAACGAGTTGAAATTTCATTAATCGAAAATATTCAAAGAGAAGATTTAAACCCAATTGAAGAGGCGCATGCATACAAACGTTTATTAAACGAATTTAGTCTAAAACAGGATGAAGTTGCGGAAAGAGTATCAAAAAGCCGTACAGCTGTAACAAACTCTATGCGTTTACTTAAACTGGATGACCGGGTTCAACAGATGGTGATTGATGATATGATATCAACTGGTCATGCAAGGGCCTTGTTATCAATCGAAGATAAGGAATTACAGTATACCGTTGCAAATAGGATATTTGATGAAAAGTTAAGTGTTCGTGAGACAGAAAAGCTTATGAAATCCATTCAGCTAGAGAAAACAGATAAGAAAAAAGAAGATAAGAATACTGTTAATAGTCTAATCTATAAAGATATAGAAGAGAAGATCAAAGCAATCCTGGGTACAAAAGTCATTGTTGATCATAAAGCAAATAATAAAGGTAAGATACAGATAGAATACTACTCCAATGAAGAACTTGAACGTATCGTAGAAATGTTAGAATCAATCAGATAGGGGAGCTATTAAATGGAAAGTAAAATCATCAATGCTTTAGGAATCGATCCGGGGATTATTTTAATTCTTATGATGATCATGATAATCATCCTGTTTGTATTCCAGATAAAAAATTCATTTAAAATGGATCGTTTTATGAAAAAGTATAAGACTTTCATGAAGGGGAAAGATGGAATATCATTAGAAAAAACCATCCTTCACAATATAAATGATATTGATATGCTGATGGAGTCCAGTAAAAATCACATGGAGGAAATCAGGCAAATAAAAGAAATACAAAATAAGACTTTGAATAAGACCGCAATTGTAAAATACGATGCATTTAAGGAAGTTGGAGGTAAATTAAGTTTTGCCCTGGCGATGTTAGATAAGGACAATAATGGACTTGTAATTAATGCAATTCACAGCAGAGAAGGATGTTACACTTATATCAAAGAAATTGTAAAGGGTGAATCCTATATTGTACTTGGTGAAGAAGAAAAAGAAGCACTTAGACAAGCAGTAAATGCCCATACAGAAATATAAAGTGTCATCGAAAAAGCAGTTATTATGTAAATAATCTGCTTTTTTTTGACCCTTTACGAATGATGAAAAATAGGTTATTATATAAGGTAGAAATTTAATATAACAGGGATTTTATAGTAAAATTAAGATAGAAGAGAGGACATTCAAACATGTTAGATATAAAATTTTTAAGAGAAAATCCGGAAGTTGTAAAACAAAATATTCGCAATAAATTCCAGGATTATAAACTTGAAAAGGTAGACGAAGTTTTAAGATTAGATCAGGAAAACAGAGATATTAAAAAAGAAGTAGAATCTCTAAGAGCTGAACGTAACAAACTTTCCAAACAAATTGGCGGATTAATGGCACAGGGAAAGAAAGAAGAAGCAGAAGAGATCAAAAAACAGGTTGCTTCTCAAGCTGAAAGATTAAATGAATTATCCGAAAAAGAAAGAAATGTAGAAGAAGATCTTAAAAAAATAATGATGGTTATACCGAATATCATTGATCCTTCTGTACCCATCGGAAAAGATGACAGTGAGAATGTGGAAATTCAAAAGTATGGAGATCCTTTTGTACCAGAATTTGAAATTCCTTACCATACAGAAATTATGGAAAAATTTGACGGTATTGACTTAGACAGTGCAAGAAAAGTAGCAGGTAATGGATTTTATTATCTGATGGGTGATATCGCAAGACTTCATTCAGCTGTTATTTCTTACGCACGTGATTTTATGATTAACCGTGGGTTTACTTACTGCATTCCTCCATTTATGATCCGTAGTGATGTAGTAACAGGAGTTATGAGTTTTGCAGAAATGGAAGCTATGATGTATAAAATAGAGGGTGAAGACCTTTATTTAATTGGTACAAGTGAGCATTCTATGATTGGTAAGTTCATTGATACAATTATTCCGGAAGAACAGCTTCCAAAAACTATGACAAGCTATTCACCTTGTTTCCGTAAAGAAAAAGGAGCACATGGTATTGAAGAAAGAGGTGTATATCGAATTCATCAGTTTGAAAAACAGGAAATGATCGTTGTTTGTAAACCAGAAGACAGCGTAGTATGGTTCGAAAAATTATGGCAGAATACAGTTGACCTGTTCCGATCTATGGACATTCCTGTTCGTACTCTGGAATGTTGTTCCGGAGACCTGGCAGACCTGAAAGTGAAATCTATTGACGTAGAAGCTTGGTCACCAAGGCAGAAAAAATATTTTGAAGTAGGAAGCTGCTCCAATTTAGGGGATGCACAGGCAAGAAGATTAAAAATACGTGTAAATGGGGAAAGTGGCAAGTACTTGGCGCATACACTGAATAATACAGTAGTTGCACCGCCGAGAATGTTGATTGCATTCCTTGAGAACAATTTAAATGAAGATGGAAGTATCCGTATACCGGAAGCATTACGTCCATATATGGGTGGTATGAGTGTTATTAAATAATTTAGAACTAAAGATAAGTCAGTTAAAAGAGCATGATCACAAAAAATTGATTGTAAGGAGGTGAATGTAGTGCACAGTTATTTAAGGGCAATCGGTTTTAGCAACCTGGAGAAAAGAAAAGAAGTGGATCAGATCGTGAAAGACATCTGTGAAAATAATGAAAAGAAGCAAGTGGTAGAAGAAAATGAAGGTGCATTTATTGAGATGTCAAAAGATTTTGGCCAGGATATAGGCATTACAGTTTGCGGGGAATTAGATGAGCAGGGGTTCCACCAGGAATATTATTTTCCGTATTTCAGAGGGACTGGAATTACCAGTGATGAAGATCTGGTAATTGAAAAACATGTAGGCAAAGAATCCTTTGCAGGTGTGTGTGAAGATATCAGAGTAGGAGTATCTTTGATTTTTTATCTCCAGAATGCAGCAGATTATAAGATGCAGGCTAATTTAAATAAATTAAGCGGCCAAAATATTAGTACTACATTTTCGGGATTATCCACAAAAGGAAAGATCTTACTTCCGATTCAGAAAAGTGAACAGCAGATTGATACCGATAAAGAGGCTACAAAGAATCGAAATCATTTAATTGCGGCAGCAAGAAACGGTGATGAAGATGCAATTGAAAGCCTGACGTTAGAAGATATAGATACTTATACAATGATATCCAGACGCATTATGCAGGAAGATGTATTTACGATTGTTGATACATTTTTCATGCCTTACGGCATGGAATGCGATCAGTATCATATCATGGGTGAAATTAAAACCTGTAATAAAGTAAAAAATACATTGAGCCAGGAAGAAATTTATCAGATGAAAATATTGTGCAATGAGATGGTATTTGATATCTGTATAAATGAAAAAGATTTATTAGGAGTTCCGGAAGAAGGAAGAAGATTCAAAGGTGTAATCTGGCTTCAGGGACATTTGAATTTTCCGGAATAAAAAGTGTTGTGTTTCAAACAGCTATTGTGCATATGCTGGCAATGGCTGTTTTTTTAAGTAAATGTTTAAATTGACTTGACTTTTCAGGTTAAAAAGTGTAATATTTATAAAGTAACTTTTATGCTTGTCCCCTTAGTAAAATGGATATTACGAATCCCTCCTAAGGATTAAGTGCAGGTTCGATTCCTGCAGGGGACGGTTAAGTAAAAATTTAAACAGAGATGCCTGTTGTATTGGGGTCTCTGTTTTTTTGTTTTTTCAAATCCTATTATAGCTAGTCTAATATTCATATATGCTGCTATAGATTAATTCAATTCTGTACAAAGTGTTAATAGTAAACAAGAATAATTATTCGCATTTGTAATAATCTGATTTATGTATAATACTGCATATTGAAAGAAAGTTAATGAAAGTGCCACAGACTGTTATAATGCTTTTGCAAGGCGTTTATCTATTATTCATATGTGCATATGATTAAACTTAAGGGATGATCCAGGAATGGATTATCTCTGTTTTTTGTTTAAGATTGTAAATTTGCCCTGTAATATTATTTATTATAAGAATATAATAAAAAAATGGAAAAAGCGCAACCTTTTTTCTTGATAGATCATCTAATCAATGTGCACATAAATAATGAAACAAGAAAAGCATTAATTATAAGAAGCTGATATAATAAACAGCAATAACAAATTACAATAATAAATACTAATTATAAACAGCAATAATAACCAGCCATTAATAAATACAAATACATCTTTTAGGTTTGTATCTATTTGTTGTTATATAAAGGGCGAAGCGAAAGGAATAATATAAAAATGGAGAACATGCAGGAAGAAGATCTGTTGCTTGTCCGAAAGGCAAAAAAGGGCGATTCACAGGCTTATGGAGAGCTAATTAAATTTCATAAAGAATATCTTTACCGAACAGCATTTTCCTATGTGAAAAATCAGGATTTGGCACTGGATGTTCTTCAGGAGACTACCGTTCAGGGGTTGCTGGCAATTCATAATCTGAGAGAACCTCAGTATTTTAAGACCTGGATTACCAGAATACTATATAACTGTGCTATGCAAATGTATCGTAAGTCATCCAAAGTAATTCCTTATGCCCAGGATGAATTACCGGAAGCTGCAGAGATGCTGGTGGAAAGCGGCATTTCCCAGGAAGAAAAAATGGATCTCCATGATGCGGTAAGTCAGCTGGATGAGCCATACCGGACGCTAATTGTACTAAAATATTTTGAGGGGCTGACGATATCAGAGATATCGAAAATGTCTTCAAAGCCAGAGGGTACCATTAAATCAGACCTGTCAAAGGCAAAAAAGAAACTGCGCACGATATTGAAAGAGGGGTATATCTATGCTTAGTAAAAATGAATTTGATGAAATTCCAATACCGGAAAATATAGATGACGTAATTGATAAAGGAGTTAAGAAAGCTGTTAAATTAAAAAAAAGACAGCGGAGGAAGAAATTTATTACCACGACAACAGGCATTGCTGCCGCTGTAGCCGTTTTTTCTTTGTTCTGCGTATCTAATCCTGCCCTGGCAGCTAAAATCCCTTTAATCGGGCATATATTTGAACGGGTGGAGACTACAGTGAGTTATAAGGGAGATTTCAGTTCCACGGCAGAGGTTTTGGTGACAGAAGGAGCAGATGATGCTGATCTTGAAACAGAAATTACTAATACAGAGAATGATAATACAGAGAATAATAAAACAGAAAATGCTAAAACACAAAATGCTAATACAGAGATTAACAAAATGGACCCTGCTGATAAAAATACTGGCAAAACAAATGCCGGGATAACAGAGAATGACAAAGATGGAAATGCCAAATCCAAAGCAGAGGCTGTTAATGCCGAAAATGATGAAAAAGTAAATACAGGTGAAGAAAGTAAATATGTCAAATCTTCAAATGGATTAACGGTTACGGTTTCGGAAGTATATTATAGTACAAAAGCATTATATCTGGCTATGAGCATTAAAAATGAGGAAGAGTTCCCACAGGATTTTATAAGAACAAAAAATATGGATGATTATATTTTAGATTATGATGTATTATCGTTAAATGGGACGGCAAGCTTTAGTTTCTCAGATATTGATGTGGGACCGGAACTGTATATAGAGGGTCAGTTTATTGATAATCATACCTTTGCAGGAATTTATCGTGTACCACTGGACCAGTTTTCCTACTACCCTACAGATGAGGAGATAGCGGCAACTGGGCTTGATATCAACGATTACTGGACAGATGACATGTCTACTGATGAAGCGGCAAAAAAGGTTGATGAGTATAATTTAAAATTGAAGGAAAAGTTCCCGGATATTGGTAAACCGATTCCTATTCCAGATAGCTTTACTTATAATTTAAATATTACCGATATCTCGGGAGAACTATTTGAGACAAAAGCAAGAACGGTTACTTTCCCGGAGGGTGATACTGGTGTGGTATATGACAATCTGGTTAAGAAATATGAGGGGAATTGGGACTTCCAGTTCGATGTTGCACTGGATACCTCCAGGACCAGTATCATCGAACTTAATGACACCAATGCAGATGGTCTTGGTATTTCCAAAATTGAAAAAACACCTTATGAAATATCTGCACAGATAATCATTCCTTCTGATAAACTGAATTATGATTATTTTCTGGTTATGTTAGATAAGAACGGCGAATTGATGGATTACCAGGGCAGTTTTACAGATACCTACCAGCTCTATGGCAGGGATACCAGCACAGTTTATCTTTATATTTGTGACTATATACAGTATATGGATGAAATAAAAGGTTATTACTGGTCTCCGGATTATGAAGAAAAGAAGAAAACCAAGACTTATAAGCAGTATCTGGATGAGAAATCCCTGTACCATACCGAGGTTTCTTTTGAAGAATAAAAACTATATGATTCTAATAAGCGCTTAAAAAGAAATCATAATTTATATATTATATCTAAATATAAAAGAATAAGAGGCTCCCCGTCGATGAACCGGCAGGGAGCCTCTTATTTGTTACCAGATGTAAATCAGCTTTTCCGGAAATCTCCGGGTCTTTTTCCAGTGGTTTTTTTGAAGATAGTAAAGAAGTATGTTATATTTGCAAACCCAACAGATTCTGCAATTGATGCGGTTTTATGGGAACTGCTTTTTAATAAGTGAATTGCTTTGGCAATACGAATACGATTTAGATAGTCGGAAAAGTATTCGCTTGTTTCCATAGCAAACTGGCGGCCCAGATAGGCAGCATTTACGTTTAATTGTATTGCAAGTGTTTTCAGGGAGAGATTGATATCCTGGTAATTGTTCCGCACATAGCTGAGTGTGTTTTGAATCAGGAATGAGTAGGTGGGGTTGGTGTTTTCATCGAGCTGATCCATAAGGGTGGTAAATAAATGAAATAGCTTTTCTTCCAGTTCAGAAAGGGAGTGTGACGATTCGATTATACGGAACGCCTCTTTTTTTTGAACTTCTATGTCTGCGCTGGAGAAAAGTGATGACTTCAGTTCCTGCATGGAACAGATAATAAACTCAATCAGTTGATATTTGATATTTTCCAGGTTGTTGTTGTTATCCTGGCGAAGCATTTCGGCAAAGTACTGGCGGAGCAATTCCAGCAGGGACGTACTGTCACGTGCTTCAATAATATTTGCAAGGCTGGAATAGTCGAAGGTATAGGAAATATCTTTTTCAAGCTGAACAATGGTATCTTTCTGAAACAGATTCTGCATGATTTCTTTACGTTCTGCAGATTGAAGGCAGTATATGTAGGAAGCAGACAGGTCATGCACCGTAGATGCGTTTTCGCTAATAGAAGTTATTACTGGAAATGAAATGCGGTCCTTTAACTGCCTGACACAGGTCTGAAGCAGGCGGTCATAATCGGCATTTGTTAAGGAGTACGCATAATCCTTGAAAATAAGAATAATATTGTCAGATGTGTCAATTGCCCCATAGCAGTCGCAGGTATCCCGGCAGATCTTTTCACACAACCTGGCGGTGGAGAAATCTGCCCATTTCATGGACCGTTCCCCGCTGTGAAATAAGGGTTTCAGCAGCCCGACGCGCATTTTACTGCAGCGGAAGGTAAGATTGACAAATCGGCATTTCTCACGCAGTTCCCGGGTGTCAATCCGGTTGGTCAATACCCTTACTAAAATGTCATTTCGAAGTGCCATCATACTTTCCTGGAATTGCTGCTTCTGTGTCTGCGTATCGTCCAGCATATGAACCGTAGACATTATGGTATTAGTCAGCTCTTCCTGGTTAACGGGTTTTAGCAGATAATTAACTGCTCCATGCTGCATTGCTGTGCGAACGTACTCAAAATCATTGTATCCGCTGAGAATGATAAACTTCGGACAGTATGCCAGGTGGGAACAGAGCTCAATCAATTCCAGCCCGTTCATATTGGGCATATTGATATCAATGAGAGCGATATCAATATGCTGGTCTTTGATGTTCAGATAGGCTTTCATCCCATCCTCCGATTCAGCAACAATTTCAATTCCGTAGACTTCCCATTCGATCAGATTCCGCAGGCCGGAACGGATCAGGGGTTCATCATCCACAATAATCATTTTGTACATATTTCTCCATCTCCTTTTTCTCTAAGGCAGGAAGCGTAACTACTACCGCAGTGCCTCTGTATAATTTACTGTTAATACTGAGTCCGTATTGCTTTCCAAACAAAAGCTGGATTCTCGTATGAACATTCCTTAGTGCCAGACCATAAGAAGAGTGTGTCTGGATGCCGGCGATATGATCCTGGAGGTCAGAGAGTGTTTCTTCACGCATACCGGTGCCGTTATCGGTAATAGTCAGCGTAATGGTATTGTCGCAGACCTGGAAATGAATACTGATTTCAAGGGGCTGTCCATTTTGAGGAAAGCCATGGGTTAGGTTATTTTCAATTATTGGCTGGAGTGTAAATTTAGGTATGCCAAAATAGAGAATGTCGGGAGGTACATTCATTAAAACGCACAGCTTATCGCCAAATCGGAATTTTTGCAGCTCCAGATAAGATTCTATATAATCTATTTCATCCTCCAAATAAACAATATCATGATTAAAATCTTTCATCCAGTGGAAAAGATTTCCAAGATTAGCCAGCATTTCGGCTACTTCATAGTTATCGTCTTCCAATGCCCTCATACGGATGCTTTCCAGGGTATTAGCCAGAAAATGCGGGTTAATCTGTGCCTGGAGGGCGTAGAGTTCGGCTGTCCGCCGCTGGGTTTCAGCCAGATAGGTTTTTTTGATATACAGATCCAGAGTTTCGCACATGGTATTAAAGGTCTGGCTTAAATATCCGATTTCATCATCAGAATTTACCGGCAGCCGGGTATTAAAATCCCCCTGGCTGATCAGAGTAATTGCAGAAGCCAGGTCATGGAACCGACCTTTGTAATATTTGTGCAGCACGGTAACAATGGTAATCAGGCACAGAATACTGAGACCGGTTACCAGTATAATTTTCTGTATGATACCCCAGACGTTTTTCATTAGTTTTTCACCCGATACTGCACTAACGATCTTAAGCCCTGACAGGCTGATTGTCTTATTGGACAGAATATCACTTTCCGGAAGAAACCCCTTTTTGTACTTCAGGTTAATGTAGGAGGGATTATTGGAGTAAATTATTTTTGAAGTTCCGTTTACAACCAGATATTCCCCGTCTGCGGCATTGTCAATTTCATTGTATGTGGAACTGATTTCCTCCGGAGAAAAATTCATCATCAGATATCCGGTCACGATTTTTTTCGTTGGATAATTCATGTCATACAGTTTGCCGATAAATGTAACAACTCCGTCATTTCCCTTGGAGGACTGCGGCAGATAGGGAGGAGCTGCATCATAAATAGTAGTGAGTGTTTCCGATGCATCCTGAAATTCTTTTATATAAGGCAGAGCGTTGTAATCATAGCTGATGGAGATCTTGCGGCTGCTGACATTGGAATAGGAAAACGCATTTTTGCCGTCGGACGTAAAGAGGATGGTGTCCATAATCATGTGATCGGAATAACATAAGGCAGTCAGGTAATCGGTTATTTTATTCAGATTCCCGGATTGGTAAATCTCAGATGGGTTTGTTCTGGTGGAGGAAATTATATTGGCTATATGGTCAGTGGAGTGCATTAAGATACGTTGATTGTACATCATATTATATTTATCCAGCATAAACTGTTCAATTCTTTCGGCTGCCTCGCTGACAAGAAGCTGATCCCGCCCTTTGATATTCAACGTAAAATTAATCAGCTGGAATGAACTGGTGGCTAATGAACACAGTATAATAAGTACAACTGTTGCAAAAGAGATTTTGGTAAAGATGCTGGTATTTTCTATCCGTTTTCTTATTTTCATGATACGCTCACTTTCCGTCTCTTTGTATAATATTTGAATCAATACTATATTAAATAAAGATAAATTGCAATATGACCTACGATTTTCGAAAGAGTTCTATAATTTGTGAAATTGTAACCCGCTTATTTCTGAAATATAATGTAGACATCAAAGCAAACCGGTGAGTTACGATCAATCAAAGACCCCGCAGTGAGATGAGGGATCTTGCACCCCGCGGCACCCGCCAAACGGATATCCAGATATATTCATCAGGCACGTTGTGCGGGATTAAAAAGAGATAAAAGGAGGATACAGTTTTGAAAAGAAGAAGAAAAATAATAGCAGTTTTATTGACAGCATGTATGACGGCAACATTTATAGCAGGGTGCGGAGGTGGTAAGACTGAAACCAGTTCAACCACAGCAGAAACAAAAGAAGCAGCTGCATCAGAGGATACGAAAAAAGAAACGGCAGCAGCTGATGAAACAAAAGCAGCGGACACAGCAGCAGCAGACGATACCGGAAGTGAAGGACAGACCACAATTACCTTTGGTGTGTTTGAAACAGATAATATCACAGCAGAGATCTGGCAGGGAATGATTGATTCATTTGAAGAAGCTAATCCCGAGATTAAAGTAGAGAAGGTTCTGGCAACCGGTGATGACAGAGCTTCCTTCTGGAAAACCATGTTAAGCAGCGGTAATTTCCCTGACGTTGTAATTGAGGCAGAACAGCTGGCAACAATGGATGGTATATTTACAGAAGTACCGCAGGATGTTCTGGATCTTTTCGAGGATTCTGCACTGTGTACATATAATGGAAAGAGCATAACAGTACCAAGTTTTAAACAGTATAAGATGCAGTGCTATTACAATAAAGGTATATTTAATGAACTGAGTCTGGAAGAGCCTAAAACCTGGGATGAATTTATGAACGTGTGTCAGACAATTAAAGATGCCGGCAAAGTACCGTTAATGTGTGGTGGAACCGGTGATATCTGGGCAACAGGAGAACCATTCTGGATTGCAGAAGGAGATACTGCTTTATTATCCAAATACCCGAATTTCAACCAGGAATTAAAAGAGGGCAAAAACACATGGAATAATGAAACTACCATTGATGTTCTTACAAAATGGCAGGATATGGTTAATAATGGATATTACTATGAAGGCGCGATGTCATTAAGTTACAGCCAGGCTTCCGAAGAGTTTAAGAAGGGTACAGCAGCTATGATGGTTGACGGTTCCTGGCAGGCAGCAGGTCTGGATGGAGAAAATAACGAAGACTTTGGTGTATTCGCAGTTCCTACTATGGATGGAAGCGAAATCTGTGTTGCGGACTGTTCTTACTGGGGCGTATCTGAGACATGTAAGAATAAGGATGCCGCATTCCAGTTCATCAAATATGTATTTGATGAGAACCAGGAAGTTTACAAGACATATCTTCAGTCAGACGGCTTATATTCTACAACAAAAAAAGCAGTGTCTTACGAACAGGGTCCGGTTACAACCAAGTTATTAGACAATACAAAAGGATGGAATACCGTTCAGGAAATTATCAAACTTCCGGGAGAATATGCAGCTCCAAGCGGAATGCAGTCTTATATGGATAAATCTTTCCAGAATATTTTTAATGGAGCAGATGTAAAGGCAGAAGTGGAAAACTGGGATGTTGAATATCAAAGATTACTGGATGCGCAATAAATAATATGTGAATAAAACAAGGCTGCTGTAGATTCAAACAAAACAGGTGGATTTGCAGCAGCTTTTCTGAAATCTAATGAGGTGTATAAAATGAAAAAAAGTAAAATGTCTCTTGGCTTTGCCGCACCGGCATTTATAATCTATACAGTTTTACTTGTAATACCTATTTTTATGGCTTTTTACTTCAGTTTGAATAAGTGGAACGGATTCAACGCAATGGAATTTCTGGGATTTGAGAATTATCTGAATGTATTCCGGGATGTCAGATTGGGAAATGCAGTTAAAAATACTGCTGTTATTTCTATTGTAGTAGTCGTTCTTGTAAATATACTGGGTTTATTTTTAGCAATGCTGGTGAATACGGCTTCTGCAAAAAGTAACGTATTCCGGATTATCTTTTTTGTTCCGTTTGTATTGAGTACCGTGGCGATCTCCTTTGTATGGAAAAGTATCCTCTCGTATAATGGTGTACTCAATGGAATTATGGAAGGACTGGGGCAGTCTCAGCTTATCGGAAACTGGCTTGGGAGTCAGGGACCGGCAATTGTGTGTATCATTATTGTGGAAATCTGGAGAACGCTTGGCTATCATATGATGCTGTATCTTGCAGCGCTTCAGACCGTACCTCATGAATTGTACGAGGCATGTACCGTGGATGGTGGTAACAGATGGAAAAAGTTTCGCAATGTAACCCTTCCGCTGATTATACCGGGAATGTCGGTAAGCTTTCTGATGAGCATTATCAATGAACTTCGTATGTATGACGTAGTGAAGATCATGACAGACGGAGGTCCCGGATACGATACGGAAACCGTGGTATATAATATTGTCTCTCAGGGATTTTCCAACAATATGGTAGGTTACTCTTCCGCAATTTCGGTTGTATTATTTCTGGCAATCGGAGCAATCTCCATCTTTATTGTAAGTGCCATGAATAAAAAGGAGGTAGAGATGTAATGCATTCCATGAAAATAAAAACCAGGGCGGTAAATATTTTTCAGACCGTTTTTCTGGTTATTCTGGCAATCGTCGTGATTCTGCCTATTTACATAGCAATTGCAAATACCTTTAAGGACTCCGCTATCATTCTGGATCAGCCGCTGACACTTCCCATTCCCCCGACTATGGAAAATATTATCAGCGTATTGAAAAGTCCGAATACGAACTTAGTGGAAATGTATACGAATTCCATTGTCCTTATGGTAGCGGGAACGGTGATCACCGTAATTGTATCTTCCCTGGCTGCATATTACCTTGCAAGAGTGAAGTCCAGGCTCTCCCGTATGCTTCGGGTGTATTTCCTTATTGGAATTATGGTACCTTATGTTATTGTATATCTGCCTCTGTGCATTCTGCTGCGGAATATGGGAATTCCGTTCGGAGTGCCCATACTGATTTTGGTATTTGTCTCCGGTAATATTTCATTCGCCTCTTTTATGTACACCAATTATGTACATTCTCTTCCGCTGGAGCTGGAAGAAGCGGCATCCATTGACGGGGCAAGCAGGTTCCGTATATTCTGGTCCATTTTGTTTCCGCTGCTGCGGCCCTGTACCGCAACCATTGCAATCTTTGTAGGACTTGGAATCTGGAATGACTTTCAGACTCCGCTGCTGCTGGGACAGGTAAGGACGATCACTGTAGGTATTTACACAGCAATTGGCCCCCATTCTGCAAATTGGGGAATTGTATTCGCTTATGTATTCTTTGCGGCAATGCCGGTTATTATCGCATACCTGTGTGCCCAGAAAAATTTTGTCAGCGGCCTGACTATGGGAGCGCTGAAAGGCTAAATAAAAAGGAGTATTCGTATATGGATAAAAAAGGTTATGTAGTTACTCATACCCACTGGGACAGGGAATGGAGATACCCAATCTGGGAAAGCAGAATTTATCTGGCAGAAATGCTGGATGAACTGCTGGACATGCTGGATACAAGACAGGATTATGTAAGTTTTCTGTTTGACGGACAGAGCGTATTTTTAGAAGATTACCTAATGGTCCGTCCGGAGAACAGGGAGCGTCTGGAAAAGCACATCCGGGACAAGAGGCTGTTAATCGGACCCTGGTACACCCTGCCGGATCTCTATCCGGTAAGCGGGGAAAGTCTTGTGAGAAATCTTCTGAAGGGAGACCAGGTCTGCGCGGAGTATGGACATAAACTGAATGTGGGCTATGAGTCTTTCGGATGGGGACAGCCCAGCCAGTTTCCCCAGATATATAAAGGATTTGGGATTGATTTAGTCATTGTGGCAAAAAGAGTGAACGAGAAAAAAGCACCGGAAAGTGAATTTATCTGGGAAGGAAAAGATGGCACGCAGGTACTTGCAACCAGACTTGGTGAGGATGCCCGTGCCAATTTCTATATGAATACCTATATGGAAGCCATGAGCAAAAGAGCATATAAATCGGATGAGTTCCGTTATGACTATGGAAATACAAAGCTCTATCACAGAGCAGATAAAACAGGAAGTGAACAGGATTTCTTCATGCTCAGCCACCGGGAAGAGGTTCATGAGGAAAATTTGAAAGAGCTTGCTCTTTACTCCTGGAATGCCATGAAATCCAGCAGACTGGAAAATGACCGCGTTTTGATGGATGGCTCAGATTCTACCTGTGCCCAGACAAAGCTGCCTGAATTAATAGAAAAAATTAATAAAGCATTAAAAGAGGAAGGTATTACACTTTCCCATATAAGTATGGAAGACTATGGGGCACTTTTAAAGGATAAGCTGGCGGGGGAAGACCTGAGAGTGATAAAAGGGGAGTTAAGGGATGGTCCGGCACCATCTGTTTCCGCCAATGCACTGATGACACGCTATCCTGTAAAAAGAAAAAATAAAAGGGCCGAGAGCCTCCTGATGGATATGGCAGAACCCCTGTCTGTAGCAGGAATCATGATGGGAATGCATGATCACCGCAATTACCTGGACAGAGCCAGAGATTATCTGCTGGGTTCCCAGTCTCATGACAGCATTAACGGCGTAGTGCAGGAAAAAACGGTCAGGGATGTAATGTACCGTCTGGACCAGTGTACGGAATTGTCGGAATGTGTCAATGATCAGGTTATCCGCCATATTGCAGCCAATATATCCGCAGATGGGTTTCAAAAAGAGGACATTTTAGTCCTTCTTGTTAATCCACTTCCTGAAAAACGAAATGAAGTGGTTGAACTGGTTATCGATACCCCGGAGGAACAGAGTATATGGGATTTTGATGTATATGGTATGAATGGAGAAAAACTGGAAAGTGCTCACATTTCCAGAAAGGAGACCGTTACACCTGCAGTCAGCCGCCATACCAGACCGGAACCCTTCTATGCGGACCGACATGAAATCATTCTGGAAACAGGTGAAATTCCGGCTGGAGGATATAAAACAGTAAAACTGGTGCCAAAGCAGAAATTTGCCAGAAAGCAGAAATTCTGGCCAGCAACCCGTATGAGTGATGGCAGAGAGCTGGGAATCAGTGCCTGTGTGATGGAAAATGAATACCTGAAAGCCAGCGTACAGCCGAATGGTACGGTGAAGTTACTGGACAAGAAAACAGGATTTGAAACAGGAGAACTCAATTATCTGGAAAGCGGCGGAGATATCGGGGATTACTGGATTCATTACCCGCCTTATCATGACCGGACATTCTCAAGCCGCGGAGTCTCTGCAAATATCTGGATGGAAGAAAACACACCTCTTCAGACCAGTATCTGCGTTTCTTATCGGTTTGGTGTCCCTGCATTTGCCGTTCGTCCGGAAGCAGGAATACAGGGAGAGAGCAAGAGAAGCAGTGAAATGACAGACCTTCTGGTTTCGGTCCGTTACCTGTTAAAAAAAGGTGCGAAAAAGCTGGATGTGGTAATGAGGGTAAAAAATACGGCAAAAGACCACAGACTTTCCGTTAACTTTGAATCAAATGTCTTTGCAAAAGGTGCATCTGCAGGAGGGCACTTCTGTGTGGATTATAGAAATGCCACTGCAGACACAGAAGAAAACGGACTTCGCTATACGGAGATGGACAAGCTGCCTATGCAGGGATTTACAGATATCTGTGATGGAAAACAGGGATTTGGAGTTGTATCCCAGGAATTTCTGGAATATGATGCTTCCCGTCCGGGATATCTGTCCTGTACGTTATTCCGGGCAGTAAGAAATATGATCTGTACTGAGTTCCGCAGCGGGTCATCCTATCCGTCACAGGAGGGCGGACAGCTTCAGGAGGAAATGGAATACCGCTATGGGTTAATGGTACACAGTGGCAGCTGGGAAGAAGCCGAAATGCACGAAGAGAGCAGGCGCCAGAGAATTCCCGTTCTGCCGGTGCAGTTTAGTACCGATGTTGACAAAACAGGATTCTTACCGGGTGAAAAGAGCTTTTTTGAAGTCAGAGGCGCCCAGGCTTCCTGCATCAAGATGGGGGAAGACAGGGATAGCATCATTCTTCGCATTTACAATCCGTGTACAGAAGCAAAAGAAGCAGCCGTAATATTTGACAGGCCTGTTAAAGAAGCCTATCTGGTCAATATGAAGGAAGAAAGAATCAATGCTGTTTCTTATGATGGTACCGGTATGAAACTGTTATTGGAACCGGATAAAATTATGACATTAGAAATTGTCCTGTAGGGATGGGCAATTTAAAACAAAATATAAGGAACAGAAAGGATGCCGTATAAATGGAAAAATGGATTCCCGGAATTGGAACGGTAAAAAATATAAATGATTTTAAGCAGCTTGAGGCCAGTGAAGGAGGACCTTTTATAGCTGGAAAAGATGGGGTAAAGGAGATTCTGGGGACGAAAGACGGTAAGACAGAATTTGCCGTGTATGAGGATAAGACCTTATGTTATGTAAAGTCTTTAATGGGGTATCCCGCAATCTATCCCATGACGGAGCCGGTATTTGAAGGACCGGCGAAAGCCCTGCTCATGGATCTGGATGGCACCAGTGTAAGAAGCGAGCAATTTTGGATGTGGATTATCGAGAAGACCATACAGAGATTGATGGGAGATACGGGTTTTTCTCTGGCAGATGAGGACGAGCCATTTGTCTCCGGACATTCGGTTTCCGAACATTTACAGTATTGCATTACAAAGTATTGTCCAGATCAGAAGGTGGAAGAAGCCAGAACCTTTTACTATGAAATTGTAGAAGATGAGATGCAGAAGATTATGAAGGGCCAGGGGAAAAAGGGAGCTTTTGTTCCCTCTCCCGGTTTGAAGGACTTCCTTCTGGAACTGAAGGAGAAAAAAATTAAAATCGGGCTGGTAACTTCCGGTCTTTACAATAAGGCTATACCTGAGATAGTATCCGCTTTTGATGTTATGGGAATGGGAGATCCGTTTGAGTTCTATGATTCCATTATCACCGCAGGAACTGCTTTCAGACAGGGACAGGCAGGTACGCTCAGTGAACTTGCTATGAAGCCTCACCCGTGGCTGTATGCGGAGACCGCTAGAGTTGGACTTGGAATTCTGCCGGAGGAAAAAACACGGATTATTGGAATGGAGGATTCTTCCGCCGGGGTGCTATCCCTTCGGCTGGCGGGATTTTCTGTTATCGGAATAGGAGGTGGAAATATAGAAAAAGCGGGCGTCAGCGGGCTGTGTCTGAAAGAGTATGATAATTTGTGCGATGCACTGCCACTGATTACAGGTAGATAACCAGTATCAGGTTTTAAAAAAGGAGGAAAGGTTTATGAGGAAAAAGTTAGTTGCAGGTTTGCTATCCGTAGCAATGTTGGTAAGTTCTGTTCCGGGAGTTGCTATGGCTGAGCAGGCAGAAGTAAGCGGCAGCCAGGTAATGGCGGAGATTTATGTTTCAGCCGGCGCAGAGCCTGGAAAAGGAGATGGATCTGAGGATGCGCCCTATGCCAGTATGGACGAGGCAAGACAGGCGGTTCAGGAATTAAATGATCATATGACAGGAGATATTGTTGTCTATTTTGAAGACGGAGAATATCTTTTGGACAGTACGGTTGCATTTAACCAGGAAGATTCGGCAAGTAATGGTTATAAAGTAATTTACAAGGCCGTAGATCCCGGAAAAGCGGTAATTACATCCGGGCTGCAGGTGAACGGGTGGGAAGACGCAAATGATGCAGATCGTCCGGGTCTTCTGGCAGCGGATGCAGACATTGAGAATACCAGACAGTTTTATGTGGATGGAGAAATGGCTGTCCGGGCAAAAGGGAAAATTAAAGGCGAAATGGTCCGGAGCGGAGAGAAAACCACGTATACTACTTACAATGGAAACCATGACGCTTATACGGGCTTTCGCTGCGCAAATACGGATATTCTGAACTGGAGGAATCCCGGCAATATTGAATTTATATGGGATATCAGCTGGGCGCACCGGATTTCACCTGTAACATCAATTACTAAACTGGATGATAACAACAGTTTTATAGAAATGGAATGGGATTCCTTTAAAACCGGACAGATTGCCGGGGGAGTCCAGATTAACAGAGGCCCTGATTATGTGGAAAATGCCTATGAACTGTTGGATGAACCGGGGGAATGGTACTTTGACAGTCAGGAAAAGAAGATCTACTATATGCCAAAAGCAGGACAGGATATGAGCCAGACACAGGCCATTATTCCAAGTGTGGAAAATTTAATTACACTGGAGGGAACCCTGGATGAAAGCGTATCTGATATCAGTTTTGAAGGCTTTGGTTTTTCCTATAATACCTGGCTCTATCCCAGTTCAAAGGGATGGCCTGAGCAGCAGGCGAATTTTGCCCATGATCCCAGAGAAGACTTTAATATGCATGCATATTCTCTGGCACCGGGAGCGGCAATTGTAACTAAGATGGCAAAGGGAATTACCTTTGACCGCTGTACGTTCCAGAACCTGGGCTCAGCCGGAATCAATATGCTGGATGGCTCTGTTGGAAATACAGTTCAGAACAGTGTATTTAAAGATATCTCAGCAGGAGGTGTACTGGTAGGGGGTGTCAGCATCACCGAAGCCCATCCTCTGATGCCGGGAGATACCATTGAGAAGCATATTAAAAATCAGACGCCCCATGATGAACGTCTGATTGTTAAAGACAATACAATAACAAATAATTATTTCAATGGAATCGGTACGGAATACAAAGGCAGTATTGCAGTTGTGGCAGGATATACCGACGGAACTGTTATTACCAATAATACAATTCGTGACGTGGCTTATTCGGGTATCTCCGTAGGCTGGGGCTGGGGATTCTGGGATCAGGGCGGACGGTATAAACCGGACGGTACACCGGATAATGAGACACCGGCAGCGTATCCGGTATTTCCTCTTGGGGATGCGGCAGTTTCCAGGAACAATATAATAGAAAATAATGATGTTTCCATGTGTATGATGAAACTTCACGACGGGGCAGGCATTTACACACTTGGAGATATGCCGGGCAGCAGCATCAAAGGAAATTTAATTCATGACAATGTGGGCTGGCCGGGGGGTATATACCTGGATGAGGGCAGCGGCGGAATGACCGTGGATCAAAATATTACATATAATGTCCAGGTAGATCTGAATCACAATGTACGTGAGCATACCTATGGGTATAAGGCAGACCATTATGTGGACGGCGGCAATAATTTTTACGGGATATCACCGGATAACAGCCGTTACCCGGAGGAGGTCGCAGCAAATGCCGGAGTGCAGGAAGACAGCGGAGAAATTATTATTCCCATTGAATTAAATAAACTTACTGCTCCGGAATTTATTTCTTCTGGCGATAAAGTGATGCTGGAAGGTAACTTTGGCAGCGAAACAGGAAGAGTGGTACTGAGCGGAACCGACGGACCGGTTTATCTGGATGCCCAGTCCGGTAATATCATCAGCTGGACAGCAAAAAAGATTTTACTGCGTATGCCGGGAGGTATCGTAAGCGGACCTGTGTATATAGAAAGTGCCAGTGGAATCCAGAGTAATGCAAAGAAAATTAATGTAGGCAATTTTACGGAAGAGTTGTTTAGAGATGATTTTGAGGATTATGAAGCAGGTAAATTAGCGGATCAGGAATCTGCTGCAAACCGCTATACAGCCATTATGGACAGCGCATACGTTGAAGAAAATGAGGACGGAACCCAGTTTCTGCGCATTAATAAATCAGGCGGCTCCGATGCCCGTCTGGAAAAGAATGGGGAATGGCAGGATGTCATGTTATCCATGGATTTCCGTTATGATGTAAATCCACATGATTTCGGAGGATTTTTCCTTTCACCGAGATTCAAAGACCACGGCAATATGTATCTGGTTCTTCTTACGCCTAATTACACCAATGGGCTGGGTTACCAGCAGTATGTGGACGGCAGTCTGAACGGACCTGGCGGCGGTGGTAAATACAGCTATCATGTGGGAACCTGGTACAGTACGAAAATTGCCATAGTAGGACAGGAGATGAAAGTTAAGGTATGGGAGAAAGGAAAGCCGGAACCCTCTTTATGGACTTCTTCAACCACGTTCTCAGGATTAGATAAAGGCGGCCTGATGGTGCAGCTGACCAGTTTAAGGGACGGGGAAAAGGCAAGCATTGATAACCTGAGTATGTATGGATATCAGTCAGGCGTGACAGAGGACGTATCAGCTGACCGTGAGGCACCCGTAACGACAGCCGTACTCACCGGAAATCGGAATACGGAAAATAAAGAAATCTATAACAGCCAGGTTCAGGCAGCTTTATCTGCGGAAGATAACGAATCAGGAATAGCGGATATTGAGTACAGGCTGAATGACGGAGAATTTATTTCCTATACAGAACCACTTTTATTTGGATTAAACGGAGACTATGTACTGTCTTACCGCGCAGTGGACAGAGCAGGAAATACAGAAAAAACCAAAACCATCCGTTTTACGGTAGATTTACAGCCGGGAGATCTTATATTTGAAGATAACTTTGAAGACTATGAAGCAGGTAAACTAACTGATCTGGATACAAAAGGGTATACCGCTGTTAACGGAGATGCAATTGAAATTGAGGAACAGGAAGCAGGCAAACTTCTGAAATTAAATGGAATCGGACAGGATGTCAGGCTGATACGCAGGGATAACTGGGAAAATACAGTGATGACCTTTGACTATCTGTATCAAAACCCACTGGGAGGCCTGGAAGGTCTCTACCCAAGCAACTATTTTCAGAATCTGAGCCCGGACAGTATGTATGCATATCCGATTCTGCCTGGCTGGGGTGGAATTCTTCTTCAGCAGAATGTAAATGGCAATGCAAACAATATAACTGGAATCAGTAATGATGATTATCCAGTACAGCCGAATACCTGGTATAAGGTGAAAATGCAGACATCCAGCAGCCATATGGCAATAAAAATATGGAATAAGGATTTGGAAGAGCCGGAAAACTGGATGGCAGAACGTGATGCCAGCGGCTTAAACGGAGGCGGAGGTCTCTACTTCTCCTTCTCAGGAAAAGCAGGTGAAAATGCTGCTTATATCGATAATGTAGAGGTCAGAGGATTCCAGACAAGCGCAGAGGTTACAAGAGTCCTGTTCGAGGCAGATCCTCAGGATGCGTCAGTGTCTGTATCAGGTCAGGAAGCGGAAGCAGACGGTAGTTATCTGCTGCCGGCAGGTGCTTACACCTATACCGTATCTGCAGATGGATACATGGATTTGACTGGTACACTAGAAGTAAACGGTGAAATCACTAAGAGCATCTACACATCATTACAGAGAGAGCCGGTTTCCAGGGAACAGTTGGATC
>UQGG01000013.1 GCA_900540475.1 uncultured Robinsoniella sp. | reverse complement strand
TGAGCTGCGAAATGCATCAGGATTTCGGAGCGAATGCCCGCGTGCCGCCAAAAAGCGCTTCGGGAAGGTTAGAAAATGCCAGTTCTGCGTTAAGCCTTCCAAACACCTCTCCTGGTTCGCCCCCTTCTCTTTCCGTACACTACCTCCATCTACAAAGCGTCATTAATCAGCTAAACCCCAATATAATGCATTTAATAGAACTCATATAGAGCGTTAGCTGTAGTACCAAAGCTTTTAAACTTGTAATGCGCTTTCTCTTAGGGTATAATCTACCTGTATCATACATATAACGCTGCCCGTGTATGGACAAGTAAAGCATGGCAGGGATAATGAAGCAATGCTTTACCCGGGGGAAATCCTTACATCTGCAGCCGAACTGATTTAATACCAATGAATAAGGGGATTTCAATGATGAAAAGAAAATTTAACGCAATGTTTACGGCAGTCCTTGTCTGCCTGGCTGTTTTGTGCCTGCCGCTTGCAGCAAATGCATCCGCCAAAAACAAAACAAGGATTCATTTTATTTGTATTGAAGGGAACAACGATGCCATTTTACTGGAAAGCAACGGGCACTTTGGAATGGTCGATTCCGGAGAAGACAGTGACTATCCAAAGGGGAACAATCCGAAATATCCTATGCGGCCCGGCATCAGCACTTCCGGGGGACATGAGCAGGAAGTCATTAAATATCTAAAAAAAGTTGGTGTCAAGAAGCTGGACTTCTACATCGGCACCCATGCCCACAGCGACCATATCGGAAGTGGGGATGAAATCTTAAAAGCTTTTAAGACAGAACGGCTGTATCTGAACAAATACAGTGATAATTATATCTCAGTCAAATCAAACCTCTGGGACAACCAATATTGCTACGATACGCTCATTTCCGCAGCCAAAAAGCGCGGTACCAAAATTATCCAGAGCTTTTCCAAAACATCTAACCGAAAGTTCACTCTGGGCGATATGGAAATCGAAATCATGAATTATAAGCGTGCCACAGATGCAAAAGGCAATATCGCCAAAAGACCGGATGACAATTATAATTCTCTGGGAGTAAAAGTAACGGTAAATGACCTCACTGCTTTTTTAGCAGGAGATATCAGCAACCTGGCTCCGGATTACGATGAAAGCAAGCTTTCCAAATTACTTGGACCCATTGATCTGTTAAAACTGGGACACCATGGTATTGGCGATGCAAACTCACCCAGCTATCTGCGTATGATTTCACCGGATTATGCAGTTGCAACCGGTTTGATCACCAATATGTCTGCCTCTGTAAGAAATACGCTGAACACGATTGAGTGCAAGCTGTTTACCACAAACGGACAGCCTAAAAATACCGCAATCATCGCGGATATGACCAATGGCAAAACGCTGAATATGATCTCTCCCGGGAATCTGACCCTGAAAAAGAAAAGCGGAGGATCCCAAAAGCAATATGCATTTTATACATCCAAGAACAAAAAATATGCCAGAAAAAACACCTGGATCTACTATAACGAAAATTATTATTACATAAACAGCAAGGGTAACGTTGAAAGAAACAGCTGGAAAAAAGAAGGAAACTATTATTATTACCTGGACAACAACGGTATCATGCAGATGAATGCAGCAAGAGTCCGGGGCGTTCCATATTCCTTTGATGCCAGCGGCAAACTTTCAGAAGGCGGCTGGACAAGAGGTTCATCTTCCTGGTCCTATGCGGATAATACCGGAAGGGCAAAAACAGGCTGGGCGAAAATAGAGGGCAAATGGTATTACTTTAACAGATCCGGAATCATGAAAACAGGCTGGATCAAACTTAAGGACAAACAATATTTCTTAAGATCCAACGGACAGATGGCAGCCAATACCTGGATTAACTACGGCGGGGTTAAATACTACGTAGGCCGCGATGGTATGATGCTCCGCAATACAAAGAGAAAAATCAAAGGCAAGTTTTATCGTTTTGATGACGGCGGAGTCTGCATTAATTATTAATTAACCAAAGAGCCGCACCAGTAATTAACCATTACCGGTGCGGCTCTTTGTATTCTCTTATTTCTTATTTTTACAAATACCCGTGGAATCAAACTTATATGTTTTCTTTCCAATTTTTAATTTCATTTTTACAGCCCGAACACCGTCTGACTTCACATAATACCATTTCTTCTTATAGTGAATCCAGGACTTGGTCTGCATCTTGCCCTTGACAAGGTAATACCACTTGCCATTGCTTTTCAGCCATCCGTTTTTCGCGGAACCGTCTGAGCGGAGATAATACCAGCTCTTGCCTAGTTTGATCCAGCCGGTTTCCATATAGCCCTTTTTATTAAAATAGTATCGTTTTCCGTCAATCGTTACCCACTTTTTCTTCGGAAAGGTACCATTTCCATAGCGGTACCACCAGCCAGTATTATCCTTTACCCAGCGGTTTGGCAGAAGAACACCTTTTTCGCTTAAAAATACAGTTTCTTTATTGATTACCTGTTTTCCCGTCAGCGCTGCGCCATTATCTCCAAAATAACAGGTTTTACCGCCCAGAGTCCGCTTACCAGTCGCCATATAACCATTTCCACTGAAATAGTACCATTTCCCTTTGATCTTTTTCCAGCGCTTAACCATGGATCCGTCTTTATTCAGATAGCATTTCCTGCCCTTATAGGTGATCCACCCGGTGGCATTCTTTCCATCCCATTTTTTAAAGTACCAGGTGCCGCCTTTTATATACCAGTCTCCGGCAGGACTCGCCAGAATGGTACCTTTGTCATCTAATGTCACTTTTTTTCCGCCAATGGTCTGCACCCCGGTCATAGCTTCACCGGTAGGCTGGAAATAATGAATTTTACCGGATATCTTTTGTTTTCCCGTCAGCATGATTCCGCCGGCATTGAAGTAATATACTTTTCCGTCTATGGTCTGCCATCCGGTAGCTCTGCTGCCATCCTGCTTCACATAATATGTATTGTTTCCATCTTTTTTCCAACCGGTATCTACTGCCGGCGGATTCGTTCCGGAAGAACCGGTATCTTTCTTTTTCAGCCCATAATAAGCTGCGATTGCTTTTGCATCTGCAACACCGATCTTCTTAATCTTCGAGTTGCTGCCGTAATACTTCACACAATCATTGGGATTATTGACAAACCCATGCTCCACGATCATACCCGGGAATCCGGCAAGGACACATCTTCTTACAATACCATAATAATCAGCCAGAGTTCCGTTTGGATACTGATCCCCAGTCTCCGATAAGCGGTACTGTATTCCCTGATTCTTAAATCCAGCCTCATTCAGCTTGTCCAGGATGGTATATGCAATGTCATGGGAAACCTGTGTGATATCGCCCCGGTACTGTCCCTTTGATAAAAATACCAAAGCCCCGGATACACTGTACTGCTCATTACTGTTGGTAGAATTAATGTGCTGGCTGATAAATACAGTTGCACCAACCGATGCTCCATAATCCACCCTCTGATATAATTCCATGTACTTGTCTGTAGAACGGGTGAGGTATACCTTTACCCCTTCGTAGGTTTCCAGTTCTTTTTTGGTATACTTGGAAATCTTCAGTGTAATATCTTTTTCAATATAAGATTTTCCATTCCAGGTTCTGCATGCCCCTGATTCAGAGCCTCCATGTCCCGGATCCAAAACCACTACAATCTTTCCATCGGAACCTGCCCTTGGCGCCCCATAGCTGCTTCTGGCTTTTGGCTGTGCCCCAGCCAGCGCCTGCGCCTGGTTCAATGCATTGGTAATTCCGGCAGAATCATCTGCAAGAACTCTTTTTACCTTATTCTCATCTGCTTTATCAATCGCATCAGACTGTGCACTTTTGGCTCTGTTATTCGAAGATGCCCCATCACTGCCCTCTACTTTCGAAACAGCAGTGTCACCGCTGGAACGGTAGGCTTTTAAATCAATATTCCGGTTCACGCCCCCCAGATTCAGTTCCATTCGGGTAAGGCTGGTATCCGCAAGTCCGCCACCTTTTACCAGAAACGCCGCATAGTTGCCGGATATCTCCGTAACGTTAATTCCTCTTTCGGCTCCGCCTCCATCCCGGTAATATAACTTGGCACCGGTCAGAGTACCATTTCCTTCTGCTATCTCCGCCACAATCAGCTGTCCGGCATCACTTGCCATGGACTGTGGCTCCACGTACATCATTTTCAGAATATCTGTGGCTTGTTTTTGTTCTGCTGCACCGGCGATTTCTGCCGGAATCAGACTTAAGAGCATGACTAATGTTAAAAGCCATGCCATAACCCGTACTCTCCTCTTCATATGCATCTTTTTCCCCTATCTTACCTTATGTATTTTCACTATTCCCATTATAATTTGGGAAATCGTAATTGTCAAGAATTCATTACAATTTTATAAACAAATTATTACAATTTAATGGTCATTTTTGTCTTTATTTTGTTTCAGCTCTTTGATAAAACTAATTACAATTATAATCATAATGATGCCCAGAGGAAACGCTGCAATAATCGAAATCGTCTGGAGCATGGATAAGGTACTTTCCGAGAACAAAAGAGCAATAGGCAGCAGTAAAAATACCAAAGCCCAAAACGCCCGGAGTTTCTTACGGGGCTCTTCCCTGCTTTCCATATCCTTTTCTGAATATCCCGCCACCACCAGGGTAATGGCATCAAAAGTGCTTGCATAAAATGCTATCATTGCTAATATCAAAATCAGGAGCACCACATCGGTTATAGGAAACTGCCCAAAGACCTGCATGATCACTTCTGATGGAGATGTGCCGGAAGCAAGCTGCCCTGCCAGATCCAATTTGCCGCTGGTCTGCAAATGCAGTCCGAATCCTCCGAATACGATAAAGGATGAGTAAGTTCCCAGCAATCCGCATGAAATTCCTCCGAAAATCGTCTGGCGCATTGTCCGTCCTTCTGAAATCCTGGCGATAAAAAAGGGGGTTGCTACAAACCATGCAATCCAGTAAGCCCAGTAAAAAATCGTCCAGTCCTGGGGAAATCCGGAACCGCCGCTTCCCGAAAGACGTAAGGGATCCATCCACGTCGCCATCCGGAAGAAATCATTTATAACGGTACCAATGGCTGTCACTCCTGTTTCAATAATATAGATTTTCGGTCCAAAAATTAAAAATACCCCAATGAGCAGAGCAAAAATCACCACACAGATTCCCGCCAGATGGGAGATCGCTTTCATGCCTTTCATAACCGCCGCAATGAAAACCAGCCCGATTACAGCCAAAATCACGATGGATAAAAAAGGAGTAGGCTCGATTCCGAGTATTTTTCCCACTGCCTGTGAAATCAGGGGTGTCGCCAGTGAAAACGTTGTGGCAGTTCCCGCCAGCAGACCCACGATGGAGAAAATATCAATCAGCTTTCCCGTCTTTTTATCCACATGGTCTTTTAACACAGGCCTGCAGGCTTCTGACAGCGTCTGTCTCTTCCTCTTCTTCACAAACATCATATAGGCATAGGCACAGGCAGGCAGCAGATAAAATGCCCAGGGAATCGGTCCCCAGTGAAACAACGGATACGACGATGCATAGTCCTGCCGTTCAGCCAGCGTCAGCGCTTCTTTTGCAAAAGGCTTAGCGGTATAGTAATAGCACCATTCAATTAAAGACCAGTACACAATATCGGCGGCCATCGTGGAGGTAAAGATCATAGCCCCCCAGCTGAAATTATTATATCGGGGCTTTTCCAGATTCCCGAATTTAATATTTCCATGTCTGGAAAAAGCCAGTCCGATCGCTGTCAGTAAAATACCAAGCCCCAATAAGATATAGAAGAAACCCAGTTTATTGACAAATACCTCCCGGAGCATACCTGTAATGTTTCCGGCGGTTTCCGGAAACAACATCAATACCACAGAAATTACTGCAATGATCCCTAGCGGAAGCAGCGTAATCGTCCAGTCGATAGACGGGTCAAATCTTTTCTTTTTCATATTCTGGTTTTTATTCTGGCTTTTATACTGGTTTTTTTTCAGATTTTTATTCTGCTTCATATTTTGCTTCATACTCTGCCTCATATTCTTCCTCATATTCTTTTTTCATACTCTGCCTCATATTGTTTCTTCATCTTTAAAGCACGCTGATACCTGCTTTCTCCATATGCTCCAAAGTCTTCGCCCTTGGTTTCTTTGGCAATTGTCCAGGCACTCCAGAGCACGTCCTGACAGATTTTAAAAAGCAGCAGTTTCTGTTTTTCTGTCCGTCCCGGCTCTTTTTCCAGATAATACTGCAAATACAGCTCCTCTTCTCCTTTGGAAAACTCACATTCCAGTAAATGTGCCGCCACATCCCACAAAGGATCATTGTATCCTGCATACTCCCAGTCGATCAGATACATTCTGCCCGCCTCATCAGATACAAAATTTTCTGCCACCAGATCATTGTGACAGGGCCTGCGGTCCGCTTTCATCCGGCGAAGTTCTGATTGCAGATGATAGAAAAATTCTTCCAGCTCCCCGAATCCCTCATAGAATGCGCCGCCATTTTTCAAGATCTCACATTTGTATTTATCATACTCATTCCAGACATTAAAATCTCCCTGGAGCTTTATCTGGGAATTATGAAGCTTTTTTAAAATTGCCGTTGTTTTTCTCATATAGGCTTCCAGTCTGGCTGTTCCGGGATTTAATGTTCTGGCACCCCTTATGTATTCGGTTACCTTAACCCCATTTACCGGATCAAAATACAGAATCGGCGGATTTAATCCCAGCCCGGAGGCAATCCGGCTGTTATACTGCTCGGCAGACCGGTTAATAAATACCTCTGTACACGCCCCAGGGATCCTCAAAATATAATGCTTTCCCTTTACCTTAACGAAAAAGTTCTGGTTCGTCATTCCTCCACCGATACTGACCTGTTCGATATCCTCATCCTTTAAGTGCAGACATTCCTGCAGCGTTTCCCTCGCCTTGTTTTCTTTTCTTAAGACAACTCTTTTCGTCATCTTTGGATAGAGAATCCTGGATGCTTTCTGATACAGAGTCTCATTCTCAATGACGCTCCAGATCAGATCATCCACCAGTATACCGGCTATACGGTAAATTCTCCCGATACTCTCAATTGCATATTCATAATTCAGATATGGATTCTCATTCTTTCCATAATACTGTACCATCTTTTCGAACAGTTCCATGGATATCTTACTGACGCCGATAAGTTCAGCATCCACCCGGTTCAGCTGCTTGATATCCTTGGAAATGCGGAATATGCTCCCATTCTCATCCAGTTCCACATATGCTTCATCCATAGAGTCACTGGGGCTGGCAAGCAGCATACAGTTCTGTTCTTTGGATGTTAAGATTTTTTCAATTGCAATCTCTTCCAGTATCTGATTGCTTTCAGCCAAAAGAAAATCTTCCGTCAGATACTCTTTTGCAGCAAACAGAGAAGCCATTGTCCCACTCCATTTATACCGCTTGTTTTCCACCAGGATAATCCCCCTGTGTGCAAAATATTCCTCATAATGCTCTTTCCTGTCTCCCACCACCACAATGATCTTCTCAATTCCCTGGTTATGTAATGCCTGTATCATATGTTCGATCAGGGGCATACCGCCAATTTCCAGCAGTCCTTCCGGTTTCTCAAAGGCCGGACTACATCCTGCCGCCAGTATGACAGCCAGCTTTACCCCCTCTGTATTTCCGGTAAAATCCAGTTTCTCCGTCTGTCGGATTCGGATCTTCTCTTCCAGAATCTTCTTTCCCTCACATGTAACCCGGTAAATTTTTCCCGTTTTCTCTAACAGCCCTTTATCAGCCATCTCCTTTAAAAGGTAATTCACCTGCCCCAGGGAAACCTCCATGGCATCCGCCAGTTTTCTCTGGCTCTGCATCCCCTGTTGATTTATAATATATAAAATGCGGTCGTATTTATCCATCCCTTCTACCTCCGTTCAAAATTTGAACATATTTATTGTACAAAATTTGAACATAGATGTCAAGAATAAGATATCCGAGCCGAGAATTTCCCTGGCAATATAAAAGGCTCCGGTTTATTTTCACCTGGACTTTCTCCCTCATATCTTCTATAATAATCACATCAAATACAAGTACCCCATTGCTTAATCAAAAGTAAATCGTTTGCCTGAACTCTGCGGCAAGCTTCGCAGACCTGTACCTGACGTAGATATCAGGCGCTGTATTCACTGTAAATTACGCAATATTGTACCGGCATAACTCCTCTGAGTTATGACAAACAGGAGATTTATGATGAAAATTAAAGTTGATAACGCCATTATTCTGGCAGCCGGATTTGCTTCCCGTTTTGTACCGCTTTCACTGGAGTACCCAAAAGGGCTGACTGTCGTGAAGGGAGAGGTTCTGATTGAAAGGCAGATACAGCAGCTGAAAGATGCCGGCATTAGTGAAATTATCGTTGTAACCGGATACCTTAAGGATCAGTATGCTTATCTGAAAGAAAAATACGGAGTGGTCCTGATCGAGAATACAGAGTATTCAGTCCGCAATAACCATTCTTCCATTTATGCCGCCAGATCATATTTAAAAAACAGCTATATTTGCTCCTCGGATAATTATTTTCCAACAAATCCCTTTCACAGCCAGGAAGATCATGCCTTTTACTCCGCAGTCTATGCAGATGGGCAGACGGATGAATGGTGTCTGGCAACGGATGAACACGGATTAATTACCCAGGTGAACATCGGTGGAAAAGATGCCTGGTATATGCTTGGGCACGTATTTTGGGACGCAGGTTTTTCTTCCCGCTTTCTCCATGTCCTGGAAAATGAATACTCTGACAGCTCTATCCGGGATTTTATGTGGGAGCATTTGTATATCAGACATTTATCCGAACTGGAGCTGTTTATAAAAAAATATCCTTCGGATGCCATTTTAGAATTTGATTCTTTAGAAGAGCTGCGCTGCTATGACAGTTCTTATTTAACAAATAGCAACTCGCTAATCTTAAAAGAGATATCATGTCAATTGTCTTGTCAGGAATCCGAAATCGGTAACATACAACCCTTTCATGATAGTTTCGGCAATTTAGGATTTACATTTACATGCCGAAAATGCACATATTGTTATTGCAACGGACTCCTCATCACAAACACTTGTTCGAATTAAGAAGTTTTTCTTAATTTTTCCGGTATTGGGGGATTTTTCATTGAAAAACCAAAGTTAATATATTACACTATGGATGAGAACGTTTATGCACAATTAGAAAAGGAGCTTTATTTATGAAAATGAAAAAAGTATTAGCGGCTCTTTGTCTTTCTGCATGTCTGACTTTAGGATTGTCCTCCGTAGCCTTTGCAGCCGGATCACCAGGTGATTCTACTCCAAAGTCTGTTCAGACAACCGACGTCAATACGGCATCAGAGACGGAGTCGAACACAGAACCTGTTACTGAAGAAGCTGCAACACAGCTTACGAATGAGCGTGATTCGGAAACTGAAACGCCGGGAAATACCGAAACATCAGAATCTGAGACTGTATCCGAACCTGTTACAGGCGCTACTGAACCGGTTACGGATCCTGTTACTGAACCTGCAACACAGCCTGCAACAGAAGCTCCCGTTCAGCCATCCACAAATGCCCCGAAACAGGCCGACAACACCGAGGTTATCGAAGAAGACGGTTGGCACGATACTGCAGATGGTAAAAAATATTACATTCAGAATGGTGAGCGTCTGAAAGGAATCAAAGAAATCGATAATAATAAATATTATTTTGATTCCAACGGAATAAGGGTATCCGGTCAGGTTGCAATTGAAGGTAAAAACTATTATTTTGATGCAGATGGCATCATGAGATTTGGTTTCCAGACGATAAATGCAAAGAGGTACTTCTACAACGGAGACGGTTCCATGTTAATTGGAAGCAATGCACCACAGAAGATCAACAACAGCCTCTATTTCGTTTTATCTACCGGAGAAATTAAGCTTAAAGGCTGGAATACCTATGCAAACAAAAAATACTATTCCAATCCCGATGGCGTATTGGTAACCGGATTACAGACCGTAGACGGCAAAAAGTACTACTTTAATGGCGATGGTTCTTTAATTATAGGTAAAAACAGCGCTATGAAGATCAACAATGTATACTATTTTGTAACGACAGCCGGCGAAATCAAAACAAATGGCTGGAATACAGCACCGGATAAGAAAAAATATTATTCCAATCCGGACGGATCACTTGTTACCAAAGCAGTTAAGAAGATCGACGGAAAATATTATGCATTCAATGTTTCCATGTATAAAGACTGCCTGAAGACAATCGGCGGCAAGAAATATCTCATTTCTTCCAGCGGCGTTGTACGGACCGATAGAATCACTACATACAAAGGTAAAAAATATTACTCAGATAAATACGGCCGTATCAAAACCGGTGTTTTCAAATACAAAGGGAAAAGATACTTTGCCAACAGCAAGGGTCAGATCCGTACCGGACGTTTTACAGATTCCGGAAAATCCTATTATGCAAATAAAAAAGGACAACTCTATACCGGCTGGGTGAAATACAAGAGCAGTTATTATTACTACAACAAATCCACCGGAGTTATGCAAAAAGGGTGGTTTAAAAGCGGAAAGAGTACCTACTACCTGAATTCCAAAGGTGTTCGTCAGACCGGCTGGGAAAAGATTAAAAAGAAATGGTATTATTTCGCATCCAACGGTAAGATGCTAACCGGCAAAAGAGTCCTTGGCGGATCTACTTATTTATTAGATACGAAGACTGGTGCCATGAAAACAGGATGGCAGAAAATCAGCGGAAAATATTATTACTTTAACAAGAGCAGCGGAGCAATGAAAAAAGGCTGGATGAATCTTGGTTCTAAGACTTACTACCTGGAAACAGATACAGGAGCAAGACGTACCGGATGGCTGACCTACGATGCGAAAAAATATTACTTCAACAGCAAAGGTGTTATGTTAAAAGGCAGACAGACTGTGGATGGAAAAGTATATAACTTTGGATCCAGCGGCGCCCTTGATTTATTATCAACAGGAACACTTACCGTTAAAGTAAACCGTGCAGCAAATACCATAACGGTGTATGCAGACGGGGAACCAATCAAAGCAATGCTCTGTTCCACAGGAATACAGGTTGGCTGGACTCCACTTGGAGAATTCACAATGCTTGACAAACTGCGCTGGCATGAATTAGACGGTCCAAGCTGGGGACAGTATTGTTCTCACCTTACACCGGAGATCCTGTTCCATTCCGCACCGGTAACCAGATACAGAGATCCTAACTCCTTACCGGCAGCTACTTATAACCAGCTTGGAAAGCCTGCATCCCACGGATGTATCCGACTGACAGTAGCAGATGCAAAATGGCTCTATGATCATTGTCCGATTGGTACCAAAGTAGAAATCTATGATGATGCAAGTAACCCGGGACCACTTGGAAAACCTGCATTACAGTACATGGATGCCAATGCAACACATGATCCGACTGATCCGTTATTTCACTAAAGTGAAGGAATCAGCCTGATACCAACATTAGAACACTCTGCTCTGGCAGAAAATAGAAAAAGAAACGCTGCAGGATGAATATCCTGTGGCGTTTCTTTTTCTCCTGTAAACAGGTAGTAAAAGGGTATAAAAATCCCTGCAGTACGAACCCGCATTCATCCATATTGGATTATGCGTTATCATCCTGCAGGGTCATTTGTTATTATTTGTTATTCTCCCAGCCCACTCTCTATAGCATGTACAAGTGTTGCCAATGCTTCATTCTCATCTTCCCCTTCGCAGACCAGTTCAATTTCATCGCCGCATTTGACGCAGGCACCCAACACACTAAGCACACTTTTTGCATTCGCAGTACTGCTGTCCTTTGTAAATGTGATCAGGGACTTAAATTGCATTGCTTCTTTACATAGAACCCCTGCCGGCCTTAAATGAAGGCCCGTCGCATTTTTCACTGTCACCTTTTGACTAACCATAATTATTCCTCCACCGTACTTTTTTCTGTAATTGCAGTTTCTTCTTTCTTCTCCAGATTCACAACAATTGTTACATCAGATGCCAATACGAATCCTTCCGGCAGTTCAACATCTAATTTTACTGTATATGTCCCTGTTGTTTTATAAGAGCTAAGATCCAGGGTCGCCTTAATATCTTCTGCATCAAAATCATTTAGATCACCGGTTGTAGTCGTAATTATAATTGGAATCTTATCCGACGGCGTCAGTGTCATCTTTAGATCTGCAGGAACATTCTTTGTATTGAGCCTGTTCACCGGCAAATATTCTGTTTTCGTTCCTGCTTTTTCAATCCCAACTGTAACGGTGACGGTATCTGTTGCTGTTTCCGCCAGTTTCAGATCATGCTGTTCCGCCAGCATATCCTGTAGTTCGATCTTCTTTGTAACATCCGAAGTTGCCCCTTCTACAGAAACATCCTCATTCAATTTCAAACGTCCATTCAATTCCTTTAACGCACTCTCTGTTCCTGCCAGACTGATTGTTTCCGGAGTTATGGTAATGTTTGTCTTTTTATATCCTACTGCCGGCATACCCACTACATTCACATCCAGCTTGATATCGGGCTTTATCCTCCATAAGTCTGCATCCACCTCCACAGAACCTAATTCCGTTATGGGGACACCGCCGGATGTCTTACAGGTCATACTCTTCATTTTCGTTTCGGCAAACTCTTCATCATTTTTATCAATAATCTTAAGCGTGCCCTTCAGACTTTTACTTTCATTCAGTCCGTTTACATCCACTAAAACTACTACACGGCTGATAATATTAATCAGAGACTGTGGTCCTGCTACAATGATGGAATCGCCCTGATTTACTGATGCATTCCCGATTACATAACCAGTTTTGGGGTTTCCGGTAGTCACTGCCTTAACCGCAAAGGATTTCTCCACCTTCGGCTCGATCCGCACCTTTAAGGATGATGGCTCTACCTTTATATTTTCTTTTTTAATAGATGAGTTTTTACAGGTTACTACATATTGTACGGTCCCCATATCATTGAGGTTTTCAAGATCCGCCGACACGCGGAAATCAGAATTATCCAGTTCCTTTATCACTGAATTTCTACCGGTAGCGTACACGGTAACCGTGTCTGTATTATTCAATACCTCATATACCTTGCCCAGTTTTTCCAGACTCTCCTGATTTTCCACCTCAACCTGAATATTGGTAAAGGGCTTTACTTTTTCCGGATCATTATCCTGAACCACAATCAGCCAGATCAGAAATGCCAGTAGAATGGAGATCATTTTTAGGCCAAAGTTATTCACCAAGCTTTTCTTCATTTTTACCCTTTCCTTTCCAAAGTCTGAACTTTTTCGTGTCTACGGATTTATCCTGAAGAATCACTAATTGCTGTCTCAATACTGCAGCGTCAACATCCCGCATTAGTTTGCCTTTGCTGGCAAGTGAGACGCTTCCCGTCTCTTCTGAAACAATAATTGTCAGAGAATCAGTCTCCTCACTGATTCCCACACCGGCTCTGTGCCTGGTTCCCAGTTCTTTGCTAAGTGCCAGGTTATCCGATAGCGGCAGGTAACAGGTAGCTGAAATAATTCGATTCCCCCTTACAATCACTGCCCCGTCGTGAAGCGGCGTATTATGTTCAAATATATTAATCAGTAACTGGCTGGTTAATATGGAATCAATTGCGATCCCGGTTCTCTCATACTCAGCCAGCGTAACATTATTCTCAATGACAATTAATGCACCCGTCTTAACCTTTGCCATTTCAACTGTCGCTTTTACCAGTTCATTCACCGTTTTATCGCTGAAACGTTCCCGGATCTCCCTGGCTGTGTCAAATGGCGTCAACGTTGTAAATATCTTTTTTTCTCCCAGTTCTTCCAATGCCCTTCGAAGCTCCGGCTGGAAAATTACCATTACTGCCATAAATGCAAAACCAATTCCCTTATTAATCAAAAATGTTATGGTATCCAGTTCGAAAATATTGGCAATTAAAACAAACAGCCCCAGAAGCAGGATCCCCTTAAGTAAAGTCCATGCCCTTGTATCCTTTATCCATACCAGAAAACGGTAAACGATAAATGTCAGGATAATAATTTCGATCACATCTCTGTAGTTAATATTGGAAATAGGCTCCGTCAGTTTATAAAGATTTACCAGAAAAAATCTCTTTATAACCTCCACTGATTTCACGCCCCTTCTGATTAATAATCTTTAATATCCAAATCCGACCTTCCCGGTTCCCCTCTGCGAACCCGCTTAGGTCTTTCGGCTGCGCTTCTCCCCTCATTTCTTGAATTGCGCACCGGTTCTTCCTGATGTATCTCTTTTTTCCTCTGTTTTACCACTGTCTTTGGAACGGCTTTTACAAAATAGTAATAATCGTCGTCTTCAAATTGTACCTTTTGCGTCCTTTTATAATCTACTTCGAATAAAAACAGTTTTACGAAAAATGCAATGGCTGCCGATACTGCTGTTCCAAGAATAACTCCCAGGAAATTTTTACCAGTTCCCATGACCATTCCACCCATCAGCGTACTGATCAGGAAGATAAACGTCCCTACCAGAATCGCAATGGACCAGGCATATCTAATTGCCATCCGCCGGATCACATAGACCATAATAATCACAGCAAGCATTGTAATCACAGTAATAATCATCTCCGGATTTTTTAATATGCTGTCCAGCAGCCCCGTCAGCTTCTGAACCATTGCCTCAGTGGCATCTTTCGCCGTTGCCGTTACGCCTTTTGCCTTATCATCCAACACGGCAACCGTATAATAACCAATGGTACCGAATGCGATCCCGATTCCTGCAAAAGGTGTCCTTACAAGTCCCAGTACCAAAGGCACCGCACATGGAATATTCAGCCCGCATGCGATCGGAGCAAGGATAATTGCCAGACTTTCCTTAGGTGCAATCCCAAAATAAAGCAGCAGCATTACCACCAGTATTCCGGTGCCTACCAGAAATGCTTCCAGTGACAGGGCATATAAATGCCCGATTATGAATGCCGATCCAATTAAAACAATTGCATTCAGCGGCAGAAAAGAACAAACCAGAGCCAGTATAATAACAATGAGCGGATTGTTCAGCAGATGCATCTGCCCTAGTTTGATATTAATCATCATGAAAGCACATAGTGCTATTATAAATTTCCCAATGGAAATCAGATAGGAATCATACTTTCCATAGAAATTCTTAATCAGTTCCTTAAATTCCAGTAACGTTCCCATGCCTGTCTCCTCCCGGCGTTTTACTTCGATTCCTGTTGATACCTGTTGCAGACTGCAGGCCGGCATCCTCACGTTCATATTCTTTTTCCAGTTTTTCTAACAAAAGCTGGTAATATTCAAGATCCTCTTTTGCCCTGATATACTGAAAGGAATATATAATATAGGTGATAATAGAAAAAATCACCAAAACCACTACATACACAACAACAATGCGGACCACCAGGGCACCGATGTCCATACTTGTGATCTCTTTTACCAGTTTGTCCATATTATAGCAGCCCCATGCCAATAGTCCCAGTAAAAAAACAAGTGTAATCCGGATTGCATTCTTAATCATATGTACACCAATATAATCACTTCGGAAATAATTCTTTACTTTGTACAATTCCTCTTCATTTCGACTCTCAAAAATGGCCATTCTTGTCATGAGCTTTATGCGTTTTTCGTTAATCATACAGGCCTCCTCAAACATAGCTATACTTTATTTAGTATAGCACAAAAACAGTCTATTGAAAAGTTTATTGTTCAGGAACTTCCTTTTCCAATACAAAGGCTGATGTAATACACTTTTCCAACTCCGTGCTCCAGCAGCACTTTGGCTACCGCATCTACCGTACTGCCCGTGGTATACACATCGTCAATGATCAAAACCACATTTAATTCTACATCAGGTTCTTTGATTTTAAAAGCATTTTTCAGATTCTTTTTTCGCTCTTCCCGGCTTAAATCTTTCTGGGAATCTGTATTTATCACCTTTTTCACCAGATTTTTCCGAAAAGGGACACAAAGAAGGCGCGCCGTTTTCCTGGCAAGCACTTCCCCCTGGTTGTATCCTCTCTTCTGCCGTTTCCTCCAATGCATGGGAACCGCAATAATCACATCCGGATTCCATCTTTGTATCTGGCTGCCCAGATGCTTTTGGATTTCTTCTGCAAAAAAATCGGCGTATTCTCTCTTATTATTATATTTCAGCTGCCGGACCGCTTCCTTCATTTTCTTCTCATAGAGATACACGGCCCGTCCGCACTCATAAAAATGAGCATGTCTGGTACAGTCAAAACAAAATTCTGCTTCTTCCCACAGAATCGGTTTTCCGCATTTTTTACAGAGAGGCTCCACAAGGGGCTTCTCTTTTTCACGGCATTTCCTGCATGCCGTACCCTCCCGCCATTTTACAATTTTTCCGCAGAGGGGACACCTCCTTGGAAACAAAATGCCAAGAAGCAGTTCTTTTATTTGATTCATGGTCTGCCTGAAACTCTCTCCCAAGGGTTTCCTTATTGCACCCGCTATTAAACTTCCTGAAGTTCATTTAACTCTCTGATCCGTTCCTTAAGGGTAGTGTAACGCTTCTGCTCAAATTCATTATCTACCATCTGATAAAAAGTATTTGGACTGCCTACCAGGGTCACACATTTTCTCGCCCTGGTCACTGCTGTATAGAGCAGATTGCGGTTCATCAGCATTCTGGGTCCGTTTAACAGGGGAATTACCACTGCGGGATACTCGCTTCCCTGGGCTTTGTGGATGGTAATGGCATAAGCCAGCTCCAGTTCATCCAGTTGTTTAAAAGAGTACTCTACAAATCTGCAGTCGTCAAATTCTACGGTAAGCAGTTCGGAAAATGTATTAATCTCCCGGACAATTCCCATGTCGCCGTTAAAGACACCGTCTCCTTTTTCAATTGGAATCCCGTATCTTCCCCGTTTTTCCCATTGAATCTGGTAATTATTTTTAATCTGCATGACCTTGTCCCCTTCCCGGAACAGGCCGTCTCCATGTTCCCGCTCATTCTTGCTCTTCTCAGGCGGGTTCAGATACTGCTGCAGTATGCCGTTTAATCGTTCTACTCCAAGAAGACCCTTACGCATTGGGGTCATAACCTGAATGTCAAACATAGTAGCATCTACAAATTTCGGAAGCTTTTTTTGAATCAGTGTTAAAACCACGCTTATGATTACATTGGCATCATTGCGCTGTAAAAAGAAAAAGTCCATACTCTTGTTATCCAGCACCACTTTTTCCCCCTGATTTATCTTATGGGCATTCACTACGATATCGCTTTCACTTGCCTGACGGAAGATTTTCGTAAGTCGTACCACCGGAAAGCAGCCGGAATCGATCACATCCTTCAGTACACTTCCCGGCCCCACCGATGGCAGCTGGTTAACGTCACCTACCAGAATCAGCCTGGTTCCCACCGTTATGGCACTTAAAAGAGCATAGATTAAATGTATGTCTACCATGGACATTTCATCAATAATTATGACATCAGCCTCCAGGGGATTCTGAGCATTTCGTTCGAACTGTACTCTGCCCACCCGTTCTTCCATGGCACCGGACAACTCTAACAGGCGGTGTATAGTCTGTGCCTCGTAACCGGTAGCTTCTGTCATTCGTTTGGCAGCCCTTCCTGTGGGTGCTGCCAGGGAAATCATCAGTCCCTCTGTTTCAAAGTAATCGATCAGGGCATTGATGGTGGTTGTTTTACCGGTACCCGGTCCACCTGTGATAATCAGAAGTCCGTTTCTCACAGCTTCTGTGACAGCTGATCTTTGCATTTCATCCAGCTCTGTTTCATTTTCCTGTTCAATGGTGCTGATTCGGGACAGAATTTTTTCTTCTGAAACCACACTTGAAATATTCAGGTCGTGAAGCATTTTTGCTGTATTCAATTCCAGATAATAATAGGAAGCGCTGTATACCAGCAATTTCCCGGCTTCTTCCTTTAAAATCACTTTCCGGTCTACCGCCATATCCATGAGATGTTTCTCCATCAGATCCGGCGCAATACCCAGAAGCTCTCCTGCTCTTTGAAACAGGATTTCCCGGGGCAGGTAGACATGTCCCTCCTGGGATGCCTGTAGAAGGCTATATAGAATTCCGCTTTTAATACGGAAATCAGAATCGGTATGTATGCCAACCTTTGATGCAATCTCGTCTGCAATACGAAATCCAACTCCATCAATATCATCTGCCATCTTATAGGGATTTTCCTGGATAATCTGATAGAGATTCTGTCCGTATTCTTTATAAATCTTTACCCCCAGAGTGGTGGAAATGCCGTATTTCTGCAAAAAGATCATTGCCTTACGCATATCCCGCTTTTCTTCCACCTGTTCGGAAATCTCTCTGGCTTTTTTCTCACTGATTCCCTTTATTTCAGCAAGGCGTTCCGGTTCTTCTTCAATAATCCGGAAGGTGTCGTCTTTAAACCGGCGTACAATTCTGGCTGCCAGAGCCACGCCGATCCCCTTTATTGCACCGGAGCCCAGATACCGTTCTATTGCCATGGCATCTTCCGGTGCCTTAATTTCATAACTTTCTATCTGGAACTGGCGCCCGTAGGTGGCGTGTTCCGTGTAATGTCCCTGTGCTTCGATTAATTCCCCGTCTCCGATATACTGGAGCATGCCTACGCAGGTAACCTCATCGCCTTTGCTGACAACGGACATTACCGTATACCCGTTGTCCGTGTTCCGAAACACAATATGATCTACATAACCATCAATTCTTTCCATTCCATTTCTCCTGTTACTGCTGTCTGCATACCTTATCGGCAGATAAGAATTCCCATCTGCCAGGAATGAATTTTCAAACGCGCTCTAAGGCTGTCGTCTAAGCTTCAGAACGTCAGATCACTCTGCCTGTCCCGCAAACCTAAACCACAGCCTCATTTTCTAATTTTTCTCTGCAGACATCAACTCTATATATCTTCCGGTACCAACAACTACTGCAGTCATAGGTTCTTCTGCAGTCATGGTGTTAATGCCTGTTTTTTCTTCAATTAATTCTTCCAGCCCATCCAGCAGGGCGCCTCCTCCGGTAAGAACGATTCCTCTGTCCACCACGTCGGCAGCCATTTCAGGGGGCGTCTTCTCCAGAACATTTCTGACCGCTTCCACGATCTGCGTGGTTGCCTCCTTCAGCGCTTCCCGGACTTCTTCGGACGTAATCTTTACCGTTTTCGGAAGGCTGGTAACCAGATCCCTTCCTTTTACTTCCATTACTTTCTGCTGGGGACGTTCAATCGCCGTTCCCACATGGATTTTGATATCCTCTGCCGTCCGTTCTCCGATAAGCAGATTATGCTTCTTTCTCACATAGCGGATAATCGCCTCGTCAAAATCGTCTCCTGCCACTTTGATGGAATTACTTACTACAATTCCATTTAAAGAAATCACCGCAACGTCACAGGTTCCTCCGCCGATATCTACAATCATATTACCGCAGGGCCTTGACACATCAATACCTGCCCCTATCGCCGCAGCTATTGGCTCATCTATAATCTGCACTTCTCTGGCTCCAGCCAGATATGTAGCATCCTCTACTGCCTTTTTTTCCACTTCCGTAACGCTGCTTGGAACACTGATACTGATCCTTGGCTTTCGAAATGATAATTTTCCGATTGCCTTTTGTATAAAATATTTTAACATCTGCTCCGTAACCGTATAATCGGATATAACTCCTTTACGAAGCGGACGGATCGCTACTATATTTCCCGGAGACCTGCCAAGCAGTACTCTTGCTTCTTCCCCGATTGCTTTAATCTTATTCGTGTCTCTGTCAAAAGCCACCACTGAAGGTTCTTTTAATACGACGCCTTTTCCCCTGACATACACAAGGATACTGGCCGTACCCAAATCGATACCGATATCTGACGACGCCATTTTACTACCCCTTTCCCAGAACATGTCTCGTTCTAGAGCGTGTTTTATAATTGCTTACTGTCAGCTGTGCGTCACAGTTTGTGGGAGTTTTGTCCCGGATGAAGGGCGCGTAGCGGGCTACGTAACCTGAATTCGGGGCAAATATGCCGCAAAGTGGGGCGTACAGATGACGGGAATGAATTTTCAAACACGTTCTAACACTGTTGTGCCTTTTATTATATACAATTATTACAAATATGAAAAGCATTTTTTAGCAAATTAACATTTTCTTTATAATTAGAACATAATTTGAACACATTTATGTTTTATACTTAACTCATATTAGCAGACAAGCTAATATATTTCATAACTCACACTTCGCAGCCCCCACACGCTGCGAAGTACTCCCTCAAAATATTTTTAATTTTTTCTCTTTCCTTTAGAAAATCCTCAGCGTGCGTTGCTGAGGATTTTCTTTTTGTGTTTATTTACTTTTCTATTCTTTTTGTCAGTACCGGTGCTTTTAGAAGTCCGGTTTCCCGCAGCTGATACTCATATGCCCAGCTGCTTCCCTCTGTTCTCCATGCATTTGGTCCGATCCAGTCTTCCGTGCGGTTGCAGTTGTGTATGGTTCCAAAGGTATTTACCCTGTTTCCATATGCAGTCAGTTCTATTTTATGGGTTCCGGCACTTACCTTTCCAAGTTCCAGCCGGTATGGGGAATAGCAGATATACCCCGCTTCTTTTCCATCCAGAACCGCCTTTAATACCGGGTTTCGATACATGGAAGCTTCCAGCGCCAGCGAAGCTTCCTCTGTAATTGCCGCCGAAATATGATAAGTCACATTTCCTCCATAAAAAGGCAGACCCTGACAGGTAATATCCCCAAAAGAGAGTGTGTTCACAGGATCTATGACCACTGCACTGCTGCCCTGTACCCGGACGCCAAAATCCCCCAGAAGATATAATGCTTCCACATTTCGCTTTGCATTATACGGAATTTCTGCAATTAATTCATTTTCCCCTTTTCTAAGCTGACCCAGTTCGATCACATCAATCTCACGATCCGTATACCAGCCGGTCCGTTTTCCGGATATCTGCTCTCCATTGAAATATATCAGGGTGTCTGAACCATTTTCCAGTGCCAGACTTACTTTTGCCACCTCTGCTTTGGAATTTATCTGAAAGCGCAGGGTTAATTTATGTTCACAGGGTTCCTCCTCCTGGTTCAGCCACGGCTGGGCAAAAGCTTCCATTCTAAGAGGATATCCCAGCTTTTCCCGGAACAGGTTATCGATTCTTAGAATTTCTTCTTTTTCCTGCCACTCTCCATCATCAAACCGGTACTTCGCCATATCCAGAAGATATACGTTTGGCTCACTCAATGTTACAGGCACTTCCTCTGGCAGATGAATCTCAATTTCCCTGCAGCATACTTCCTCTGCCGCTTCTTTCTCTGATTTCCTCCCGGATACTTCCCCGGCTTCCTCTGCCAATTCCCTGACAGATTCTTTTGTAATTTCTTTTGTTCCCGTGCTGTCTGATTTTAAATGCAGCAGTAGACTGTCATGTTCAAATATTCTTTTTTCCAGTACGGTATCGCCATGTTCATACACTGTATCCACCGGGTGAATCTCTCCGGTCAGGGCATCGTAATGGGTAACCCTGTAATTCCCCCGGATACGGATTGTAAGATTCTCTTCTGCCGGAATATCCCTGTTTGCCATAGGCATCACGTGTGCCAGGAACAGCCAGCGGTCATCCCCTTCATTACGCAGCTGATAGATCAGGTTCCCCGTTCGGTTTCCGTCTTCGTTTCGGATATCCAGTTCCCGTTCTTCCTCTAATGCCTGAAGCAGGGAATTGCGGTTATAGGGAATGCAGGTACACTTGCCTGCCAGCTCAATCACTTCGCTGCTTGGTTCTACCTGAACCATCCGGGCAGCTTCCCCCATAAATATGACCTTTCCTCCCTGCGCCTGGAATTTCTTCAGGATTTCCAGGGTTGAACGCCTGATGGTGACACATCCCGGTACTATAACGGTCTCGTATTCCATCTCTCCTGCTTTTAATTTTTTGCCATTCCCCGCCATTCCATGTGTCAGTTCCGGCAGCAGGGATTCCGCCAGGAAATCAAAATCCACCAGACCATACAGCATCCATTCGATCAGGTTACGGAAGTTCTCATCCATTTCCCGGCGGATGCCTCCTGTATGTTCCTCCGTTCCCCAGTAGAGCCAGTAGGATTCAATGGGATGGATTACCCCGACTTTTACGGAAGGCTTCCCTCTGGTTAAGGCTGTATTTAATCTTGCAAAATAGTCCTCTACATAATGATATTCTTTGTACCATGGAGACTGGTAGCCGATGGAAGCCGGATAGTCCCTCTTTGCTTCCCCCGCCATAGAAGTCCAGGTAAGGTGGGGCACCCGGACGGTTACTCCCAAAGCCGCCTGCCAGTCACCCTGCAGCTTGTGTCCCCGGAAGTCAAAATCCCAGTTGGTCACCCCGTATAGCTCACTGATGACGCCGTCCCTGCCGTATTGTCTTGCGGCACTCTCTGCCTGCTTGGCGGTGGACAATTCTCTTCTGTCACACAGCATATCAATTCCGGGCAGTGTAAAGGAACGGTAGGACCGCATTGCTTCCCCAAGTGCTGCTGTCTGGGACTCCAGAGTGGGTTCCTCCATCATATGTCCGGTCAGCAGAATATCGTGAGCCTTACACCAGTCCCCAATTGTATCCGCAAATGCATCTGTAAACCGCTCACAGATATGATCATGGTAATTATACCGGATTACAGAAAACTTACCTTCTCCCAGCTCCCAGAATAGCTCCGGCAGCCCTGCTAAAAGGCTGTGTCCGTATACCGCCTGATAAGTCTCTTCCAGATCATCCGTAAATGGTATGGTAACCTCTTTTCGCTCTTTTGCAAATGCCAGTCTGGTCTTATGGGAAAACTGAGGCTCATCGGTAAAGATACCCGGAATGGATTTACCGAACTCATCACCCATTTTCTCATAGTACCGCTCGTGGGTCACTTCCACAAAGCGCTTTACCGCCGCCTTATCCAGTGTGTTCAGATACGCCTGGTTATTAAACCATGGATTATTCCCTGATATTTCCAGATATGCATACCAGGGCTGGTAATCCGGATGAAATTCTTCGTTTTCTTTCAGCATCTGATAATCCGTCAGAAAACCATTCTCAATTTTGACCTGATAGCGTGCCAGCAGCCTGCGGTTATTGCTGCGAACCGCCTGTCCGCTGGACGATAGCTGATTCGATTGATCCGTCCTGGCGTCTAAGGAAACCGGGCTGAAAACCAGAAATCGGATACGGTATTGTTCCTCTTTGGTCACAAGTCCGCCGCCTGCCCCGGATGGCCAGCGGTCTTCATCGTACAGCCAAGCCAGCATTCCTCTTTTTTTGGCTTCCTCATCTGTATAGCGGACCAGATCCATGAATTCTTCACCCAGATACTCATTTGCCATCCCCGTCCTGCAGTGGATGTGTCCGCCGCCCATACCCATTTGCTGTAACTCTTCTAACGTATTGTCTACTTTCTCTTTGTCCATTTTGCAATTCCATGCCCAGAATGGCGCTCCCCGGTATTCGGAAGATGGATTCTGGAATGTTTCTTTTGTTAATTCCCCTGTTTTTTTATACAGCATAGTGCTACCTCTTTTCCTGTTTTTCTATGTTTTCAATAAAGTCAGTGGGACAAACTCCTGTATAGGAGCGGAAAATACGGCTGAAATAAAACTGGTCGCTGTATCCCACCTGCAGTGCCACATCCTTGACAAATACCTTACCTTCATTACTCATCAGATCTTTCGCCCGCTCCATACGCAGCATGGTCAGATAGTTGTTAAATGACAGCTCCTCGTACTTACGGAACAGCTTGCTCAGATAAGTCTGGGATACTCCAAATTCCTTACATACCATGCCCAGTGTAACTGGTTCGGCAACGTGTTTTTTCAGATATTCTTTGATGCTTTCAAAATAATCCAGGGTATCCAGCTTCGTCTGGCTCTGGATTTCCTCTTTTTTATCCTTAAATAGGACTTCATTCACATTTTCCGCCAGTTCTTCCGCATTTCCGGAATAGAAGAAGGCTTCTTCCAGCATAAATTCATAGTCGTTGTTCTCCCAGATCTGTTCACTGTAACGCTGCATCATAAAAAATATCTGCCGTACCATCCCCTCTACCCAGATCTGGGGACGGTTTTCTTCCTGCCACAAGTTCAGCAGCCGCTTTACTTCTCCTTTCATTTTATCATACTTCTGCTTTTCAGCCAGGATCTCAAACTCTCTCAGATATTCCTGATGATTTTCCTGTCTTTCTCCGGCACTTTTTTTATCCAGCTCTTCCATGATCAGAATCTGGGTTTTTCCCAACACCGTCTTTTTATCAATCATCCGGTAAAGGCGTTTCACCGTATCCTCCATTTCCAAAACGCCAAAGGAACCCCGCATTATCACAGCGGTCATATAAGCGGACGCAGGCTGTTCTTTTGCAATTTTACTGCGAATCATACTCTCAAAGCTGGTCATAAAGATCAATTCAGCAGGGCAGATATACAATGCCTCCATTTCATCCCTTCCATAGACAAACATCATTTCATGGATATCCGAAAATATTTCCCGTCCCGCACCATTCATAAAACGCCTGTGCAGCCCACCTAGCCGTACCACCGCACCATAGTACTGGTTCTGGGGAAAATATTTTTTCAATATCACTTCATCTATGTCAATGCCGCGGCATACTTTACGCATCACATCATTGCGTTCCAGATAATAACGTTTTCGCAGTTTGTCCTCCAGCAGATCAAACAGGCTTTTCAGTTCTGATGGCATGACCGGTTTCAGGATATAGTCCGTTACTCCGGATTTGATTGCCTCCTGGGCATATTCAAAATCCTGGTATCCGCTTACGATCACGGAAATCATCCAGGGAAATTCTTTTCTGATTCCGGCTACCAGCTCCAGCCCGTTCATAATGGGCATGCGTATATCGGAAATTACGACATCAGGCTTTTTTTTCCTCACCTTATCCATGGCTTCATTTCCGTTTTCCGCTCTTTCCGCTACCCGAAACTTTGGACACTTTTTCTCGATAATGGTACAAATATGATTCAGCGCAGCCGGTTCATCATCTACTACAATTACTGTGAACATTTTTCATTCTCCTAACCTTCTCTTTTTACACCCACTGCATGATTCTGACTTTCCCGATTCATTGTTTTTTCTTTCAGCTTTCCGCCTATCTTGACCACTGCCCCCGTTTCACAATTATTAATTTCAAATACCAGGTTTTCATTGTACAGCAGATAAAGTCTTGCAAAGGTATTAATCAGTCCCATACCCCCGATCTCCATTTCTACGTTACTGCGTCTATTGCCCAGGCGGTCCCGGATTCTGTTTATTTTCTGCTGCAGTTCTTTTAATACCGCCTCTTCAATCCCCTGTCCGTTATCCGACACCTGAATATACCAGAACCCTTCTTCTTTCCAGCCCTTAATTTCAATCTCCATAATCTGGGAGGTCTGGGTGAATCCATGGTTGATGCTGTTTTCTACAATCTGCTGCAATACGATTTTGGGAATAATCTCGGCTTTAATTTCTTCCTCAACTTCTATATGGTATTGCAGTTTATGTTCATATCTGGACTTGATCAGATAAAAATACTGCTCCAGATACTGAAGTTCCTGACCAATAGCAGCATAACGTTCTATCGTACTGGTGGCATACCGCAGCATCGCCGCCAGGCTGCCGCAGATCTCACAGATGGTTTCGTCCCCGCTGTTCATCCCCCTGTTTGCAATCACATTCAGCACATTATACAGAAAATGGGGATTCACCTGCGCCTGCAGGGTATCAAACTGTGCCTGCAGCTGCAGGATTGAAAGGCGCCTCTCCTTGACTATGGACTCATCCAGCCGGTTTAACACTTTTTGATAGGATTTACTGAGGGCTTCCATCTCGTCATTTGAAGTATCCAAGAATACTTCCTGATCCAGATTTTCAATCCTGGTATTCTCCATCTGCTCCCTTAGCTTCTGGATGGGTTTTGTCAAATGCCCGGATAAAATAAAGACAAACACCATGGAAATGGTAAAAAAGCATCCTGCAATCACAAAGGTTAAGGGTGCCACATAACCGATTTCCCGTTCCAGCTGGTTCATATTTTCAATAACCATGATCTTCACACCGGTTTCTTTGGAATTGCTGATAGCGATTAGTTCCTTATTGTTTGTAACGTCATTTTTGTATTCCGCCACCCCATGTTTGTCTTCTCCCGCCAGATTTATATAAAAATCATTTTGGTTTCCATCCAGAGTGGAATACAGAATCTCTCTGTCTTCTGTGACTGCTGCCACATCCATTCCGGACTTTGGCAGTTCGAACAGATCTTTTAACTTATCGACATCTCTCTGTACTTCAATAAACCCCATGGATTTTCCCTGAATTTCTCTGGCTATGGAATAGACCATTGTCTGGCTTTTCAGCCCCCAGTCGTCTTTATGGATTCCGATGAGCACCGGTTTTCCCCGATGTCCCTCCACTTTAGAAAGCCATTTTAGATCCTCCGTTTTTTTATTCAGATTAATTAGTCTGTTTTCATAATTAGAACTACCCACTACATCTCCGTATTGATTAAATACCAGAACCCGGTAGAAATTTTTGATCATATAGTCCGTATTGATACCGGACTGGATTGTTGTTTTGGCTTCTTCAATATAACTCGCCTGGCTTTCGTTGTTATGGTCCGTACTTGCCAGCATTCTTATTGATGACAGCATTCCGGTGTCTGACAATATGTAGTCTGTAATAGATTTCATGGTTTTGATGGATTCATCAAACTGATTAGCCAGCCTTTCTGAAATAAACTGTGTATCCGTGTACTCGTTATTCTTGTATTCCCGTATTGTATACCGGTTGTAAGCAAACCCTAAAATGAGCGCTGCCATCAACACAAATACCGCATAAGATAATATCATTCTGGTCCGAAATCTCATATGCCCCTCCTATGTATTCTTATTATCGGGAATATTATAACTGCTGCAATACCAAAATACCAGTGCCGCCTGGCGTATTTATGCCGGACGGCACTGGTACAATAAAAGAATACCATCCATCTCCATTGTACCGGTCATTTTTTATCAGCCCTTGACTGCTCCGGCTACCATACCATCTACGATACGTTTGTTGAAGATAATAAACAAAATCAGCATTGGTACGGTGATAATCAATACATCTGCAAATAACAGGTTATATGAACTGGAGTATTTCCCCATAAAAGTATACAATGTCAGCTGCAAAGTTGCATTTTTATTTCCCGGAAGAAAATACAATGGATTGGTAAAATCATTAAAGACAGTTACTGCATTCAGAATTGTAACCGTAGCCGTTACCGGCTTTAACAGCGGAAAGATAACTGACGTAAACAGCTTCACCCTTGTACATCCGTCGATATACCCTGCTTCTTCCAGTTCCGTAGGAATCGACCCCATAAATCCACGGTACAGCATAATGGTAAATGGTATCTGCAGTGCTACTTCCACCATAATCATGCCGAACATCGTCTTGTAAATATGCAGTCCCTGCATGACCCAGATCGTAGGAAGAATTGCCGGAGGTACCATAAGTCCTGACATTACCAGGGCGTTTACTACTCCGGTTGTTTTGTCACTTCTGCGCTGGAGCACGTACCCTGCCATAGCACATACAATGATCAGCAGGATAACAGATCCGGCAGTTAAAATAAAACTGTTTTTAAATGCCGTCAGTACAATTCCATTGCTTGTGGTCAATACCTGTTTAAAGTTATCCCACTGTAATTCCTTGGGCCATGCAATGCTGAGCAGATTGGCTTCTCTTCGCTCTTTCAAAGAGTTCACGAACATAAAGATAAAAGGTATGATAAAGACTACAAATGCAACAAGGATTCCAATGATATCTCCTGCTAAATAGAGCGCTTTCTTTTTCTTCATCGTTAGTCAACCTCCTTACTCAGTAAGAATTTCTGAAGTGGGAATGCCAAAATGGCAATCATGACAAACATAATAACGTTACCCGCTGTTGACAGTCCATAGAAACCGGCTGCATACTGTTTATACACAATAGAAGCTACCACGTCTGTTGCAAATCCCGGTCCTCCACCTGTCATTGCCCAGATCAGGTCGAAGCAGCGCATACCGCCGATGAATGCTAAAATAATAACTGAGTTCATAGCCGGACGGCAAAGGGGAATCGTTACACTCTTTAACTGCTGCCATGCGCTGGCGCCATCAATGGATGCCGCTTCATAGTAAGTTTTATCAATGGACTGCATTCCTGCAATATAAATGACCGTAGCCACACCAACACCTTTCCAGACGTCAACACCGATGACTGAAAAGAGCGCCAGACTGGTATTGCCAAGCCAGTCCACTCCGTTTAGCCCAATTGCCTGTAATGCTGTATTAATAAGTCCTTTGGAGGGATGCATCATAGCGCTGAATACAATACCTACCGCAACGGTACTCACCAGATTTGGGAAAAACACGATGGATCGTAGAATATTCTTGGTTTTTATCTTGCTGGTAAGAAATACAGCTATGAAAAATGCAATTACAACTTTCAAACTACAGGTTAAAAATGCATAAATCAAGGTATTTTTAATACCGATATTCAAAGACCTCTCTGAAAAAAACATTTTAAAGTTGTCCAGTCCAACAAAGGTGAAATCTTTAAAGTTCCAAACTGTCAGGCTGAAAAACAGCGATGTAAGCATTGGAATAATGAAAAAAATAGTAAAAATGATCAGTGCCGGAGCCATAAACCAGCTTGTATAAATCTTCTTCTTATTCATACATTTTCCCTTTCTCTATTTAAAAATATTGTCTGCATTACTTTATGTAATTCCAGATTGATAACCATGCATGGGATACAGTCTGATACCAAAGCATGTCATACATGCTTATCAATTTGGAAAGGGCTGCTGCAATTGATTTGCTCCAGCCCCTTTCCGAATCGTTTATTTTCTGATTATTTCCAATCCAGACCTAACTGTACTGCCTGTTTCAAACAATCTTCGTCATATGCTTTCGCTGCCTCTTCTGCTGTTGTCTGTCCAGAACCGCATTCCTGGCAGATTGCCGGGCAGTTAGAGCCTTTTACTGCTGTCTGGAATTCCAGAGCCGTTGCTGTTTTTCCTGCATCAAAGTATTCCTGTTCCTGTTTTACCGCATCATATGCGTTATCCGGCAGTTCATATCCTTTTACACAATACGGTCCGTCTGGCAAAATAGCAGCTGTGTATGCATCCAATGCTTCATCGGAGATATAGAATTCCATAAATCTCTTAATATCATCTACTTTGTCAGAGTTTTTATTTCCATACCAGGATGCCGGCATCCATACGGTCAGACCATTGTCTTCTGCATCATCACCAGGTACTGCAAACACGCCTACTTTATTAACATCTTCTCCGTAAAGCTCATAAATATTGGACAATGCCTGGGTAAGAATAATCCAGTGTGCACCTTCGCCGTTTACAATCATATCGCATCCGTCATCATAAGTAGTTGCCAGATAGTCCGAATTGTAATACTGCGTGGTATCAGCAAGCTTTTCAAAACTTCTGAGTGCTGCTGGAGTATTCGCATATTTTGCTGTTCCTGCTTCAAAATCTTTTGCAAAGTTTGGAGCTTCTGCCTGTACATTATAGTGGTCACCTAAATATAATACCTGAGATGTCCAGCTGTCTGCAAAGCTTCCGATCAGTGCTGTCTCGCCTGCTTCTTTTAAAACATCGCAGTTTTTCTTAAATTCATCCCAGGTTTTGGGAACTTCCAGATTGTATTTTTCATATAATTCTTTGTTATAAAGAATTGCGCCTGCCTGTGTGGAAGAAACCGGAACTCCATAAACGGAATTATCAACCGTTACTGCCGCTTTATAGGTGTCATCCAGTCTGCCTGCCCATTCTTCATTGGAGATATCAATAAAGTATTCTGATGGATTCAGGGCTGCTAATAGTGAACCGGAGTTATATCCGCAGATATCAGCCATATCACCGGATGCAAGACGGGTTTTTACAATATTATCTCCATCGGAGCCTCCGGCTCTTGTTTCAATTTCTATCGTAATGCCCAGTTTTTCTTGTGCCAGATCACAAACTGCCTGTATACCTGCTAACGTAACATCGGTATCAATCAACATGGTCAGTTCAGCTTCTTTATATTCCCATTCCCCGTCTGCTTTTGCAGCGGTTGTCGCAGCTTCGGAACCTTCTTCCTTACTTGCTGCTTCTGTCTCTGAGTCTTTTGCCTCTTCAGTTGCCGGTGCTTCTGTCTTCGCCTCAGTTGCCGCATCGGTTGCTTTTGGAGCTTCTGTTGTCGACCTATCGCTTCCTCCGCATCCCATAATACTGCCTGCTGCCATCGCTGCTGCAAGTAAAAGTGCTGTTACCTTTCTGATCTTCATTTTGTATCCTCCCTTTTCTTTGCTTCGTTTTGTTGTTTCTGATGTATTTAATTTAACATAAGGGCAAAAAAAAGAACATGGAGAATCAAATCTTTCTCCATGCACTTTTCAGCACAAAATATGATATTATTCTGCTCTCCAGTATCCTCCGGAGCGCTCATTAATCTCTTTAATTGCCTCGGGGCTTACTTTAAAGCTGCGGTCAATATTCATTAATCCATTGATTTCCTGCTGTACATCTGTTACCTGGGTATAGCAAAAACCGCAGATATAGGGGGTCTTTTTGATTGCCGTCGTAATGGAATCAAATCTTCTGATAAATTCTGCTTCATCTTGCACCTTATTGCCGTATCCCCATCCGGATTCTCCATTTTGAAAAGCAATCCCGCCGTATTCACTGATGATAACCGGCTGTCCTTTATATGCATATCCATTTGCCATTGCAGATTTATGGTTACTGTGATAGATGTCCGTTGTGAAGATTTCTTCTTTATATTGGTTATAGCGGTCGTAAAAAAGCTCCCCATATTCCTCATAATCATGCAGGGTAATGATATCGGAAATGGTATGCTCCCATCCGTCATTTACAATTACCGGACGGAACTGATCAAATGATTTCGTCAGATAATAGATTGCCTCTGTAAACTGCTGCTGCTTTTTGTCTGTTTCCACTTTGGGTATTCCCCAGGATTCATTAAACGGTGTCCAGGTAATGATGCTTGGATGATTATAATTCTGTCTAACAATATCCATCCATTCCTCTGTGAACTCCCGTACAGCTTCATCGGAAAAACGGTAAGCTGCAGGCACTTCACTCCAAACCAGCATCCCCTTTACATCACACCAGTAAAGGAAGCGCTCATCTTCTACCTTCTGATGTTTGCGCAGTCCGTTATATCCCAGCTGCATGATCTTGTCGATATCTTCCACCAGGGCTTCCTCATTTGGAGGTGTCAGATGGGAATCTTCCCAATACCCCTGATCCAGAATCAGGCGCTGATAAAGAGGTCTTCCGTTTAGCAGAATATTGCCTCTGTCTATGCGGATTTCTCTCATTCCAAAGTAGGACTGTACTTCATCACATACCTTTCCATCTTCCAGAATCCGAATGGAGATATCATACAGGTCAGGACGTTCCGGTGACCAGGTGCGAACCCCCCATTCGTCAGCTTCCTGGGAAAATACATTCATTCGGGCGGTCACATGACTTTCCGGAACAGCAATTACCGATTTGTTTACAAATGTTCCCTGAAAGGAAATTTCCACTTCTGCTGTCAGCTCCCTGGAGTATCCTGATGACTTAATCTCCAGTTCCAGTTCTGCACAGTCCTTATCTAACAGCGGGGTAATCTTTAAGGATGCCAGATTAGTAACCGGTACATATTCCATCCATACCGTCTTCCAGATTCCGGTAGTCTGTACGTACCAGCAGCCAAAATTCTCATCTTTCCAGCGCTGCTTGCCCCTGGGTTGTGCCATATCAAAGGAATCATCCGCCTTAACTACGATTTCATTTTCACCGTCTATTATAAAACTGGATATATCAAAGGAAAATCTGGAATACCCGCCCCGGTGGGAGCCAGCCAGCTCTCCGTTAACCCACACTTTTGTGTAAAAATCGCTTCCTTCAAAATGAAGCATTAAATTTTCTTTTTCCAGACGATTTTTATCCGCCTTAAATGTTTTCCGGTACCAGACATGGTCATGCCTGCTCTCATCCCCTATTCCGCTCAGTTTCGTTTCATAGGTAAATGGTACCTGAATCTTAAGTTCTCCAGGAAACTTTGCATAATATTTTTCTTTTTCTCCCACGTTTCTGTCATCAAACAGAAAATCCCAGGTTCCGTTTAAGTTTTCCCATTCCTGACGAACCAGCTGGGGTCTGGGATAATCTTTCTTGTAACTTCTCATCATATATACCTTTTATCACAATTGATGTGACACTGCCACATGTAACAGGATGAAAGCATATGATCTGTGGCATTTCCCTTCTCTGATTTTGTCTTTCATCCTTTTGAACTGCCTTTCATCTATTTTATATTTTATCCCTTTACACCGGACATGGTGATTCCCTGTACGATCTGCTTTTCAAATAAGATATACAGCAGAATAATTGGTACGGATGCCACCATGTTTGCCGTCAGCGGCTTCACATAGTCTACGGTGTAAGTACCTGCAAAGGTAGGAATACCGATTGGAAGCGTAAACTTCTCACTGCTCATGGCGCATAACAAGGGCCATAGATAATTGTTCCAGCTTCCGATAAATGCAAATATACACACGGTGGATATTACCGCTTTGGACAGGGGCAGGAGTATCCGAAAGAAGATGGTCAGTTCCCCGCCGCCGTCAATTCTTACCGCTTCCATCAATTCATTTGGCAGTCCACGGAAAAATGTAACCATAATAATCATATTCATGGAGCCTGCCACAGCCGGCAGAACCAGACCTGCATAGGAATCGATGAGATTCAGACTGTTTGCGGTAATAAAAAGCGGAACAATCGTTGCTTCAGCCGGAACCATAATCCCCAGCAGAAAGTAAAAGTAAATCCCCTTGCTGCCCTTAAAATTTATTTTTGCGATCGCGTAAGCAGCCATAGCCGATAACAGTACCGTAAGTCCTGTAGTAATTACTGCAATGAACAAACTGTTTACCAGCCATCTCGCCACCTCGCTGTGGAGTATGATCTCCGGATAGTTGCCCAGTGTGTAAGGCGGCAGAAACCAGTCCCACACTGTGGTGATCTGCTTTCCTTCTATCTGAAACGAAACCGCAAGCGACCACAGAACCGGTGCTGTAAAAATAAGGGCTATCACAATGGAAATAGCTGATAAAATCACATTTCCAGGTTTCATTTTCTTCATGAGTCCCGTTCCCCCTTCCGTTGTATCACCTGCTGAACCAGGGAAAGTACTACCAGAATCAGGAACAGAACATAGGACATTGCCGAAGCATAGCCCATATTGTTTTTCTTAAAAGCATTTTCGTAAATATACTGGATTAAAGGCCTCGTTGAGGATGCCGGACCTCCTCCGGTTATCATGTAGATCTGCCCAAATACTTTAAAACAGGCAATTACCTGTAACAGTACGACCAGATAAGTCGTGGATTTTAACAGGGGCAGCACAATGGAAAATAACTGCTGACGTTTTGTGGCGCCGTCGATTGCCGCTGCTTCAAACACCTGCGGTGAAATATCCTGTAATGCAGAAAGATAAAGCATCATACTGAATCCCACTGTCCACCACACCGTCATGGATGTGATCGTCCCCCAAACCAGGCTTCCATCCTGCAGCCACTGCAGTTCCTGATTGTTCTCAAGAAGTCCTGTGGCATGAAGAAAACCATTGATGAATCCCCGATATGGCGCAAACATATATTTCGCGATAAACGCCGCAACGGAAACGGAAAGAACACTGGGCAGGTAAAAGCAGATTCTGAGTCCTTTCTTTATTCTGGTAGGACGGTTAGCCAGCAGTGCCAGGATCATCGCCGTAATAACCAGAAGTGGTGCTGTAATTAACACAAACACGGTAGTATTTTGCAGCGCACCCCAAAAATTCTTATCTCCTAAAAACTTCAGATAATTATCCAGCCCCACAAACTTTAATTTACCCATCAGCGTCCACTTGTGCAGGCTGACATAAACACCCTGTATTACCGGCCATATAGTAAATACCGTATATAAGAGAAAAAACGGTGCTACAAACCCAAGCGCAATGATCAGCTGTTTTCTTTTATTTCTTGTTTTAAGCATTTTTTAACCTCCCGTTTTTCTGAAAATACGAATCTGTCAGGGACTTCTTCCTTATTCCAGATTCGATTCCAGTTCCCCGTAGAGATTATCAATTGCTCCCTGTGCATCTGTCTGCCCCGTCCAATACGCATTCAAACTGTCGATCATTCCGGCTTTCATACCATAGAAATTAGGATTCTTGGTGGGCATCACCGCCTTGTCAAGCGCACTCTTATAATCACTTCTGTAAGGCAGTTTTAAATAATCATCACTTTCCAGAACCTTTAAGTTTGCCGGGATCTGCCCGGATTTTGACCAGGTCACGCCACCCTCTGAGGATGCCCCCAGTACGAATTCCACTGCAGCAAGGGTCTCGTCTTCTGTTCTGTCTTTGCTGAAAGGAATAATCAGTGTATGAGAGTCCGCCCAGCATGCATCATTATCAAACAGCTGTGGGAATGTCTGTGCACCGAAATTCAGATTCTCTGTACTCTCAAGTGCTCCTGTTGCCCAGGTTCCGGCAAACAGCAGTCCCGCTTTTCCGCTTTGGAAAAATGCCTGATGATCGTCAATTCCTTCTAATATGTATCCTTTGTCATAGAGGCTCTTTACAAATTCTGCCGCTTTTATGGCAATTTCCTTATCCATGGTCACCTGTGCTCCATCATCACTGACCAAAGCTTTTCCACCCATCTGGTAGTAAGAAGCCCACCATAAGCGGTATGGATCATCGCCGGAATTCGTTAAGGATAATGCACTGCTTCCTTCCGGGATAACTGCTTTTATCTTATCCAGGACAGCATAAAAATCCTCTGTACTTCCAATATCCAGCTGACCGCTTTCATTTAGCTCCACGCCTGCTTCCGTAAGAATATCTTTGTTGAAATACATAATCTCCGCATGGGTATCCAGCGGAATACCATAGATATCCCCGTCAAACGTTACGCTGTCCAGTGAATTTTGAGAAAACATACTGGAAATGTCGACGCCCAGCTGATCCAGATAATCATTTAATCCAATAACAGATCCTTCGTTTACCAGCTCCGGCAGCTTGGATACATGAGATATTCCTATGTCCGGTCCTTTTCCTGCAGCAACGGCCGTTTGCAGCTTTGTATAATAATCATCCCACACCAACATGATTGACTGCACGCCCATTTTCGGACTTCCCGCATTATAATCAGAAATAATCTGATCCATAAAAGTTCCGTCACCGCCGCTGAACAAAGACCAGAACACCAGCTTACCCTCATCTATCTTCACATCCTCCGGATTGTTAACCGTTCCATCCTCATTTACATCTGTTACCGAACCCGAAGCCGTTTCTCCATCAGATGCACTGTCTGACTGTGCACCAACGCTATCAGCCTGGGTATTCACCTCTGTTGTTTCCTTGCTCCCTTCCTTATTTTCTGTCGCCGCACTGTTTCCACACCCAGCTAGCGCTGTTCCAAATACGCAAACCGCTAAAATCATACTCACTATTCTTTTTTTCATAAAGAACCTCCAACATTTTTATAAGTTTTTTAGCTGCTCCCTGTTAGTTTTGCCGGCACTAACGAATTATTTAAACATTTTTACTGTTTAAATATAGGAAATAGAGAATCAGAAAATATCATTTAAACAATATTTCTGTTTCTATATTTTGTATATTACGTCATTTTACCATTTTTGTCAATATGTATTTTGCAAAATTTGTTTAATTTCACATTTATATTGATTCTATATTTTTTATCACCATAATTTATGTCATAATATGTTCTTTTTGCTCGCATAGGAGATTTTTCCATAACGTGTGAAATGGTTTTTCCCAACAATAAAAAAAGACCTGCCAAGACGACAGATCTTTATTCTTTTGCTTGCCGCAGAGAATGAACTAAAGATTAGTATTCAATATTCATAACAATATCCTGCTCATAATCCCCGTATCCCCTGCCAAAAATATTAAATCCCCCTACATATTTTGTACCTTCCTTATTACCAATTTTCACATCAATATAAGGCTGGGACATCAGGTCCAATTCCTCTACTTTTATATCGGATGCCCTGGTTTCATTGATATATGCCCCATCCCGGCGGACCTCCCAGGTCATGAGCAATCCATACTGCGTAGAACCATTGGGCCATATAGTAGGATTCAATCTCCCCCTCCTGGCTCCAAAATCTCCGGGACTGGTCCAGGTTCCGCACTCTATGCCGTTGATCCAGACCGTCAGATCGGATTTCCAGTCCTCTCTGTAATTAGGAGCTTCCGAACAGATTTCCAGAGAAACACTGATCCGTTTAGGCAGGCGCTTTTTGGGCACCGCATTGGCAAATTTATATTCCACAAAGCCTGAGGAAGTCCATAAAAGCTGGGCGTTTATCCTTTCCGGAAGATAAAAGCTGTACTCCGCATCTTCCATGCCAATGACGCCGGCTCTGCTGTATAGCCCACAGGTGGGCGATACCTTGCAGGCACAATATGCGCCCACGGGCATTTCAATGCTGGTAATTTCATCAATATCGGTATTGATGGCGGATAAATCAATGGTGATAAAGTCTCTCTTCCGGTTACAGAGCTTCGTAGAACCCCGGGTTCCCGGCTGTGTCTCCATTCTGATTAGTCCCGCCTTCTCCAGAATCTTCAGGTGCAGCGCCGCGCTGGATGCGGGAATATCCAATTTTTTCGCAATATCCCCGATAATCAGACCTTCTTCGTACAAAAGTTTTAATATCTCTATCCGTATTGGTGAAGAAAGCGCCTTTCCTACATTGCAAAGTTCTTCTTCACTTGTCATATCCAATTCTAATATCTTTGCCAAGCCAAATCCCCCTCAAATGCTGTAATTTCATTTTAAATCCCTTGCGTTACCTGTTAAACTCCATCATTATACCGCATTCAATTGGTAAATTCAATGAGAATTACCGGGGCTTAGGGGATAAACTCTTATCTTCCTTTAAAAGCACAATGCATTAGAAAATACAATTCCACCATAAAAATAAGCCAAATCGCGAAAACATAGTTCCGACACTTTGGCTTATTTCTACCCGGCAAAAAATTTACTTATTTACGAAAACGAATATGATAACATCCGGATCCTGCATATGCGCTCATGAAACTATTCTCCGAGCCAAACTCCAGTCCATCTCCATCCAGAACCTCTACCGCCTGATCCAGGCAGATCTTAGCCTGTGTATTAGGAGGAATGCATACTTTCATGGTCACTTCATCGCCGTCAACATTCCATTCAGATGTAACATCACCGTAAACTGATTTATAATTTGCTTTCACATAATCCAGTCCGCCGCCGATTCTTGGATAGATTGTGGTAAACTTATAACCGCTTCTTTCTTCATCTGCTTCGATTCCGGCAGCCACACGGTAAAGCCATTCTCCAATTGCTCCATATGCGTAATGATTAAAGGAGTTCATATCGGGACTCCACATGGTTCCATCCGGTTTCATGCCATCCCAGTGTTCCCAGACCGTTGTTGCTCCCATTTTTACCTGATACAGCCAGGATGGAAAATCATCTTTTAACAGCAGCTCGTATGCTTCTTTTGTATGCCCGTTCTGGCTCAAAGCATGGCAGAAATATGGCGTTCCCACAAATCCTGTAACCAGGTGTCCATTTTCTTTCTCCAGTAACCTTAACAGCCCTTCCACTGTTTTCTCCCGATATGCTTCCGGAACCAGATTGAAATACAGCGCCACAATATGTGCTGTCTGGGTCTGAGCAGTCATAATTCCTTCGCTGTCAAAGAAAGTTCTCTGGAACTTATCCACGATTTTTTCGTACAGATCTGTGTATTTCTTCTCGTCTTCACTGTTTCCAAGGATTTTTGCAATCTTCACAAATAATCCGGTGGAATATGCAAAGTAAGCGGTACAGGTCAAATCATTGGGGGTAGCTCCAAAATAGCTGCCTTCCTGGGCATCTAACGCAACCCAGTCACCAAACTGTAATTTATAATTCCAGATATAATCCTTTGCATGCTCTTCCATAAAGCCAATCCATGCCTTCATACTGGAATACTGGTCTTCCAGTATCTTTTTATCTCCATAGGTGAGATACATGGTCCATGGGTTAATAACTGCCACATCTGCCCATGCCGCTGCGGAATGGCTTCCCTGTTCTAACAGCCAGTCGCCGTCAGTTTTACCGGAAAGGATATCCGGTACTACATGCGGTACCCCTCCCTCAGGTGTCTGGTCTGCCGCTACGTCTTTCAGCCATTTTGCAAAGAAATGGTAGGTGTTCATCAGATAGCTTGCCGTGCGGCAGAAGATCTGTGCATCTCCGGTCCATCCCAGTCTTTCATTTCTCTGGGGGCAGTCCGTAGGCACATCTACAAAGTTTCCTTTTAATCCCCATAAAATATTATGCTGCAGCTGGTTGATATCCGGATTTGAGCATGTAAAAGTACCCGTCTGTTCCATATCTGAATGCACTGCGTATGCGGTAAAGTCCTCTATTTTTGCTTCTCCCGGGTAAGAAGCAATTTTCGCAAACTGGAATCCCATGAAAGTGAAATTCGGATGGTATTCTGTCTCCAGATCATCTTTGCAGATATAGGTAAGCGTTTCTTTTGCCCCTCTTAGGTTATCCAGATAGACATTTCCTTTCGCATCTAGTACCTCAAAGCAGTTGAGTTCCACTTTATCTCCTGCTTTTCCTTTTACCTTTACATGAATCCATCCGGTCATATTCTGTCCAAAATCAATGACCGCATCACCCTGCGGTGTCTGGAAAATCCGTTTTGCCGTTACCGGCTCGACTTCCGTTACTTTACTGAAACTCTGTGCTTCCAGCACCTTTTTATCAAAAGCAACCGTTTCTACATCCCAAAATCTTTCTGCTTTAAATCCAGCCTCTGCCCAGCCTTCTATTTCCAATCTGGCATCATAGATCTCACCATCATAAATCTCAGAAAATACAACCGGTGCGTCGCTTCCCTTCCAGGTTGAATCGGTTACTATGGTATCTGTGGTTCCATCTTCGTATGCAATATGGATCTGCCCTAAAAATGCAGTCTGTTCTCCATAGTTATTGCGGTTGCCCACAAACCCCATTTTTCCTTTATACCATCCGGCGCCCAGCATGGCACCCACACCATTTTCTCCTTCTTTTAACATTGTAGTAATGTCATATGTCTGGTAAGTTAAATGTTTGAGGTAAGAGGTCCAGCCCGGTGTCAATTCATCGGTTCCAACTTTTTTACCGTTTATGTAAAATTTATATAATCCCAGAGCGGTTGTAAATGCATAAGCAGCCTTCACGTTTCCTTTCACCCGAAAACTGCTTCTTACATAAGTTCCCTTAGACTCTCCTGCATTTTCTTTTGACTCTGCCGAAACAAACTCTGCTTTCCATTCCTCCTCAGAAAGAAGTGCTGTTACAAAGTATCCGGTTTCACTCCAGCCGCTGCATTCACCATCCCCGTCCGTAACTTTTGCACGTACAAAATATTTTTCAGCAGATTTTATCTGGAACCCCTCCGCAAATACATGTGCAGATTCATCACTGTTTATCTCTCCGCTGTCAAAAAGTACATTTTTAAATTCAGCATCAGCGCTGATCTGCAACACATAGGATGCCTGAATCACACTTCGTTTATCACTTTCCAATACCCAGCCAAACTGCGGTACCTCCGTTACTCCAATGGGATTTTCCTGGTAATTCATATTTAATTTTACTATTTTTAACATTGTACTACCTCCATTTTTTATTTGATTCAAGCTCATCTGTCGTTTTCGTAACCATACTGCTAACTGTCGATATATATAGATTACATGAAAAATGCAGGTTGTACAATAACGGTTCTTTATACTTCTATTGACCATTTTTTAGGTTCTGCTTTTGCGATAATCTCCAGGTGTGCTTCCTACCGCCTCTCTGAATTTTTTGTAAAAAAAGTTCATATTATTGTATCCGCACATAGATACAATTTCCGTTACCGGAAGGTCTGTATTTTCCAGCAGCGCCATAGCCTTGTTTAAACGCTGTTCCTGAACGTGTTCTACAAAGCTTCTTCCCGTTTTTTCCTTTAGAAGATTTGTCAGATACGCCCCATTGAAGCCAAAATGTTTCGCCATCTGGCTCAGTGTGCAATGATCATAATTTTCTTCAATATACGATAATACCGAGAGAATCTGAACGTTGTGGGAAACATCCTTTTCTTTTTCTTTGGAAGCATCCCGGTAGGTTCGCAGCAATTCGGTAAACAGTATGACCATATAACTGTCCAATACTTCCTGTACACCCAGATCCTTATTATAATATTCCAGCAGAATCTCCTCCATAATTTTTCTAACCCTTAGATTATTATGTGCCGGAAAATATAAATAATGTTTTTTCTGCTGGCTCCTGGTTACCGCTTCCATCAGAAACTGGGATAAAATTCCCTGTTTGGTCATTCTGGCAAGAAATGCAGATGCAAAGAATTCCTTTCGCATGAGGATATTCAGTATAATATCGTTTTCACCTGCTTTTTCTATAGAATGTACTACACTGGTGTCAAATATGCAGACATCCCCTTGCTGGCTCACCACTTTTCGTCCCTCAATTGTCTGCACGCAGGTGCCCGACCAGACATAATTCAGTTCAATATAGTTGTGGGCGTGGGGCTTGATATCTACGAAACGATCCTGCCGGTTTACCCCGATATTCTCATAAGGGTTCATAAAGTAGTCCCCTTCAAATAAATACGCACCCTTGTCCATGGAGCTGTATTTGCTGTATTCTCTATGTATTCTGGGATTATCAAAATCTACTGTTCCTTTTAACAGATTTTCCTTCTCCTGCTCCGTAAACGCATGTAAAAAGACATCTAATTCTTCGTGAGTCATAATTCCTCCTGGCCTGCACCCAAATTAACAGCACAGTGATAGCTGCTGCCTTGTATTCGTATCTTCATTTTAATCAAAATATGGGATTTCGTCAAATCCCTGCCAAGATATTTTGTTCAGCGAAACCATTTCGTAAAATAAAAAGGTATCAATCCGAATCCGCGATACCGGCTTTCCAAATATTTGAAAACCCGTATCGGGAAACCGGACTGATACCAGGTTTCATTTAACTATTTACAATTTTAGCCTCTTCTAAGTCCAGATATTTCGCCACATACTGACCTGTGTAAGATCTGGGATTGCGGGCAATTTCTTCCGGTGTACCGCTCGCTATGACAGTACCTCCCTTGTCCCCGCCCTCAGGTCCGATATCGATGATATAATCGGCTGTTTTAATAACATCCAGGTTGTGCTCGATTACCACAACCGTATTTCCGCCTTCTGAAAGGCGCTGTAAGATCTCTATTAATTTATGAACATCTGCAAAATGCAGACCGGTAGTCGGCTCGTCCAGAATGTAAATGGTCTTACCTGTACTCCGTTTGCTCAATTCCGTCGCCAGTTTTATTCTCTGGGCTTCTCCACCCGACAGCGTTGTAGAAGGCTGTCCCAGACGGATATAAGAAAGTCCCACATCGTAAAGTGTCTCTATCTTCCTGCGGATAGACGGGATATGTTCGAAGAAAGTCATAGCTTCTTCTACGGTCATATCCAGCACATCATAGATACTTTTGCCTTTGTACTTAACATCCAGTGTTTCCCGGTTGTATCTTTTACCCTGACATACTTCACAGGGCACATAGACATCGGGAAGGAAATGCATTTCTATTTTCAGGATACCGTCACCGCTGCAGGCTTCACAGCGTCCGCCCTTGACATTAAAGCTGAATCGTCCCTTCTTATATCCTTTTGCCTTGGCATCAGAAGTAGACGCAAACAGATCACGGATCTGATCAAACACTCCGGTATAAGTCGCGGGATTGGATCTGGGTGTACGTCCAATTGGTGACTGGTCAATATCAATCACTTTATCCAGCTGGTCAATTCCTTCGATGGTTACATGCTTTCCGGGAATCACTCTGGCACGGTTTAAGTCCCTCGCCAGGCGCTTATACAGAATCTCGTTTACTAGTGAACTTTTACCGGAACCGGATACTCCCGTTACACAGGTCATGACTCCAAGAGGAATTTCAACGTCTATATTTTTCAGGTTGTTCTGGGCTGCTCCCACAACTTTAATAGAACCAACCGGCTCTTTTCTGACCTTGGGAACGGGAATCTTAATTCTTCCGCTTAGGTAGGCACCGGTAACGGATTTTTTATTTTTCATAATCTGTTTTGCAGTACCTTCAGCCACAACTTCGCCGCCGTGTTCTCCGGCACCCGGTCCAATATCTACGATATAATCTGCAGCCAGCATGGTGTCTTCATCATGTTCTACTACGATCAGGGTATTTCCCAGGTCCTTTAAATTATTCAGGGTACGCAGCAGCTTATCATTATCACGCTGATGCAGACCAATACTCGGCTCATCCAGGATATACGCAACCCCTACAAGCCCGGACCCAATCTGAGTAGCCAAACGGATACGCTGTGCCTCTCCACCGGACAGCGTACCTGTCGCCCTTGCCAGCGTGAGATATTCCAGTCCCACATCGATGAGGAAACCGATTCTTGCCTTAATCTCTTTTAATATTTGATGTCCAATCATTTCCTGGTGCTCGGTAAGAACCATGCTGTCCAAAAATTTCTGAAGTTTCCGAATTGACATGGAAGTAACTTCAAAAATATTGGTGTCATTTATCGTAACTGCAAGAGCTTCTTTTTTCAGTCGCTGTCCTCCACAGGTTTTACAGGGGGTAACTCTCATAAAAGCTTCATATTCCTGTTTCATGGAATCAGATCCAGTCTCCCGGTAACGGCGTTCCACATTCCGGATCAGCCCTTCAAATGCAACATCATAAACGCCTTCTCCACGCTGTCCCCGGTAATATACTTTCACTTCTTTTCCATTGGTTCCATGAATCAGCATATGACGGATATTTTCCGGAAGATCCTGATAGGGCGTATCCAAATCAAATTTATACTCTTTTGCCAGGGCATCCAGAATGGCTCTGGTATAACTTCCTTTATCGGTGCAGGACTGCCATCCCATGACCGTAATTGCCCCGCCTGCAATGCTCAGGGATTTGTCCGGAATCATCAGTTCTTCATCAAATTCCATCTTATAACCCAGCCCATAACAATCCGGACATGCACCGAATGGATTGTTGAAGGAAAAGCTTCTCGGCTCGATTTCATCTACGCTGATCCCGCAGTCCGGACAGGAGAAACTCTGGCTGAACCGTACCGGTTCCCCATCCTGTACATCCACAAGTACCAGGCCTTCCGCCAGATTCAAGACATTCTCCAGGGAATCTGTCAGCCTTTTTTGTATACCGTCTTTAATCACCAGACGATCCACAACGATTTCTATATTGTGCTTTTTATTTTTATCCAGCTTAATATCTTCTGACAGCTCATACATGTTTCCATCCACGCGGACACGTACATATCCACTGCGCTTTGCCTGCTCAAACAGCTTCGTATGCTCACCTTTTCTGCCACGGATCACCGGCGCAAGGAGCTGTATCTTAGATTTCTCCGGCAATTCCATAATCTGGTCCACCATCTGGTCCACCGTTTGCTTTGCTATCTCTTTTCCGCACTTGGGACAATGGGGAATACCGATTCTGGCATACAGAAGACGGAAATAATCATAAATTTCCGTAACCGTTCCCACCGTAGATCTGGGATTCCTGTTGGTGGATTTCTGGTCAATGGAAATCGCCGGCGGAAGTCCTTCAATACTCTCTACTTCGGGTTTTTCCATCTGCCCCAGGAACTGTCTTGCATAAGACGACAGAGACTCCATATAACGTCTCTGACCTTCTGCATAAATTGTATCAAATGCCAGAGAAGATTTTCCGGAACCGCTGAGCCCGGTCAAAACTACAAATTCATTTCTGGGTATATTTAAAGTGATATTCTTTAAATTATGCTCGTTAGCTCCTCTTATTTTTATATACTGCTTACCATTTTTTACTGCCATTCTATTCTATCTCCTGTAATTGTTTCTTTAGTGTGATCATCTTGTCACGTAAATCCGCGGCAGCTTCAAAGTTCAGCTCTGCTGCTGCCTGTTTCATCTGTTTCTGAACCTCTCCAACCAGTTTTTCCAGTTCTTTTCTGCTCATGGATTCCGGATCTTTTTCAAATTCCATCTCATTTTTCGCCACTGCCTTGGATATACTGATAATGTCACGGACAGCTTTCTTAATGGTCTGAGGGGTAATGCCGTGCTCTTCATTATAAGCCTCCTGGACTGCACGCCTTCTCTGTGTCTCGTCAATCGCCATTCTCATGGAATCGGTTATCACATCTGCATACATAATAACATGTCCGTCGGAGTTTCTGGCTGCACGTCCAATTGTCTGGATCAAACTGGTTCCGGAACGCAAAAAGCCTTCTTTATCCGCATCCAGTATTGCTACCAGCGTAATCTCCGGAATATCCAGACCTTCTCTTAACAGGTTGATTCCAACCAGTACATCGAATACGCCCAGTCGCATATCACGGATAATTTCAGATCGTTCCAGCGTATCTATATCCGAGTGCAGATACCGGACTTTGATACCAATTTCTCTCATGTAATCGGTTAAATCCTCCGCCATGCGCTTTGTGAGGGTGGTGATCAGGATCTTATTGCCCATCTCTATTTCTCTATTCACCTCTCCCACAAGATCATCAATCTGACCTTCTACCGGACGAACTTCCACCTGGGGATCCAAAAGTCCTGTAGGACGGATGATCTGCTGTGCCCGCAGGAGTTCGTGCTGTTTTTCGTACTCGCCCGGCGTCGCAGAGACGAACATAATCTGATCAATTTTATTTTCAAACTCTTCAAAATTCAATGGTCTGTTATCTTTTGCGGAGGGCAGACGGAATCCATAATCCACTAAGGTACTCTTTCTGGACTGGTCTCCCGCATACATTCCCCTGATCTGGGGCACCGTCTTATGGGACTCATCGATGATCATCAGAAAATCGTCCGGGAAATAATCGATCAGCGTATGTGGTGTAGCGCCAGGCTCCAATCCGGATAAATGTCTGGAATAATTCTCGATTCCGGAACAAAATCCGGTTTCCTTCATCATCTCTATATCAAAATTCGTTCTTTCAGAGATTCTCTGTGCCTCCAAAAGCTTGTCTTCACTTTTAAAATAAGCCACACGTTCCTTCAGCTCTTCCTCAATATTAGCTGCTGCTTCCAGTATTTTCTCCATGGGTACGACATAATGGGAGGCTGGGAAAATGGCAATGTGCTCCAGGGAGCTCTTAATCTCCCCCGTTAATACATCGATCTCTACGATACGATCAACTTCATCACCAAAAAACTCAACCCGGACTGCAGTATCACTGGAATCCGCCGGGAATATTTCAAGTACATCTCCCCTGACCCGGAAAGTACCACGCTTAAAGTCCATGTCATTCCGGTCATACTGAATATCAATCAGCTTATGGACTACTTCATCACGGTCTTTTTCCATACCCGGGCGCAGGGAAATTACCATTTCCTTATAATCCACCGGGCTTCCCAATCCATAGATACAGGAAACACTGGATATGATAATAACATCATCCCGTTCCGCCAGAGATGTGGTGGCGGAAAGCCGCAGCTTATCTATCTCATCATTAATAGATGAATCCTTGGCAATATAAGTATCGGATGAGGGAACATAAGCTTCCGGCTGGTAATAATCGTAATACGAAACGAAATATTCCACCGCATTCTCCGGGAAAAATTCCTTGAACTCGCCGTAGAGCTGGGCGGCAAGGGTTTTATTATGGGCTATAATGAGCGTTGGCTTCTGCAGCTTCTGTATGACGTTTGCCATTGTGAAAGTCTTACCGGAACCTGTGACACCAAGTAACGTTTCAAATTGGTTTCCTTCTTTAAAGCCCTGAACCAGCTCGGCTATAGCCTGGGGCTGGTCCCCGGTGGGCTGATATTCTGAGTGTAATTTGAACTCCATTTTCTGTTTCCTTTCTATAACTGGTTTGCATACTGACTATGCAGGTGTGTATCTGAATGGTGCCTATAATTTTCTATATCTAAACAAAAACAAATTCATATTTTCTTTTTTCATCATTATTTACTGTGTCTTAGTATACCACAGCCCACTACACTTTTCAAACATTTGTTTGCTTTTTTACAAAATTTCTCAATCCTAAAAAAGCCATTATATAAAGGTCACCCTTCATATAACAGCTTTATTATCATTCTAACGATTTTATAATCTCCCGTTTATAATCCAAAAATGTTTCCGTCAGGTTAAAATCTGCCCTTCGGGGTTTTGGTTCCTGTATCCTGATTTCTTTTGTAATGCGCCCCGGCTGACCGGTTAATAAATAGATCCGGTCTGACAGGATAATTGCTTCATCAATATCGTGTGTGATAAATATAGTTGACAGCCGGATATGTTCCATAACATCCAGATACCACTTATGCATTCCGCCTTTTGTAATGGTATCCAGGGCACTGAACGGCTCATCAAGAAGGGCTACTCCCTGAGAAAACATATAGGTCCGCAGTAACGCCGCCCTCTGTCTCATTCCGCCGGATAACTGGCTGGGATATTTTTTTTCTGTTCCTTCCAGTCCAAACTCAGCAAAATAAGCAGACACTTTTTCTCTCGCCGCTTTTTTACCCATCCCTTTAACCAGTAGAGGCAGTGCCACATTATCCTCAATGGTACGGTACGGAAGCAGCAGGTCCCTCTGCAGCATATAACTGATGTGTCCTGCCTGGCCGGTAATATCCTTTCCGTCCAGTAATATTTCACCGCCGTCCGGTGAAGCCAGTCCTGAGATGATGTTAAAAAGCGTAGTCTTTCCCACACCGCTGACGCCAAGAAGGCAGACCAGTTCCCCTTCTCTTACCTCGATTGATACATCTGACAGTATTTGTTTATCTTCAAATGCTTTTGATATATGCTTTGCAGTTAATTTAATCATTTTATCACCTCCTGCATACTGCAGACGGGTCTTTGGTACTGCACCAATAGCCAGTTGAAACGATTCTGTTTCAAACTAGCACCCATTGCTTATTGTGGTAAATAATCGTTGGAAAAACCCCAGCCTGCAGGAATTTCTGTCTCTACCAGTTTGTTTTCATTTAACCAGCCATAAAATGCATCCCATCTTGCCCCATCGATATATCCCCAGCTTTTTGCGTCTGCCTGATACTGATCCTTGAGATATTCCTGGCTCGCCTGAACTAATTTTGCATCCAGTTCCGGTGCTGCCTTGCAGAGAATATCCGCAGCTTCTGCCGGGTCCTTTACTGCATCTTCATAGCCTTTTGCCAAAGCAGACATAAATGCTTTTGCCGCATCCGGATTTTCTTTTAGGAAATCATTATTCGCTACGATCACAGGGGTATAATAATCAAACACCGGGTTGATATCCTTAAATGCAAAATAATCCGTTGGCAGATCATTTACCTCTGTGGCAATTCCACCCCAGGCATAGTATACCCAGATCGCATCCACCTGTTTTGATTTCAGGGCAGTTACTTCATCGGTTACGGTGCTTGGAATCAGTTTTACTTTATCGAAATCGCCGCCATCCTGTGCAACTACATTAGCAATCATTGCTTTTTCAACCGGAAGATCCCAGGTTGCATAAACATGGTCTTCCATCCCTTTGGGTGTATCCATGCCTTCCCCTTTTCTGGAAATTATACCGGATGTATTATGCTGAATCACAGCCGCTACTGCCGTTACCGGAAGCGGATCTTCCCTTGCAAATGCAGGTGCCAGAGAGTCCTGGAAATCCACGCCAAACTGCGCTTTTCCTGATGCAACCAGCGCCGTGGCACCATCTTCCGGAGGCTGTACAATCTCAACTTTCAGACCTGCTTCCGCAAAATATCCCTTATCCTGTGCAACATAAAGTCCGGTATGATTGGTATTCGGCGTCCAGTCCAGTACAAAGGTCAGCTTAGTCGTTTTGCCGTCTGCTTTTGCCGTATTCTCAGACTGAAATGATTCGCTGCCGTCTGCCTGTGTGCTATTCTCCTGTGAGCTGCCCTCCTGTGTGCTGTCCTCCTGTGTTGCCGAATTACCAGTCTCTGCTGCTTGTGTATCATTGGATGCCCCTGCTGTTTCTCCTTTTGCCGCACTGCTTCCGCAGCCTGCAAGAGACATTGCCACAGCCAGGCTTAAAGTAACCGCTAATAATTTCTTTTTCATTCGTATTCTCCTCTATTTTCACTGTTTCAAAAAAATTTATTGTTTTGAATCTATGCTTGCTATTACTTATCAAACTCAAATTACTATTTTAATTGATCCCAGGGCATTATCTTTTTACGCAGAACTGTTACCAGCCACATCAGAACCAGACTAATTGCTGATATCAAAAAAATTACTGCAAACATTTTGTCAAAGGAATAGGCACTCCGCACCCTGGTCATATATACGCCAAGCCCCTGAAAGCCCCCCAGCCATTCCGCTATCACTGCCCCTACTACAGAGTAGGAAACAGAGATTTTCAGGCTTGTGAAGAAATTTCCCAGCGCTCCGGGCAGCTTCACATACCGGAATATCTGTCCCTGGCTTGCTCCCATTGACCGCATTAGATTCATAGTGTCCTTATCTGCCGCCCGAAAACCTTCCAGCAGTCCGACTGCTATCGGGAAAAACGTTACGATTACAATCAAGGTCACTTTTGGTGCAACGTCATATCCCATCCACAATACCAGAAGGGGTGCTATGGCAATTGTGGGAATCGTCTGGGTGATTACCATAATTGGATAAAATGCTTTATATACACCTTCAAAACGGTCCATCAATAAGGCAGCCAAAAATCCGGTTAAGATTCCGATTCCAAGTCCCAGAAAAGCTTCCACAAGGGTTGTACCCAAGTGCATCATTAATAAGTTAAAATCACTTACAAATGCCCGGATTACTGCCATCGGTGACGGCAGCATAAAGGAAGGCACCAGCTCAAAGGAGGATGCCGCCTGCCACAGGATAAGTAAAACCAGAATTGCACTGATGCAGTACAGTTTACTCGTGATGCTTTGTAACTTTCTTTTCAATCGTAAGTACATCTCCTTCCGGTTTATAGGAAACTTTAATATATGCCGCAACAGACGGTGCACCAGCGCGGATCGCAATATGCTGGCACTCTTTTATGATATCCATCAATTCGTCATAATCACCTTCAATTGCAGTCTCGAAAGGTCCTACGTAATAATTTAAGCCTGTACTTTTAATATACGCAATTACTTCATCTACAATACGGATTAATTCCTCATCATTTTTTGCTTCCGGTAATGTTTGAATCGCTACACTTGCATTCATCTTTCTTTTCTCCATTTCTTATATGATTTTAAATAACAAAAACCCCATCTCACGATAGGGTTTTATCAATCAGCTGCAATTTTATCTGTACTTAGCAAAAACTGCTCATTGGTATATTTCCCTACGCTGGTATGATCCAGATCAGGTTATGGGTCTAAACATTGGTGTAGTTTACTCTCAGCCGGGTTCTCCCGACTCCCCTATTTCATGTTATATCCGGTACAATAGAATTATACTGTACCTTCATTTCATTATTTACTGCTTAAATATTTCTCGATATTGTTCATAGCTTCCTGCTCATCGCTGCCTTCTACGATGACATTAACATTTTCACCTGCAACCAGGCCCAAAGTCATCATACCCATAATACTTTTTGCATTCACTTTCTTGTCACCACATTCTACATGGATATCGCTCTCGTACTGGCTTGCCACCTGCACCAGAAGTGCTACCGGCCGTGCTTCCAATCCACTTGGAATCTGAATTGTGATAGGTTTTTTAATCATAATGTTTCTCCTCCTTGTTCTCTCTTAGCTCATCCGCTAAATTGCTTAATTTTCTCAATCTATGATTTACTCCTGATTTTCCAACTTGAGGTGTTAACAACATTCCCAATTCCTTTAGTGTCGCATCCGGCTGGGCCAACCGTAGTTCTGCCATTTCAGCCAATCCTTCGGATAAACTTTCAAATCCTGCCGTAGACTGAATATATTTAATATCTTCAATTTGTTTTACTGCTGCGCTGACTGTTTTATGAATATTAGCCGTTTCGCAATTTACCTTCCGGTTCACCTCATTGCGCATGTCCTTCAAAATCCGGACATTCTCTAAATTCATAAGTGCCACATGTGCCTCCATGATATTCAATATATCGACAATTTGTGCGCCTTCTTTAATATAGACAACATAATATTTCTTTCTGGCTACAATTTTTGCATCCAGCCCGAAACTATTTATAATCGCCTGCAGCTGTTCTGCCTTATGTATGGTCGTGCAGACAATTTCAAAATGATAAAACTTCTGCGGATCACTGATCGAACCTGCCGCCAAAAAAGCGCCTCTTATAAATGCCCTTTTACAGCATGTGTTCTGAATCACCATATTATTCACTATGGAAAGATTTTCTTCTACCTCCATGTCCTTATTCAGGAGCTTGGCGGCCTTCAAAATCATAAGAGAATCTTCATGTCGTTTTACCAAAACTATATACACGCGGCTTTTTCTTACCGACATATTCTGCCTGATAGAAACCTCCGTCTCTATATTAAAGGTTTTTCTCAATAAAGTAAAGTACTTTCTTGCGACTGCGATATTTTCTGTCTGGATTCTGACACTGTATTTGTCTTTGCTGGAGATGGATATCCCGCCGCACATACTAATAATGGCGGCAATTTCAGCAATCTGGCAATGTCTCGCGCTGCTGGACTGTCTTGATAATTCTTCTTTGACATCGCTTGAAAAAGACATAACACACCTTCTTATCTATTAATATCCCTGTGTTCAATTTTCAGTCCGTATTCATCCTTGGGACCAAGGGTCTCGAACAGCCTGTTTGCCAATGTAACGGAACGGTGTTTCCCTCCCGTGCATCCGATGCTGATGACCAACTGGTTTTTTCCTTCTATTATATAGTTTGGAATGAGAAATTCCACCATATCTGTCAGCTTTTTTAAAAATTCATGTGCTATGTCATAACCCATAACATAATCCTGAACTTCCCTGTCATTACCGGTCTTGTGCTTTAATTCATCAATATAGAAGGGATTTGGCAGGAACCGTACATCAAATACCAGATCAGAATCACTTGGTATCCCATATTTAAAGCCAAAGGATAAGATTGTAATCATGATATTTTTAAATTCCTGGTTTTGCACAAATATTTTATCCAGTTCCAGCTTCAGTTCCCTGGTCAGCAACTGGCTGGTATCCAGGATATAATCCGCATGCTGTTTTAAAAATACCAGTTGTTCCCGCTCAGCGGCAATTCCTTTATCTATTCTGCCATTTTTTGCAAGTGGATGGGCTCTTCTGGTTTCCTTGTAACGCTTCACAAGAACTGCATCAGCCGCGTCCAGAAAGAGGATCTCATAGTGGAAGCCTTCTATCACCATTGACTCCAATACATGTTCCAGTTCCTTTAATGCCCTGCCATTCCGCACATCCACGCCCATTGCCACTTTACTGATCTCGTTTCCCGGGGTACAGGCCAGTTCTGCAAATTTACGCAAGAGCTGGATTGGAAGATTATCTACACAAAAATAACCTGCATCCTCCAGCATCTTCAGTGCTGTACTCTTTCCCGCCCCGGACATTCCCGTAACAATAACGAATCTCATCCTTAGAATTCTCCTAATCTCTTCACTTCCGGCTCTAATGTCACACCGAACTGTTCTTTCACACGTCCGGTAACCTCTTCCATCAGTGCCACAATGTCTCTGGCAGAAGCATCCCCTTTATTAATCACAAATCCACAATGCTTTTCGGAAACCTGGGCATCTCCAACGGAGAATCCTCTCATTCCCGCATCCATAATCAGCTTTCCGGCAAAATACCCTTCCGGCCGTTTAAATGTACTGCCGGCGCTGGGATATTCCAGCGGCTGTTTTGTCACTCTTTTATTCTTTAACTCTTCCATAAGGTCCCGGATCTCATCCGAATTACCTTTTTTTAATCCGAGTCTTACTTCCAGCACAATATCATTCTCCCTGGCTACCAGACTGGTACGGTATCCTAACTGAAGTTCCTGGTTCGACAGCTTTTGAATGCCGCCTTCCCGGGTCATAACCGTAGCAGAAAGAATCACGTCTTTCATCTCACCGCCATAGGCACCTGCGTTCATAACTACGGCACCACCGATTGTTCCCGGAATCCCGGATGCAAATTCAAACCCGGTCAGCCCTGCATCCAGTGCTTTCTTCGCTACTTTTGACAGCAGCGCCCCGGACTTTGCCGTAATCTGCGTTCCTTCTATTATAATATCACTGTAGTTCTTAAAAATTTGAATAATGACACCGCGATAACCTTTGTCGCCTACTAAAAGATTACTGCCGTTTCCTAAGACATAAAACGGCTCTTCGGCGTTCTTACACACCTGCACCACACGTCCAATTTCATCTTTGGAATGAGGCAACACATAAAAGTCCGCCGGACCTCCAATTCGGAAAGTGGTATGTTTTTTCATTTCTTCATCTACATGTACATTGTCGCTTCCGACAATCTCACACAACTGATTATACAAATCCTGATTCACTTTTTACCCCTAATCTGTTTTTATATCCAGTACCATATATACCCTTAAACCGGAAAAATAGACCAGCAATTTGACCGGCTATCCGGTATTGTTGTACCGATTTATAAAAGTCATTTTATTTGGCCTGTACTTTACTCCCTATAATACAATAAAGAGGGCTTTATTTCAAGCCCTCTTTTTGATGGATTTCTCTTACTATGGGATTTATGTAAAAATATATTCTATTTTTTAACAGATTTCATAGTTCATATAGATACAATAAAAACAATCCATAAACACTAAGTAATATGTTGGAAATTTATCTGACTATTTTTATTAATAAATTTTATAGTCTCCGTAACCGTTAAAATCCAGTATCGTTGGTTTGCTCCAATTTCCGGCACTGTCCCGTAATTTTATATTATAACGTGATCCGATACCAAAACTTCTCTTGTCATAAGTAAAAGTTCTTTTACTTTTTATTTTTCCCACTATACTTTCTTCATCCTTCACCTTTTGGGGATCATAAGAAGGATTAATGACAGCATCTTCTACAATGGAAACAAAACATCCCTTCTCCCCTTTAATCTGTAATTTCTGATCAGCAGTAAATCTAACTACTGGTTTTTTGGGAGCAATAACATCTTTCACCTTCCTAATAACTATTTTGCTTTTTCTACCTGCCTTGTCTTTTGTATAAAACTTTATTTTCATACCAGCTTTTTGCCTGGGTATGGATATGATTTTAACCGTATCCTTTTTATACTTTACTTTCGATAATAGTTTATTATTCACTTCAACGAACAGAACTGTTTTTTTATTCGCTTTCACCTTTATACTTGTGGTCTTATTTGTAATTTGCTTCTGTACTGTGGGAGTAATTGATTTACTTGCAGCTGTAACAGGTACTGCACTTAATACGACAGATATAAATATTATAACGAACATTATTAAACTTTTCTTCATCTGATTCTCCTCCTTATTGTCATTTCCAGCGGATGCTAGCCAATAGCTATAGCTGACTTGCCCCATCAAGAATAGCTATTGGCTCAAAACTTAATACAACATATTTAGTAGTTCCGGTTATCGCTCTTTCCTCCTAAGATCCCACTAACTCTTATACTCTCCACAATCTCCTCTATCCGCTCCACATTCTCCACCAGAGCAAATCTCACATAACCTTCACCCAAAGTACCAAAGCTGCTGCCCGGTACACAGATAACGCCGGATCTTTCCATCAGTTCCATAACAAACTGATTGGAATCGCTATAGCCCTCCGGCAATGCTGCCCATACAAACATGGTTCCCTCGCTGTCCGGTACATTCCATCCGATGCTGCGAAGTCCACCGCAAAGTGCCTGATTCCTTCTTTCATATTCCCTGCACTGCTCTTCCACCATCTCAAACGGTCCGTTTAATGCCGCCACTGCTCCATATTGCACAGGTAGAAATACCCCGTAATCGATCTGGGTTCTGACTGCTCGGAATTTCTCGATAATCTTTTTATTTCCAATGGCAAAAGACATTCTGGCACCGGTATAGTTAAAGGATTTTGACAGGGAGTAAAATTCAACGCCTACTTCCTTTGCCCCGCCGAACTGCAAGAAGGAGCCTCCTTTTCTGCCACCATAGATAATATCTGAATAGGCATTGTCATGTAAGATTACAATCTCATACTTTTTGGCAAATGCAATCAGCTCTTCATAGAAACTGTCCGGTGCCACAGCACAGACCGGGTTTGCCGGATAACTAACTACCATGAATTTGGCAGCTCTTGCTGTTTCTTCCGGGATTTCATTCAAGCGGGGCAAAAAGTGGTTTTCTTTATATAAGGGATATTGCACGGTCTTTGCATCGCAGAGAGATGGACCGATATTAAATATAGGATACCCTGGATTTGGCACAAGCACCACATCCTGAGGGTTGCACAGCGTCCAGGCAAAATGTGCCATCCCCTCCTGGGAGCCATTCATTGACATGATCTCTTCTGTATCTAGTGCAACCTGGAATCTCTTTTGATAAAAGTCCTGTACAGCCTGTATGAGCGGTGGAATATCCACCAGGGCATATTTGTAGTTACCCGGATCTTTTGCAGCCTCAGATACGGCTTCTACGATGTGTGGAGCGGTTTTAAAATCCGGTGTACCTACCGAAAGATTATAGATTTTCTTTCCCTGATTGATTAACGCTTCCTTTTTTTCATTGAGCACGGCAAATATTCCTGCTTCAAACATATCTGCTTTGTTGGAAAATGTAATATTCATAACGTGATTTACCCTCTTTCTCTGATGTAACAAATGTATTTTTACCTTACTTCTTCTCTGTCTTTCAGTATCATCGCCGTCTGCCGGAAATTTTTATAAATTTATGGTCCAAATACACAGCTGATTCTGCTGTATATTTGAACCATTTTTGAAATGTATCGTATAAAACTCCAGAGCGTATTTTAAAATTGCTTTCTCGCCTGTCCAATTTTTACAGGCTTATTACTTTTCACATACTCAGATTCTTCTGCAGACGCATAATCTTACTGATTCCCAGTATTATTTCCAGATTTTCCAGATTCCTCATATTGGAATTCTTCCTCAGGTGATTCATAGCCTTCCTCATACTCAGATTCTTCCTCTGATTCATAGCCTTCCTCATATTCAGATTCTTCTTCCTCTGATTCATAGCCTTCCTCATACTCAGATTCTTCCTCTGACTCATAGCTTTCCTCATACTCAGATTCTTCTTCCTCTGACTCATAGCTTTCCTCATACTCAGATTCTACCACCTCTGATTCATAGCCTTCCTCATACTCAGATTCTTCTTCCTCTGACTCATAGCTTTCCTCATACTCAGATTCTTCCACCGCAGGATCATAGTCTTCCTCATACCCAGACTCCCCCACAGATTCATACTCTTCCTCATCCTCGTATTCGCCTGTAGCTCCATATCTTTCTACATATTCAGATTTCCCTGCATCTTCATAGCTATCCCCAGGCTCATCTTCTTCGTAATCACCGGTCATGCTTTGATACTCATTTTCAGAAATCTCGTCTTCGTCCAGGTCATCCAGGTCTTCTTCATCATTTCCAGGCAGTAACCCTTTTTTCCTTCTGCTTCTGCCTTCCAGCATAATGGTAACCATAAACAAAACGATGCTGGCAATGCTGATAAAACTTCCTGACCAAAGGCCTTCGGGTGTAAAGTCCATGGTAATCTCGTGCTGTCCCTCACTTAAGTCAAATCCCATTAGTGCGGTACCAACAGCATAGGTTTCGATCTCTTTGCCGTCAACTTTTACTTTCCATCCAGTATCATATGGGATAGAGGTTAGGAGGGTACCAGCTGTTTTTACATCGATATTTCCTCTGATTTTTCCGTCTTCCGCCGTTGTTACATTCATTTGATTAGCGGAAAGCTTCTCATACATCCTGGTATAATCTTCATCCTTGCAGGTATAGACACGGACTCCCACCGGATTTTCATTTCCTTCTTTATAAGTGATAGTGACATTTGCTTTGCCGTCCTCGGTTACCCTTCCCAGATCAAAGAGGTTACTGTTATATCCATTGATTGTCTTCTCGTACTGAGGTGTCTTGATCACCAGTTTTTCTACATTGGAAGTCATTTCCAGATAAGTCTGTTCTCCCGGATGCAAACGGATAATATAGGTCGGTCCTTCTTCAATGTCATACTCTTCTCTCAGCGTAAAGATGGGATCACTGCCCGTAGCCAGCCCTGCAAACTGATCCTGTATTTCCATTGGAACCAGTCCTTCGATCTGCCAGTCTTTAATCGCAGAATTCACCATAAAGCCAAGTGACAGTGCATTTTCATTTTTATAAAGCGCCAGCGGCTCTTCAAAGCCCACACGGTTCATATTATAAAGAGTATCGGAATTGGCCTTGGAAACCAGATAACGGACACCAAATACATCACTGAACAATTTTGTCATTCCGTTATAACCATTCTTATTGGTTCGTGCCTCCATACCGATACCTTTGCACATATTGACCGTTGCAGCCGGCATTGTGGATGAAAACAGCACGACACCATTGCCGCCCATGAACATTGTTTCATTGCGCATTCTCTGGCTGTCGATTTCACTACGGTAGAAATCCTGGTCTCCCTGCTCAGCCATTAATTTTTTATAAGCGCTCTGCTCATCTAAATACGTACTTCTTCCTACCGTTCCATTGCTGCAGACACCATAGATTCCCATGGTAATCATCTCTGCAAGCATGACTCCCAGCACCACATTCTGCACAATCAGTGCACGCAGCCTGATAAAACGGTAGAGCAATAGCAGGATGCTGTAAATTACAAGCAGTCCCAGTGTAACGAGGTAGACATAGAGATCCCGTTCTCCCGCCTTTGTAATCATACAGTAGACCACGAACCCTATAGGCACCAGGCAGGATATGATTATTTTGACTACATGCATATTCTTTACATGGGTAAATGCTTCGTATCCCATGACCAGAATTAAACAGATGTAAATAAAGGAAAAACGGTTTGGCAGTCCGTTTTGCGTATGGAAGCCATGCCATACAAAGTTGAGCATATTGAAATTAAAACTCAGCACTAAAAGTGCACAGAGCAATATTTTTGAAATACGTTCCCGCAGGCTCACTTTTTTATCCAGCACATAAAGTACCACCAGAATCAGTATAATGACGCCGCAGTAAGCATTTACCCCTGCCTGGTCATCCGCGATGTTGATGGGTTCCACAAATGCGAAATGGCTGGTGAGCTGATCGATTGTGCTGGTAAAGAACTTAATCTTATCCGGGAATCCGTTGTCATCCATAGATTCCGTAATTCCAAGTGCCCGGTAAGCCGGCATCAGAACCAGCGCTGCCATCCCACCGCTGAGCAGTGCATACCATGCAAAGTTAATACCGGATTTAAAAAACGCCTTGATGGTAAATCTCTTTGCCGCAATCCACTGCACCAGAAAATACAGGCAGGAAAATAAACACAGCATGAATCCGATATAATAGTTACAATAAAGCCCCAGAAACAGAGAAAGTCCAAAGGTTCTTCCGCTTTCTCCTTTTACAATCCGTTCAATGCCAAGCATTACAATCGGAAGCAGGGCAATGCTGTCCAGCCACATCAAATTAAAATAGTATCCAATCATAAAACTGCTGAGTGCATACATCACGGCAAAAACAACCGGAGTAAAATTCTTTCCCTTATTCCGGGTGGTCAGATAATATCCAAAACATCCGCCGCACAATGCAATTTTAATAACGATCAGGTACGCCATTACATCCATCATATTCCTGGCTGGGAATAATACGATGAGAAAATTCAACGGGCTTGCCAGATAATAAGCATAAGTCGCCCAGAAATTATATCCCAGACCTCCGCCAAAGGAATATAATAACGACTCACTGGCTGCAAGCTTGTCATGAAAATCCGTAAAAAACGGCAGATACTGATGCAGGGAATCGATGATCAGCACACCGTGATCCCCAAATGGAAAAACGCCGTTGGCGATGTAGGCAATCAGCATCACCACTGCCGGAATTCCGGCTGATGCAATGACACACCATTTCTTCGTCTTACGATTCTTTCTTTCTTTTTCCGTTAATTGGGAAATGTCTTTCTTTTCTTTAAATACAAATGCTTTGCTGAAAACATAATTCAATACTAATACAACTACCTGAATTACCAGTTTGGCAATTAAATCATTCATGCCCCAGACACAGCTGAGCAGCAGGACACCAAATACTTCAATATACATGGTAAGAAGTCTCATGCCAACAAACTGCGCGCATTCTTTTATAACTTCCCAAACGGTATTTGTTTTGCTCTCAAAAACAAAGATCTTATTGACAACATAGGCAAAGGCAATGGACAGCAATATGGAAATAAAACCTGCTATCGTAATGTCGATGCCCAAAACGGTACGCATAAGCGTATAGGAAACCAGGTTAACGAGTGTGGTACATCCGCCAAAGAAAATGTAACGGACGGCCTGATTTTGAAACATTTTTTTTATCCAGTTCATATTGCACTCCTCATTTAAAATACTGTCGTGTTAAGTATATCTTTTGGTATTTGAAAAATCAACCATAATTGTGTGAAATCCCCTTAAAACTTCCTTAACATGGAAAAGGATGAATGAATTTTCAAACTGACTCTGCCCCTCTATTTGATCCGGATTCCTTTCTGCAGCCAGAAGGAATAAAGTATTTTCTCTTTCACCTTTTTCTGGGTCATACGCTCCAATGCCTGTGCATAATAGTCCAGCTGGATCTTATATTTTTCCACCAGTATTTCTGCTCGTTCTTCCGGTACATAATCTGTCTTATAGTCAACCAGAATTATTGCCTCATCTTCGTAAAAAAATGCATCTATGATACCCTGAATCAAAACCATTTCTTCATTTGACCAGGATTCTTTTATTTCAGAAGCCATAACTCCCAGGACAAATTGCTGTTCCCGGTACAGATTTCCCTCCTGTTCTGCCTTAGCCATCCGTTTTCCCAGAACTGAACCTGCAAAACGCACGATTTTCCTTTTATCAATCAAATCTATTTCTTCCCGGGTCATTTTTCCTGCTTCCAGGAGCCGCTCAATCTGTTCATTCAGTTTCCTGCTTCCGGCAGCATCCGCAAAGTTTAGTTCCTCCAGCAGCTTATGGTAAGCCGTACCCCGCACTGCTCCGGGCACTTCGGTTTTCTGCTGCATAAACCCGGGTATCAGCGGAACAATATCCGGTTCTTCATAAATAAAAAACTCTTCCTCTCCATATAACAGGTTATCTGCGGACTGGCTGTATTTTTTCAGTTCCGATACTGTAATCTTCCCATGAATATCCCCATCCTGTTCATAGGGGTACACCGGATCCATGCGCTTGTCCAGGGCTTCCAGCTGTTGCTCACTCAGCATCCGATGTCCCCGCTCTAAAAGTTCTTCTTTGGAAACCTTGATTGCCATCTGATGCGCCGCCTCTCTGGTAACCAGTTCTTTCACCGGACATACCCGGATGGAAAAATAAGCTTCCTTCCGGTACAGTTCATGTGCAGAATCGTTCACAAAGCCATATTCCTCCAATAACTCCCGTGCCGACTGGTGGCGCATAAGCGCAGGCATCACCCAGTCCAGATAGGATGACGCACCGGATAACTCGGTAAAAGAAATTTTTTCCTCTTCCCTGCGGCAGATCTGGCTCCATTTTTTTACCTTATCTGCGATTTTCGTCACCGCACCGGTCATGATCAGTTTTTCTTTTGCTCTTGTGAAAGCTACATACAATACCCGAAGTTCTTCCCCCAGATTTTCATTGATGGTTTCCCGCTGAATGGTTTTCTTTAAAAGCGTAGGGCTTTTCACACGGAGAATTGGATCAATATAATCACAGCCAATCCCCAGATCCGGATGCAGCAGCACCCGGCTCCTGCTGTCCTGCTGGTTGAATGACTTGCCCATTCCCCCCGCAAATACGATTGGGAACTCCAGTCCCTTACTCTTATGAATACTCATAATCCGCACCGTATCTTCCTGTTCACCAATGGTACTCGCCTCGCCATAATCCACATTGTATTTCTGTAAGTTCTCGATATAGCGGATAAAGTTAAACAGCCCCCGATAACTGGTAGTCTCATAAGTCATCGCTTTTTCCACCAGCATCTTCAGATTTGCCGTCCGCTGTTCTCCTCCCGGCATCGCTGCTGCATAGTCCCCGTATCCGGTGGTATCCAGCACCTGCCACAACAGTTCATGCATCGGTGTATAGGGTACCAAGAGACGGAAATGATCCAGCATACGGAAAAATTTCTTTAACTTCTCAACTATGCCTCTTTGGCAAGCATCACCTTCATCCGGCTGGGAAGCATACAGCCTGCAGCATTCATAAAACGGCATATTGGGATTTAAGCTTTTAATAACAGCAAGTTCTTGTGTCTCCAGCCCCCCAATGGGAGACTTTAATACTGCCGCCATGGGTATTTCCTGCCTTGGATTGTCCACTATTTTCAGAAAAGCCAGTATTGTCTGTATCTCCACCGTAGAAAAATATCCGGTCTGTGACCCGGTGTACGCCGGGATTCCCTGGCTTTCCAGCACTCTTGCAAAGGACTCCGCCCATCCGGAAATGGTACGCAGAAGAATTACTATGTCCCCATACCTGGCTTTTCGGTAGATTCCCGTTGCTTTATCCAGGACTTCTTCTTTACCCACAATCTCCAGAATGCGGCTGCCGATTGCCCGAGCTTCCAGTTCTCTGGCATTCTCTTCCACATCCTCTACCACCTCATCTAACGTGTCCAGATCTACCAGAAGCATTTCCGTATTGGTAAATTCCTCCCCGTCAGCTTGTTTTTCCGGGAAAGCGGCACCGGGATAAAGTGCCGCCTCCGCATCATACTGGATATTTCCAAGATATCTTGCCATAATCTGTTCAAAGATATAATTCACGCTGACCAGAACCTGGCTTCTGCTGCGGAAGTTTTTATGCAGGTCAATTCGCTGGCATTGGCTGTCCGTAACCGGATACGTATCATATTTTTCCATAAACAGTTCCGGCCTTGCCAGACGGAAACGGTAAATACTCTGCTTCACATCCCCCACCATAAAAATATTATATTTTCCCATGCATTTCTTAGATATGCTGGTAAGGATCAATTCCTGGACCAGGTTGCTGTCCTGGTATTCATCAATCAAGATTTCTTCGTAATGTTCTGCCAGATCCATTGCAATCTGCGTGGGCACTGCCTCCCCGTCCTTTTCCTCTACCAGGATATCCAGGGCAAAATGCTCCAGGTCACTAAAATCCACCACGTTTTTTTCTCTCTTTTTCCCCGCATATCGCTCTGTAAATTCACAAGCCAGGTCAATTAAGACGCCCATGACCTCTCGGCTTCCCTGTATATCGGAAATCACAGATTCTAAGCTTCCAAAAAAGTACTGCTCCTGCAGTCCTTTCAGGCTTTTCTTCACCTGTTCCCGGATTGCTTTTACCTGTTCTTTTTTATTTTCAGAAACAGCTTCATCTTTTTTAGAAGAAAGCCTTGCATATTTGCCCATTTCGGCAAACGCCTGGGCATAATCCCGGTAATTATCAGCCTGACGTATCTGCCGGATCATCGCCTGATCCTGACATAATGCATCTTCATACATATAAGGTCCATCTTCCGCCCTGGCTATTCGAAGTGCCTCTTCGGTCTTCTCTTCAATGTCCTCCAGCTGGCGATTTAAGTTATCGGTTAATTTCATCAGCCATTCAGACTGCAAAAATTCTTCCACGGATTCTATTTCATATGCTTTCTTGCATTGCTGCAGCCATTTTTCAGGCCATGGATAGCTCATGGAGAAATTATAGAGTCCAAATATCAGATCCTCAATTCCCTGATCATTTTTTCCAAAGGCATAGCATTCAATAAATTTCAAAAATGATTCTTCCTTTTTCTCATAACAGTCTTCAATTAACTGTTCCGCTACATCACTTTTTAAAAGCTTCAGCTCTCCTTCATCCGCAACACGGAATCCCGGATCCAGCCCGATGGCATGAAAATGATTCCGGATCACATACTGACAGAAGCTGTCAATGGTGGTGATCTGGGCATTGTGTACCAGGGTGAGCTGCCGTTCCAGATGCACATCCAGCGGGTTTTCAGCTGCTTTACTATCCAGCGCCTTGGCAATACGTTCCCGCATCTCTCCAGCCGCCGCTTTGGTAAAGGTTACAATCAGCAGCTCATCAATATCAACCGGATGCTTTTTATCTGTTACCATAGTTACAATACGTTCTACCAGTACTGCGGTTTTCCCGGAGCCTGCCGCCGCTGATACCAGGATATTTCGATTTCTTAAGTCAATGACCTTCTGTTGGTCTTCGGTCCATGCTACGCCCATGCCTACCTTTCCTCACTTTCTGCTTCGGCTTGTGTCTGCCCGCTTATTTTCTTCCATATTTCTTCCGGCTTATATTCCTTTAAACGATGATAGCGGGTCCCCGGAATCCGCACGTCGAATCCGCAGATTTCCCTATAAATACAGTAATCACAGGCTGTTTTATCCTTTCGTTCATAGGGAAGTGCTTCCATATGTCCGTCTACAATCTGTTTTCCGATATCCGCAATTTTTTCATTCACAAATCTGGAGATCTGGTTAAACTGTTCCCGTGATGCAGTACTGGATGACTTTGACGGGGTGCCGTCCTTATTATAGGAAACCGGAATCACGCAGGAATCTTTTCCTATTCCGGTATCCAGATTTTCAATCACCTGTTTATTATCATTGACCAGTCCGTCCAGGCGAAGCTTCTTCAGGATTTTCTGATTAATGATCTCCTGTGTATCGCCCTCCTCCCGGTCCAACATGGGATCCTGCATATTATAATAGAAGATACCGGCAGGCACAATTTCCTTATCGGGGTAAATCCGCTGTTCCAGTTCCATAGCCGCATTGAGATATACCACCAGCTGCAATTGAAGCCCGTAATACAGTGCCACCAGGTCAAAGCTTGTATTCCCTGATTTATAATCGATGACCTTTACAAAGACTTCGTCCTCTTCCACCCGCACATCGGTTCTGTCAATCCTTCCCCGAAGCTTCATCTTATCTTCCTCTGTCAATGCAATATTTACCGCCTCCAGATCCTCCACCATGGAGAAGGACACCTCATAATTGCTGGGTACAAATGTGCCCGCCTTGATCTGTTCATGGAGTGCCCATACAGTACGGCGCATAATGCGCTTCATCCGCTCTATGGCATATTCATTTCGAGCCGAACTGTAGAGAATCTTTGCCCCGTATTCGGAAGATACTTCCTCCACCGTTTCCTCGATAAAAGAATCCCTGATTTCCTCCGGCAGGCTGAACCAGTTGTATTGGCTGTGTTCCACCTTTTTAGAAAACAGTTCTATGACCCGGTGGAAGATATTTCCCATATCCATGGGCCGGAACAGATAGGTCTCCCGCTCCTTTAAATCCAGTCCATACATTAGAAAATGCGAAAATGCGCAGGCCGCAAACCGTTCCAGCCTGGTCACGCTGTTTTCCAGCATACTTCCATAGAGGGATGAAGCCACGGCTTTTGGAAGCCCTTCATCATTGCGCTTGTAAAAGGCAGCGTCCACCAGCCCTTCTATCTTCTTCTGGTAATCCTTATTCTGATTATACCAGTCAAACATTACCATCCATTCATCCACAGGCATGGGGCGCCCTTCCCGGATATTACGAAGCCCCTCTATCAGATAGGGAATTCCGCTGCCCGGTGAAGCCACTCGTTCCAGCATACTGTCATACAGGTCTTCATCCGTTTGGGACACCGCCGGAAACAGCCTTGCCATATCATGCACGACATAGGAAGGCCTAAGCGTCTTGCCGTCGGAATCCACTTTACTGTAAGACAGATACAGACGGGTGGATGGCTTCGTCAGATTCAGGTACAGATAAAATTTCTGGGTATACATATTTTCCCTGGCCGTAGGCGCCAGTTCCACGCAGCTGGATTCCAGTGCCGTCCGTTCCAGGTCAGACAATATGCCTCCGGTACCTCCCGCCTTTGGCACCCAGCCGTCGTTAAGTCCTACAAAAAAGAGCGCCTTGATGGATTTTAACCTGGTCCGCTGGATATCACCTACCACCACCTGGTCAACCGTCGGCGGGATAATCCCTACTTTGGCTTCTTCAAAACCCGCATCCAGAATCTGAGCATAATCCTTTACAGGCAGACATTCCTCACCCAGAAGTTCCACTAATTTGTCCAGAAGACTCATGACGATCCCATAGATCTGGCTGTACTCTTTTGCCATATCCAGGCGGTTCTGCTCTTTAAACGCTTCTTCATAGACTGTCAGCTTGCGCTGAATATCACAGGACACTATAAACTCATACAGGGCAGCTGTGTATTTGGAGACGGATGCATTTTTATTTTTCAGCACTTTCGTAAAGGGCACCAGCTTCTCCATAAGAGCATTCCGTATTTCGTTGCACTGTTCTAAGACCTGTTCATCATTGCGCTGGGTGATTTTTTCAAAGGGTTTCTGCCATTTACTGTACCCCCGCACGCCTGCTGCCAGAATATAATTTTCCAGAAGATCCGTTTCTTCCCGTGTCACATCGCAAAGCCCGGTCCGCAGCAGACGGAACATGCTTTCATAGGAATAGTTTTTCTGCACCAGCTCCAGCGCAGCACGGATAAATTCGATAAAGGGGTTCAGTAAAATGGTTTTTGTCTCGTCAATAAAGCAGGGAATTTTGCAGGATTCAAAAACTTTGCGGATATAACTGCTGTAAGCCGCCATATCCCCCGTAATTACCGCAATGTCCTGATAGCGGTACCCTTCCTTTGTAAGCTGCTTAATTGTACGCGCCACAAAATAAGCCTCTTCCGTTGGATTCTTGGCATTGTGAATGGAAATTTCCTGGATGGGAAACTCGTATTTCCCTCTTCTTCTCCGGAAAAGATTCTGTTCCAGAAATCCCAGAACCGGCGCATCTTTAAAACGGTAAACCTGTCCTTTTCCCAGAATAACCGGGTCCTTTATCACCACATGCTTTTCTTTCGCAATGTTTGTCAGACTGCGGATGGTTTTCTTACTTAAATAAAAAAGTTCATGCTCTCCATAAATTTTAAATGGATTTTCATTGGCATCAATGGTTACGGTTACCATGACCCGCTTTGCCAGCACCATGAGTTTCTCTAACAATTTTTGCTGTATTGGGGTAAATCCCGTAAAACCGTCTAAAGCCAGAACGCTGCCCTTTAAAATCTCAGACCGGTCAGCTGCCTGGCACAGGGCTTCCAGGACTTCTTCTGCCGTAATATACTGATCCCGGAGCTTATCCCGGAACCCGGCATATAATACGCTCACATCCTTTAATTTATAATACAGCTGCTTTTTTTCCCCAGCGCTTTCAATCATCTGATCCAGTTTATCCATGGTCACATCGTACTGGGTCAGTTCGGATATCATGGATTTCATCTGTGTGATATATCCCAGTTTATTTAAATGGGCGCCCAGTACCTGCAGCTCCTCTTTTTTTTCAATTGCCACTTTACGCAGCAGCAGGTTCTTCCCGGTCTCTTCCAGCACCGTTCGTTTATCTGCCCCCAGTTCCTCAAACACCCGGTACGCAAGCCTCCCAAAACTAAGTACATCGATATTTAAAATGCCTTTTCTGGGATGAAGGCTGACCAGTTCTTTCTGAGTCTGCATGGTAAACTGTTCCGGTACAATCACGATAAAATGCCCCTTCGGATCAGCGACAGAAGCATCAATTACTCTATTATACAGTTCAAAGGATTTTCCGCTGCCGGAATTTCCCAGAATTAATTGTAATGACATAAATTACCCTCCAAGTTTCATTTCCGGGGCATTTTCAACACGCTCCAGTCGGACCTGCTTGTATGTCCGTCCGGCGGCTGCCCCTGGGATCAAATACCCTGACACTTACGGCGGGGCATTTGGCTTACAGTCAATTCTAACCCGTAGAGCCGGTATTTGGCAACCTTTTTTCGCATACCGGCAAAATGTCACTTTTTTGTCACTTAACACAGATATTATGATATCATCAATACGAAGGGAGTTCTATAAATGGAAATACTGCGATGCAATAAATTAACAAAAACCTATGGAAACGGTTCAAATAAGATCACTGCTCTGGATCAGGTGAGCCTGTCTCTGGAAAAAGGAAGCTTTACGGCTATTATCGGGGCATCCGGCTCCGGAAAATCCACACTTTTACACATGCTGGGAGGGGTTGACCGTCCTACCAGCGGAAATATCTACATTGAAGATACGGATATCGCTACCCTGAGCATGGAGCAGCTGGCGGTCTTCAGAAGGCGCAAGGTGGGCCTGGTCTATCAGTTTTATAACCTGATTCCCACGCTGAATGTAAGGAAAAATATTCTGCTGCCAATTCTGCTGGACGGAAAAAAACCGGATGAAAGCAGATTCAAACAGATTGTTTCCTCTCTGGGATTAACCGACCGGCTCACCCACCTGCCCCAGGAATTGTCCGGCGGACAGCAGCAGCGTGTGGCGATTGCAAGAAGTCTGATCTACCAGCCGGCTATTCTTCTGGCTGATGAGCCTACCGGGAACCTGGACCGCAAAACTTCTGAAGAAACCATTGAATTGCTGAAGCTCTCCAACAGACGCTATGACCAGACAATTTTGCTCATTACCCATGATGAAAAAACCGCCCTCCAGGCAGACCGGATTATTACGCTGGAGGATGGTAAAATCTTACATGATGAGGTGGTGTCCTGATGAAAATATTACATGAGTACGTCTGGGATACGGTGCGCAGGAACAAGCGCACCAGCCTTGCTATTATCATTGCCCTGTTCTTAATGACCACACTTATGTCCTGCGTCTGTGGTTTCTTCTATACTATGTGGACAGATGCTGTCCGGATGAGCAAATGGGAAAACGGAGACTGGCATGGAGAACTTTTTGATATTACCTATGGGAAAGATTTAGAACATATTGAGAATTATGCTTCCGTATCTGCCGTCATGATAAAGGGAAACTGGGAAGTTGCCAGACTGGATGAGTCCGGTAAGCGCACCTATCTGATATCCCGGGGTGCCAACGATGAATATTGGGAATCCATGCCGGAGAGTGACATCATTATACAGGGACAGCGGCCCCGGAAGGAAAATGAAATCGCCTTATCCAAACAATATTTTGATAACCACCCTGATATAAAAATCGGGGATACCCTTACTCTGCCTATCGGCAAACGTATGCTGGACGGAAAGGTCCGGGTTGAAACGGAAGGTTTTCACGAGAACGAAACTTTCCGGCAGACCGGTACAAAGACCTATACAATCGTAGGCGAGATGGATATGACCACATCCTCTTCTGTTCCTGCTTATACGGGCATTGGTTATCTGGATGAAAATAGCATACAGCCGGAAGATGAAATTACTGTATATCTGCGGTTTGACCCAATGAGAAGCACTTACAAAGAGCTTCCGGCACTTGCTGCTTCCATCGGATACGAAAAGGACGAATATGGGAACTATAATCTTCGGTATAATTCCGAGCTGTTATCCAAATACGCCATCTTTTCCAGTCAGCAGTTAAGCGCGATGAATCAGCTGAGTGCAATGGCTTTTCCCCTGATGATTCTGGTAATCGCCATAATGCTAGTGGCTTTATTTGTTCTGGTTATCCATAATGCATTTGCACTTTCCGCAAATGAGAAGCTTGCCCAGCTTGGAACTCTGGCTGGCATCGGGGCATCTCCCCGCCAGATTAAGTCTGCCGTCATTTCAGAAGCGCTGATTCTCACCATTCTGCCGCTTCCACTGGGGATTATCTCTGGTTGGCTGCTGGATATGAAGCTTTTCCAGATTATCAACGCAAATAACGATATTGGCAGAACTGCCCCGGATATTGTGCTGTCCTTTGGACTTCCTGCCATCCTGCCCGCCATTCTTCTGTCACTGCTGACCGTATGGCTGTCTGCACTCATACCTGCGCGAAAGATTGCAAAGCTCCTTCCCGTAGAAGCACTGAAGCAGGACTACCGGATCAAGAAGAAACGGCTGCGAAAAAGCCATATAACCAGCCGCCTTGGGATCACCGGTGAACTGGCAGCCCATGCAGTGTCTGCCAGAAAGCATTCCTACCGTACCGCAACCATCTCACTTTGCCTCTCTTTCCTGCTGCTAACAGGATTTTTATATATCTTTTCTACGCAAAATGCCGCCCAGAATATTTACCAGACCGGAATGGATGATATCCGCCACATTCAGTTTAATATCAGTGACGGGCGGACACCGGATATGGAAGTATTGGAAAAGATAAAACAGATTCCAGAGGTCACCAGAGCCACGATTTTCAACAAACTGCCCTGTGCCACCTGGATTACCGACCAGGACGCCTCAGCAGATATGGAGACTTACTTTGGAGGCTTTGATGAAATTGCAGCCAGGAAAAAATATTCTACGATTGAAAGAGATGGCAGATACCGGATATCCACTACCTTAATCGGTCTGGAAGAAGACAGCTTCCGGGACTACTGCAGCCAATTGGGCATTGATCCAGAACCATATTTTACAGACCCATCCAGGGCTATTTTCTATAATTATACGGAAGACCCGGACGTAAGCACCAGGAAAAACAGTGTTCTGCGGGAACTCTTAAGTCTTCGTACAGGCCAGAAACTTACCTTTACGGAACGGGCATATGACGAGGATACTGGTGACTTTACCTTCAGCCTTACTGCCGGTGCGCTGGCAGAGCAGCTTCCGGATATAGGCCTTAGGAATTCCAGATTCACCCTGACGGCGATTATGCCAATGGATCATGTTTTAAAAATCGGCGCCTCCTGCAGCAATAAAAGAAAATCAACAGCTAACAGCGTCAATACTCTGCTCCTGACAGACAGTACGAAGGGCATCTCCTATCCTCTGATTCAGAAAGTATCCGGTCAGGTGGAATCGCTGCTTACCCGCTACTATGGTACCGGAGACTACCTGATTACGGACCTCGCTATGCTGAAGGAAATGGATGATTCAGAGACAAAGGTAATGAATTTGATCGTTGCCTTCCTCACAGGACTTTTGGCTGTAATCGGACTGTCAAATGTATGGGCAAGCATCTCTGGAAACCTCCGCCAGCGAAGAAAAGAATTCGGAATGTTAAAATCTGCGGGACTTTCCTCCCGGCAGCTTTGGAAGATGTTATTCCTGGAAGGGATCACCCTGGGGCTAAAGCCTCTGCTCTTAAGCATCCCTTTCCAGATAATCATTCTGACCATGTTTCTTTGGATCAATGAGGTGACTTTGCCGGAATATCTGCCTTATGCACCCTTTGTACCTATTCTTGGGTATACGCTTTTGGTACTGCTGGCAATTATAGGTGCCTATATTTTAGGCGGGCGGAAGATAGAAAAGGATAATATTATCACTTCTGTCAAAGATGACACTATATAATGAGAATAAGACAAAATTAGATATATAAGATTAGATACAATGAGTTTAGGTAAAATGAGATTAAATACAATGAGTTTTGATACAATGCGATTAGATACAATAAGATTAGTTAAAATAAGTTTAGATACAATGAGATTAAATACAATGCAATTAGATACAATGCGATAGATATAATTAGATTAGATATAAAATATAATATATTAAAATAAGGAATTATAAGCTCAATATCACGCTGCCTCTTACAGGTAATAAGCGCCGGCATCCGGTTTTACACATAAAACCGAAGCCGGAACCGGGCATGTCCATCAGATGTATTTTCTGCATGGATGTGTCCGTTTTGTTTTTCTATGATCAGCCTGGCAAGTGCAAGACCGATACCTGCACTGTCCTTTGCCGCATCCTCACCCCGATAAAACCGCTCAAACAAATGGGGAAGATCTTTCTTCGAAAACCCCAAACCGCTGTCAACGATCTGTAATTCCGCATATAGGGGATTCTTTTTATACGACACCTCAATGGTACCTTTTTTTGGTGTATGTTCCACACAGTTTTTTATAATATTCAGAAGGGCTTCACTGGTCCACTGCATGTCTGCCAGGATCCAGCACGGCGCGCCGCCCTCTGCCTCCTGGCACCTTACTTCCAGGGAAATTTCTTTACGGTTTATCATTTCCAGAAGCGGTTCTGACGCCGCATTAATCAAATCAGAGACTTCCACCTGGTTCTGTTCAAAATCAATGACATGGGAATCCAGCTTTGCCAGAATTAAAAGCCCGGATACCAGCTTTTGAAGCCGTTCCGCCTGATTTTTTAAATGCACCAGATATTCCTTCGTCTCTTCTGTCTGATAATCCTCTAACAGTTCCGTCATCAAAGACATCGATGTCAGCGGGGTTTTTAGCTGATGTGCAATGTCTGCAATCCGCTCTGACAATACCTGGTGATCCCGAACCGCTGTCTCCTTCGTACACTTTAATTCCATTACCGTCTTATAAATCTCATCCTCCAGCTGGGAAAAACCATCCTCTATGCGTGAGAGGGTCTTCGCTTCCCCATAATGAACGGATCTCATGTATTCGGTTAACTCCTGTATACGGTCTTCCAGCTTCCTCTCATTCTTTCTCCTGCTCACGAATAAAACCCCGCCAATCCCTTCAAAAATCAGGATACTTATCATAGAAGTATAAAAAATATAGTCACCCAATTTCCCAAGGGGGCGGTATCCGTATTTTTCCAAAAATGCATTTCCTGCATCTCTTTCTTCCTTTGAAATGCCTTTAAGCCCCGCCTGCAGAGAATCGTTCTGCAAGACAGATCCTACAAGATCTGCCGTCATATGATGCTCATGGACCGTTAAAAATACAGCCATCAGCCAACCTGTCACTATGCCCGGTATCAGCCAGAGCAAACACATTCTTAAAAATGCTTTCCAACCTGGATTCATGGCAATATTTCCTCCATCCGGTACCCAATTCCCCGTATTGTTAAGATATGCCTGGTGTTTTTTAACTTTTCACGCAGGCGCTTCATGGTAACCGTCAAAGTATTGTCATTGACAAAGTTCCCTTCTGAATCCCACAACTTCTCCAGGATCAGATTCCGTGGAAGTGTTCTGCCTTTGTTCTCCATCATAACCAGAAGCAGACGGTATTCCAGCGCCGTAAGAGAGATGTTTTCTCCCTTTAGCATTGCCTGCATCTTATCCTTATCAACTTGAATATCTCCGCAGACAATCCACCCCTTGCCGTCTTCCGGCACCCGCCTTAAGACAGCAGCAATCCGCGACTCCAGAACCGCAATATGGAAAGGCTTCGTAATATAATCATCTGCCCCCATATCTAGTCCCTTTGTAATATCTGCCACCTCGTCACGGACAGTTAAAAAGATAATGCTGGTATCTCCCTGGTCTCTTACCCATTTGCAGAACCCGTACCCATTACCATCCGGAAGATTAAGATCCAGCAGCACCAATTGAAACCCCTGGTGAAACTCCTTTTTCGCTTTTTCCAAAGTCTCGCAATGGGTAACCTCATAGCCCTTTCGGGAAAGGGCTGCTTTGATGCCAAATGCAATCGTTTCGTCATCTTCTAGTAGTAATATTTTTGTCATTTCTTTTACCTGCGGCTTTCTGGATGTTTGTTATATATAATTTTTGCTGATAATTAAAATCGTCTAAAACAAGGTTTTATACTCTCTATAATATCACTGAGCTTGTATTTGTCAATTTTATAACTCAACAAATCATCAATAGAATTAAAAAACTTCTCTGAAGAGACATCTCCTATTTGCACAAAACATAAATTTCCCCCTGGGTGAGTAATTGAATATTTCATTTCATTATAAGAAAATTCTAGTTCACCACCACAAGCAATATAATCAGTAAATTCCAATTCGTTTTTAAATAACTGAATATTCCCTTTTAGCTTTAGTGTTCTTCTTGCTTCACTGGGTTGACCAAATAAAGAATCAAAATAGAAGTCCTCATCATTCCATATTATATTATGCCAATGTGGATTTGTCATATTTTTTGTATTTCCATGATCTGTAAAATGCATCTCCCTTGTAGGTCTTTTATCTCCTGACGTTATTAAAATCTTTTTTAACATATACATAGCTTCATCATTATTATATTCTTCCATAAATATACCAAGAAGTTCATAAAAAGTATCTAAAGCATCTGCTTCATTAGAAGAATAAAAAGATATAGTTTTTTGCCATCCGAAATCCGAATATAGACCATAGTAATTTTGAATAAACTTAGTAAAATATTCAAAATCCGTCCTAAAATGCTTATCTTTATCATATAGACAAGATATATATCCCTCAATAAATATATTCAGCCGTTTTAAAGATTTTTTTCCCAAATACATACCTGGTCTTTCTTTAATCTCAAGTAATTTTTTAAAAATAATATCCATTTTTCACCTCATATTTTCTATTTCATATAATTACTTAATATTTTCTAAAAATATACTCCTACCCATGGTTGGTAGATCTAGTGAAGCTTTACACTCTTCAACTATTCCTTCTAACTATAGTAACTTTAAAAAGGAATTTCTTCAACAGGTTGTTTTACTCCTGGCGCATAGAAATCATTAATCCATAAATCTTTAAGCAAACCATAGGGGTGAATATTGCAATAGACTTTTCCTTTATATAAAATTCCTTGATGCATCCCATTATTACCCACTTCTCGGTTTGCAATGTCACTCCAGACGTATCCATTCGATGGTATCCACCTAAGTATAATAATACTTCCTTTTAATTTTTTCTGAATTAAAAATTCTTGCATAGCTTTTACTGCATCATCGCATTTACCCACAGGGTAGCCTTTTGCAATCTCTCCAAGTTGTGCAGTTATATCCTCAGAACCCCCAGCTTCATCCACCCCAGCCTCAATATTATCTAATATTTCGCCCGCAGCGTCCATTCCAGCAAAGTTCCTGAAGATGACCTTAATATCTTCCCATAAATCTTTTATATCATCCCAATAGTAAATAATGGTTCCAACCAATGCAGTTGCTGCCAAGACATCTAAAATGATTCCATCAAATGGATTTATAATTGCCGCCCCTAATGCAGAAAACCCATTTTTCACTGCAACTGGCACTCCAAGTGCCATTAAGGCATTTACAAGATCTGACACACTCCCTGCATTTTGTATTCCGCTGGTAAGCTGGTACTGTGCAGTGATGTCTACTGCCATAGAGCGCGTGCCCGGATTTATATTCACATAACTTTTATCCCAGCCTGCAAAGCTGTATCCTTTTAATCCCGGTACAGATGGCGGAGTTGCATTCCCCCCAATAGCCACCTCCTCTGTCTTTATAACTTCCCCTCTACACCAGAAGCGGACTGTGTATGTTGTCTCTGTTTCCGTATTTATATTATATTGGGCATATACATTCTGAGCTGTCTGGATTCCCGTTATCTGTCCGGACCATTCACGGAAAGTATATCCGGCATTGACCGGCAGCTTTGGCGGATGAGCATCGTCCCCTACAGGTACATACTCCGTTTTTAACAACTGCCAAGATGAATTCCCTGTTATTTTACCATAAAATGATACTGGACAGGTTAAATAAATTCCTTCTTTATATAACGCCTGTATTTTTAACGGGGATGAAATACGGTAATTTTCTTTGTCCCAGCCTATAAAAGTATATCCTTCCCGTACAGGTTTTAACGGACTTACTGCACTACCTCCATCTACGACATACTGCGGGTTCAGCAGCGCTTTCCCGTTGTAATCCACAAACTCCACCTTATGCGTACGGTATTTCCCCTTATAATACAATGCCTTAATGTTCTGGCTTCGGTACACACTCGTGTACAGAATGTTCCTGTCCCAGCCTGCAAAAGTATATCCCTCTATCTCTTCCGGCTCGGGTGGTACACCATCCTCTCCTTCCACTACGATTTCCTCTTTTAAGATTTGCTCAGTGGCTTTGTTATTACGGTAACCGTAATAGTTCAGCGTATAGGTCTTATGCTCACCTTCCAGGTAACGAGCAGTCAGCTTCGTATCCTTATGTATCCAGAAACGGCTCTTGTCCCAGCCGATAAACGTATGACCTTCCCGTACTGGTTTTAACGGGCTGTAAGCACTCTCTCCATCTACGATATACTGCGGATTCAGCAGTGCTTTCCCGTTGTAATCCACAAACTCAACTTTATGTGTACGGTACTTCCCCTTATAATACGTAGCCTTAATGTTCTGGCTTCGGTACACACTCGTGTACAGAATGTTCCTGTCCCAGCCTGCAAAAGTATATCCCTCTATCTCTTCCGGCTCGGGTGGTACACCATCCTCTCCTTCCACTACGATTTCCTCTTTTAAGATTTGCTCAGTGGCTTTGTTATTACGGTAACCGTAATAGTTCAGCGTATAGGTCTTATGCTCACCTTCCAGGTAACGAGCAGTCAGCTTCGTATCCTTATGTATCCAGAAACGGCTCTTGTCCCAGCCGATAAACGTATGACCTTCCCGTACTGGTTTTAACGGGCTGTAAGCACTCTCTCCATCTACGATATACTGCGGATTCAGCAGTGCTTTCCCGTTGTAATCCACAAACTCGACTTTATGCGTACGGTATTTCCCCTTATAATAAAGCGCCTTAACGTTCTGGTTTCGGTATACATTCGTGTACAGAATGTTCCTGTCCCAGCCTGCAAAAGTATAGCCCTCTACCTCTTCCGGCTCGGGTGGTACACCATCCTCTCCTTCCACTACGATTTCTTCTTTTAAGATTTGCTCGGTGGTTTTGTTATTACGGTAACCGTAATAGTTCTGCGTATAGGTCTTATGCTCACCTTCCCGGTAACGGGCAGTCAGCTTCGTATCCTTATGTATCCAGAAACGGCTCTTGTCCCAGCCAATAAAGGTATGACCTTCCCGTACTGGTTTTAATGGGCTGTAAGCACTCTCTCCGTCTGGGATATGCTGCGGGTTCATCAGTGCTTTCCCGTTATAATCCACAAACTCGACTTTATGTGTACGGTATTTCCCCTTATAATACAGCGCCTTAATGTTCTGGTTTCGGTACACATTCGTGTACAGAACATTCCTGTCCCAGCCTGCAAAAGTATATCCCTCTATCTCTTCCGGCTCGGGCGGTACACCATCCTCTCCTTCCACTACGATTTCCTCTTTTAAGATTTGCTCGGTGGCTTTGTTATTACGGTATCCGTAATAGTTCTGCGTATAGGTCTTATGCTCACCTTCCCGGTAACGGGCGGTCAGCTTCGTATCCTTATGTATCCAGAAACGGCTCTTGTCCCAGCCGATAAACGTATAACCTTCCCGTACTGGTTTTAACGGGCTGTAAGCACTCTCTCCGTCTGGGATATGCTGCGGATTCATCAGTGCTTTCCCGTTATAATCCACAAACTCGACTTTATGCGTACTGTATTTCCCCTTATAATACAGCGCCTTAATGTTCTGGCTTCGGTACACATTCGTGTACAGAATGTTCCTGTCCCAGCCTGCAAAAGTATAGCCCTCTACCTCTTCCGGCTCGGGTGGTACACCATCCTCTCCTTCCACTACAATTTCCTCTTTTAAGATTTGCTCGGTGGCTTTGTTATTACGGTATCCGTAATAATTTAGCATATACGTCTTGTATACACCCTCTCGATATTGGGCATTTAGCGTTTTATCCCCCTTGATATAGAACCGGCTTTCATCCCAGCCTAAGAAGGTGTAACCCGGCCTTTCCGGCATCACAGGACTTCCGGCACTTCCGCCGTCCTGCACATACTGCCGGTTACCCGCAAGTCTTCCATCATAATCCAGGAAAGTAACAGTATGGGTTGTAAATTCCCCGACAGCATATTTTGCATATACATTACGGCTGTTTGTCACCCTTGTATAATCTCCGTTCCAGCCCTGAAAGGTATACCCTGGTTTTTCCGGTGCTCCCGGTTCTTCTGCCGCTTCCCCTTCCGTTACTGTCTGCTTATCTACGACTACATTATCTGCATAAAATGTTACCGTATACGATTTTTTCTGATATCCTATTCAGTGGCAAATTATCCTCGTAAACAACTGTTTCCGATTCTGTTTCCAGAAGAATATCTGAATCGGTTTCCATATCCTCCATAACTTTCTCCTCTGTTTCTATACCTGACAGATTTTCCTCAACAGAGTTCTCTATTCCTTTATCATAAGCATCTTCAATCTCTACTTCGGTGAACGCTTCTGTTAACACCTCCGTTTCCGTCTCTGATTGTAATTCTTCCTCCGATATTTCTTCTGAATCCCCATTTATCGGTGCTTCCTCTTTCTCCTCAGATTCTGTTTCCACTGAGTCCGTCTCCATATCCTCTACTGACTCAGTCACATCATCTTTTCCTGCTCCTGTCTCTGTCCTGCGTAACCCGGCATCAGCCAGTACCGTGCACGGCTGCAAAAATATCATTACAATTACCATAACCAGCGCCGTCCATCTTTTCCACTCTCTACATAATAACTTATTTTTCCTTTCCATAACTCCCTCTCCTTTTCGACATATTTTTACAATGCTACCATATAATCATCAAATACATTGCCAGAATGTATTGAATAGCTCCTATTAAGTCATAAAAAACGATATGACTATAGCAAAAAAGCTCTTCCTTACTGCCAAATACTGTAGAAGTGCTGCCTTGCAAAAAAGTAAACCGAATTTTGTATCTGCTTCTTTAAGAAATACCGTAACGAAAAAACTTCCCCGCAGCAATCTGCGAAGAAGTCTCCATAATCATATCCATTTTCAACATATTAAATCATCATATTCAGCCAACGATAAATCGTATCAATTGTCGCCCCCGTAGCACCCTTTGCCTGGAATTCATACAGCGGTCTTCCAACATGTGCCGTTCCGGCAATATCCAGATGAATCCATGGCACCTGGTTGGCAAAATGCCGGATGAAAAGGCCTGCCGTAATTGCACCGCAGAAACTTTCGCCCATATTTTTAATATCCGCGATTTCACTTTCCAGCATCTTTTCATTTTCCTGGTAGAATGGCAGTCGGCAGAAATATTCCCCTGTGCCTGCTGACGCTGCTTCCAGCTCACTCCAGATCCGGTCGGAATCGGAGATTACTCCGGTTACATGATTTCCAAGTGCATTAGCCATGGCTCCTGTGAGGGTTGCAATATCCAGCACTCTTGTAACCTTTTCCTCTATTACGGCATAGCTCACTCCGTCAGCAAGTATCAGGCGGCCTTCCGCATCGGTATTTAATATTTCAATAGTCTGTCCGGAATAGGAAGTTATGACATCCCCGGGAAGCAGGCTTCCGGCTGTCAGCCGGTTTTCACAGATGGGAATTACGCAGGTCACATTGACTCTGGCATTGCTTTTTGCCAATGCTTTTATCACCGATGCCGTTACTGCACCGCCTGCCATATCACCATGCATGCCGATGAGGGAATCCCGGGATTTCAGGCAATAGCCGCCGGTATCGGAAGTTACGCCTTTACCTACCAGTCCTGTAATCTCGCTGCTGCCCGGATCTCCCTTGTAACGCAGAACGCACATGCATGGGGGGAATTCACTGCTGCCCCCTACTGCATTTAATGCGCCCATGCCCATTTCCCGGAGTTTATCATAATCATAAAGGACGTATTCTATTTCGCAGTCCTTTACATGCTCTTCAATTTCTTTTGCCAGATCCATGGGACGCAGTTTATTCCCCGGCATATTAACCAGCTTTCTTGTAAAAATTACTGCATCTCCCAGATCTTCTCCATCCCGCAGGAGTTCCTGCGCCAATGCCAGCTGATTCTCCGGAATTCCAGACAGAAAAATCTTATATTCCCCTGCCTTAGCATCCTTCTTATAAGTCAGCCCTTCCGCCAGACCAAGACGTATACTCTCCACACATTTATCAACACATTGGATGCCGAATATTTTCAGAAGTTGGGAAATATCAATCACCGCTTCTGTAATCTCACAGCCCTTCACTTCTTTCGCCGCTTTTGCAAGCAGTTCTTTTAATTTCAAAATGGTAACCTCTTCCGGTTTTCCCATCCCCGTTAAAATCCATACTTTACCGTCCCCGTCTGTTAAGACCCGGCTCTGCAGATATTTCCCCTGAAAAACAGCCGATACCTTTGGAAAATCTTCTTCGATTAAAGAAGTCCCTTCCCCATAAAAACGAACGATACAATTTGCAGAACTTTCATTTCCTATTATTATCATAATACACTCCTTTCAGATACTCCCATTTCCATTTACGGTGTTTCAATTTAATTTCTGACAGCTGTGCACTCTAGAGTCTGACTGCTGCCGCCATGCTGCTCTTCTATGTTAACGATATCTCTACCACGGTATCATGTTCATCCGGCAGCGGATAGCAGTCACTGCTATGGGTATCAAAGAAAAAGAATGCATTTTCCCCATATTCCTTTAAGTTCCAGAAAAATGTTTCCTTCACTTCCGACCCATCTTTTAATAGACGCATATGGTCAACCATTCCCGCCATCTTTTCCAGGCAGATTGCACCTGCCTGTTCTTCCATTACATGTGCATAAAGCTTTTTGCCGTTCTGAGTAAATCTTCCCCACTCAGGCTTTGGAAATTCGGACAGCCCGCAGCCATAGATACTTTTTCCGTTTTGCTGCATCCATGTTCCTACCTCTTCCAGAATTTCTACAGACTCTTTGGGAATCTCGCCTTTGGCATTGGGTCCTACATTTAAGATCAGGTTTCCATTTTTACTCACACATTCTACCAGCATATGAATTACCATTTTCGCTGATTTATAATGATAGTCATGAGCCGCATATCCCCAGTTGTTATTCAGGGTAATACATGCCTCCCATGGTATGGGGCTGCCGCCCTCATCACGGATCCCCTCCGGCGGAACCATCTGTTCCGGTGATGCAAAGTCTCCCGAATATGGGGTAGGATTCAAGGTGCGGATCGATCCTGCATTTTCCGCGCTTCCTTCCAGCCGGTTGTCAATTACAATATGGGGCTGGATGCTTCTTACCATTTCTATCAATTCCGATGCTTTCCACTTTTCACAATTCATGAGACCATAAGAAAAGTCAAACCACATCAGGTCTAAGTGCCCATAATTTGTCAGCAGTTCTTTGACCTGTCCATGCATATACGTAAGGTACCGGTCAAAATCATGTTCTTTTCCTTTAAATTCTTCATTGTCCCTCATTGGATGGAACTTGTCCCCATAATGGGGGAAATCCGGATGACGCCAGTCAATTATGGAAAAATACAGTCCCACGCGAATTCCCTCGGCACGGAATGCTTGCAGAAATTCCCGTACAAGATCCCTTTTGCAAGGTGCATTGGTGGACTTAAAATCTGTCAGCGCCGTGTCATACAGGCAAAATCCGTCATGATGCTTTGCTGTTAAAACTGCATATTTCATACCTGCTTTTTTCGCCAGCCTTGCCCATTCCTTCGGATCATAATTATCAGTGGTAAATTCATCAAAAAACTGGTCGTATTCTTCCTTTGGCATCCGTTCGGTGCTGCGCACCCATTCTCCTCTTGCGGGAATGGCATACAGACCCCAATGAATAAACATCCCAAATCTTGCGTCACAATACCACTTCGTTCTCTCAGTTCTTGCTTCTACTACCTGGTTTCCTATTTTATCACTCATTGCATATCCTCCTCTTTTATTATACAGTACCTCCTGGTATGAATACGTCCATAGAATGCCTGACATCGGTGTCAGGAGCACGTCTGTAAATCAACGGCGCAGCGGTGCCTCCCGGCATAAATACGTCGTTATAGAGTGCCTGATATCTGCGTCAGATGTGCGTCTCTATAGTGACGTATTTACACGGTGAGGTACCAGATTACTTACATATTCTCAGCAGCATCTGACCAGTTCCCACGTTGTATCCGCTGACTGCATATACGGTGCAGAGATCTTCTTTAAAAGCCAGCACAAGGGGCAGCTGATCCGGATCCACATACACGCTTCTGGCAAGAGTCTGTACATTTTCCTGGAAATCATCATACAATATCTGTATATCAGGAAACGCATCCAGTACTTTATCAAGGGCCTCATCGGACCTGTCGGGTTTTTGCCGAAAGATAAAGCACAACTTTGCCCCGGATTTTAAAAATGCTTCCCTGTTGTCATACAACTCATTTAAAATATGGTCGGAAGGCTCTTTGTTTTCTTCCAGCCAAAAAAGGAAAAGCATATGGGATGCATTCAGAGAAGATACCGGGATCTCCTTCTTATTTTCATCCAAAAGCTTAAAATTTTCAACTGTTATTTCTTCTAACATGTCTGAAATTTTTGCTTCTTTTTTGGACAGGACAATACTCTTCTCCTGTCCTTTCGCCAAAGAGAAATAATATTTTCTGGCAAACTGGGTGCCATTTGGGAGCCGGTTAACCGTGATCAGCCTGTACTCTCCTGCTGAAACAGGCAGATTAAGCCCCGCTTCGCCACAGCGGCTGCCCTCCAGAACCAGAGAATTCCATCCCTCGTTTTCCAGTTTGCCCAGACTCCAGTTGCCGGAATAAATCCATTCCGTTTCCGAACCGTCCCCTATTACCGTAACGGCGGCATCCGATTTTGTTTTTTCCAATACAGCAGCAAAATAATTTCCGTCATAGTATTCCATTGCCCCTTCTGCTTCCGTCAGCCTTGCCGGTATCCCAATGGAACGGCAGACCGCCACAAACAGAATTTTTTTGGATAGAAAACTGCCGGACTTTACTTTTAAGCAGGCACACGGAAAGGTAATCAGATTCTCCTGCTCAGCCTCCGGTTTTTCTTTTACATAATCATCTATGTAGTTCCATAGCAGAAGTGGGTCGTTTTTAAAATCCTGCTTTTGTTCTGAACTGAAATATGCACATAGCCAGGTCCGCCAGCAGCTCAGCGGCTCTCTGGATATTCTGGGACATAGCAGATACGGCACATATATTTCCTTTGGAAACTTATCTGCATAGGGTTTCCCTTCCCTACAGTGCTCAGCCAGAACATCTGCTTTCAGATCCTGATAATCCTTTTCCCGCAGGCTTTCCAATAACAAAAGTTTATCTTCCCAGAGATTCTCCTCCTGCCCGAAATTCCAATTCAGGAATCGAATCACCTCTGCCTGGTTCCCTCTGGCTGCTTTCAAAATCGGCAGAATTCTGTCCGTATCCTCTTCTTTTCCCAGTATAATCCCTGTTTCAACAGTTTTTCCCGGTACAATCCATGTTTCATCTGCTTTCGCTTTCCGTGTACTTCCAGCATCATCTGACTTCCCTTGCGGCGCAATCCCCGCAATCCCCACGAAATCAATTCCCCGCTCAAACCCATCCATCTTTCTGCGCAGTGCTTCCGCCGCAGCTTTACTTTTCTTTCGACCCAGTTCCTTCTGTTCTTCGCTTAACGGAACCGGATTTACCGGGGCTGCTGCCGGAGGATAAAATTCCAGGTCCTCCCAGACATCTGGTTTCCAGGCTTCTTCTGACAGCTGCAGAACCGTTTTCTCCTCTTCCCGTGTATCGACGCATCTTTCTGCCCATCTGCCATCTTTTGCAGCAAACAGATACAGGCTTCCCAGACCGGTCAACAGCTCTGCTTCTCCATTTTGATCCGTCCGTACAGATGCTGCCGTATCCAGCTGTGCGTAATTTAATATTTGAAAATCTACTTTGACTCCTGCACAGGGCTGATTATCCCGGTTCAGAACCTTCACTTTGATTTTCCGGGTTCTTGCATACTGGCGGGTCAGATTTACCGATACTGCGCTGCCATTTAGAAGGACCTCTTCGTGCTGTGGCGCTTCCACATCAAACCATCTCGCTTCTACCAGCATTGCCCTGGAAGAAGCACCGGTGAACCAGCCCTTATTCAGAATTTCTTCCGGTTCACAGGCACCCAGGAAGTACCACTTACCGTCACACCATACCTCTACCCAGGCATGATTGTCATCGCAATGGGACCATCTGGGCACAAATACCTGCCTTGCCGGTATCCCAAGGCTTCGAAATACCGATACCGCAAATACCGACTCTTCCCCGCACCTTCCGGCTCCGCTGCGGAACACCGTTAGAGGCGGTGCCGTCCGGTCATCCGTGGTCTGGTAAGCCGCTTCCCTGGCACACCAGTAATTTAGTGAGATGACATCTGCTATCCTGTCTTTTCCGGTGATGCAGTCCTTTGCCGCATCACGGAAAAATTTCCTGCAGGGTACAATCTCTTCGCTGCTGATCCGGTGGTAAAGCACATAGTTTAAGAAAATTTCCCCGGGCATATCCCGGCAATATTGTTCCTGCTCCCACAGCGCAATTCCATTTTCTGCATAATCGAGAAAAACCTCAAACTCATAATTCGCCGCATCACTGAGAGGCATTATGGCATAGAGGTATTTCAGTGCAAACCCCAGGCTGCCCTGGTACGCGGCAGCCTTATTTTCTATTTCTTCTCTTTTTTCTCCCAGAAGGGAAAGTTTTTTCCTGTAAGCCTCTATAATCTTATGTTCATATTCTTCTGAAAACATGTGATACCGTTCCTTTCCAAAGCATTCCTGCCAGCATGCAGATGGCGGGAATGAATTTCAAACACTTTTAGTGCTCCAACCGGACAGTTTTAGCACTTATCCCTTCACCGCCCCGATCATGACACCCTTTACAAAATGCTTCTGCACAAACGGATAAATTAAAAGTACTGGAAGTGAAGCTACCACTATTGTGGAATATTTTAGCAGGTCTGTCAATCCCCTTTGTGCCGCAACAGACGATACATCACTAATCATCGTGTAGTCTATCTGATTCTGTATCAGAATTTCCCTCATGATAATGGTCAGGGGCTGTAGCTTCTGATCCTTTAAGTACAGCATCGCATCAAAATAGGAGTTCCATTTTGCCACTCCATAATACAGGGTCAATACAGCCAGAATGGGTTTACACAGTGGGGTTACTATTCTTAACAGGTATTTAAAAGGCGTACATCCGTCAATACTTGCCGCCTCATACATTTCATCGGGGATAGAATTTACCATATAAGTACGGCAGATAATCATATTGTATGTAGACATGGCACTTGGGATAATCATTGCCAGCCGGCTGTCAATTAAGCCCAGTTTCTGAACCACCATATAAGTTGGTACCAGCCCGCCGCTGAAATACATGGTAAATACAAACAGCATCGCCAGTTTATTTCTTGCCGCAAATTCTCTTCTGGATAATGGATACGCACAGAGCATGGTCATCACAAGATTGATCACAACACCTACTGCCGTATATAAAATGGAATTAAAGAATCCATTCATGATCTTTGTATTTTTAAATACTGCCGCATATCCCCGCAGGGTTGGATTTACCGGTAAGAGAAATACTTTTCCGCTGACAACTGCCTGGGGATCGGAAAAAGATGCACTTACAATATAGATCAGCGGCAGCACAACGATTAAAAATACAGCCGTCAGTATCACATACACCATAATAATAAATACTTTGTCTCCAAACGAGGAGTTTACAAACTTTGACCATTCTTTCTTATTCATGTCTTCTCCTCCTTACCACAGACTTGTCTCGGTAACTTTTTTACAGACCTTATTTACAATCACCAGCAATACAAAGCTGACAATAGACTGGAACAGGCCTGCCGCCGTCGAGAAACCAAAGTCGGAGTTCACGATACCCACCTTGTATACGAAGGTGGAGATAACCTCCGACACCCCGCTGTTTAGAGAATTCTGCATCAAAAATACTTTATCGAATCCAATATTCATGACACTTCCGCAGTTAAAGATCAGCATGGTAATAATCGTGGGCAGAATCGCCGGAAGATCCACATGCCAGATTCTCTGAAGCCTGGATGCACCATCCATCCTTGCCGCTTCCTTTAGCTCAGGGCTTACGCCTGCCAGAGCCGCAATGTAAATAATTGCTGAATAACCCGCTGTCTGCCACAGCCCGCTCCACACATACAGGCCCCTGAACAGCTTCACATCTCCAAAGAAGTTAATAGGATCAATCCCAATTTTTCCAAGAAGAATATTGACTACTCCCGTTCGCAGATCCATCATCTGCATCATCATTCCTACCATTACAACGGTAGAAATAAAGTATGGCGCATAAGTAACCATTTGAATTGTCTTTTTATAACGCACACTCCGCATTTCGTTTAATCCGATTGCCAGAATAATTGGCAGCGGAAAATTAATTAATAGCGTATACACCCCCAGCACAAGTGTATTAATGATCACCTTTGAGCTGGAAGGTGACATTAGAAACTGCTGAAAATATTTAAGCCCTACCCAGTCACTGCAAAATATTCCTTTCCGGATACTGTAATCCTTAAATGCCATCATTATTCCGCCCATAGGAATATATGCAAATACAAATGCATAAATTGCAGGCACTGCGATAATCAGCCAGAACTGCCAGTTAGAAGTCTTAATTTTATTTTTTTTATCCACACGGACCTTTGCTGTTTTTGTTGCTGCTTTCAAGCAAATCCCTCCTTCTTTCAAAAGAAGCCGTTACCATAACCTGTCTTATGCAACGGCCTCTTTCCTATATTACCGCTTACTTGTCTTTTCCCATCTGTCTTTCATATGCGGTCTGGTATACACCTAATAAGGTCTGCAGTCCGGCGTTATCAAGCCCCTGCTTAAAGGACTCCCAGTCTTTATCCAGATCTTTTTGACCTGTGATAAATGCTACCTGGTTCTCTGCAATATATTTTTCTACTTCCACGCCTACGGTCTGGATATCCGTTGCTTCCTGATCCGTCAGCTTTAACTGCGGCATAATATCCAGTTCCCCTTCTTTTTGTGCATATGGTTCCTGAAGGTTCTTGCTTGCTTCATAAAGCATTTTTTCTAATCCCTCTGCAGATCCGATATCAACATTGGGGTCTACCGCCTGGCCCAGACGGTAATCAGCCGGTGCTACACGAATCCCGATATCCTGCCAGTCATGGTTCTGGGTATCCGGAGAGTAGGCATTGAGCACTTTATATAAAGCAGGTTTTCCGTTTAATCCTACTTCCCCTTCCGGATTCAGTACCCAGTCCTTGCCTTCCTCTGCGCCGTACTGAGAACACAGATCCCCTGTTTCCGTGAAGAAGGTATCCACCCAGCGAAGTGCCGCTGCGGGATCTTTACATTTATCCGTAATACATAAACCAAATTCATCTACTCCGGAGTATTTGAAAAATGGAGTAATCTGTGTTCCATCCGGTCCCTTTACCGGAGACATAGCTACATAATCCCTGTAAAACTCATTATTTTCCGCAGGGTCAATGACATCTGACAGCGTTCCGGCAGGTACAAATAATACCGGTTCATCTTCCTGGTTCATCAGCGTTCTCACCTGTTCCTGGGTCTGGGTGAAATCTCCGTCATAGATATAGCCCTGTTTGTAAAGCTCGCTCATATATTTAAGGCCTTCTTTGTACTTATCGTCTGTAGCAACGCAGACTACTTTTCCCTCCGGCGTTACTGCAGTCTTATCCCGTACAGCCTGTTGTTTTCCCGGGTCTAAAATGAATGATCCCATCATCCACTCTTCAAAGTTCGCATACCAGCCATTTTTTGCATTTGCACCTGCAATTGCAATTCCATCCGGTTTATACTCTTTGAATTTCTTGCATACTTCCATAAATTCTTCCGTTGTGGTAGGAATATCCACTCCCATCGCATCCAGGTACTTCTTATTTACCCACATTTTTCTGCCATACATGCAGTGATAACAATCATTAATTTCCGCTATGGAATAAATATGCCCATCTGTCTGACGGGTAAGATCCATATACTGGCTCATCATCTTCATATAATTGGGCATATTTTTCTCAATCAGATCATCCAATTGGATAATAACACCCTCTTTTACTCCATATTTTGCTAAATTAGGATCTACCCCCAGAATCACATCCGGATAGTCGCCGGATTGGAGTGCCATATTCAGCTTATCCCTCCAGTCATCTCTGGTGCCGGTCTGGAACGTCAGTTTAATTCCAGTCTTCTCTTCCATGTACTTCGTAAAATCATTCGTCGCCAGATCTTCAACATTTGGCATGGTCATGGTAAAAACAGACATTTCAATGGGTTCTTTTACAATAGGATATGTCCCCACCTCATTTAAATTACTTTCATCAGATACGGCGTTCGACTCAGTTTTTGCGTCTTTACTGTCTACCGAATCGGTACTTCCCCCACATGCCGACAGACTGACCGCCATCGTAAGAGACAATAAAAGTGCAGTGATCTTTACGAATCTTTTTCTCATAGATTCTTCCTCCTTTTCTTTTTCTTGTTTAGCAAGCCCAATGTGCAAATATACTTTTGAGAAGATTTTTCACAAATCATTCTGTACTTTATAGACAAAGTAATTTTTTGGTTACCAGGTCTACCCCGTACTGACTCTTGTGTTTTTTCACAGTATGCACTAGGTTTTTACACCTTTTTTTATACATTTTTATCATTGGAATAGCAACGTACAAATCTTTTTTTGGACATACAATTTTTTCCAAGCCTTGATTTTAGAGGATTTTCACTGCACTTATCATGAAAAAGTACCATCTTCGTACTTCTTTCATCTTTATTCTGTTTTTTTCAGATTGCTGGGTGTGATTCCCATTACCCGCTTAAACGCTCTTCGAAAAGAGTAATCACTTCCGTATCCGGTCTGTTCCGCAACCTCCTTTACCGGGCACCCTTCTCTTAACAGGCGGCATGCATTCCTTATTCGAACCTGCTCCAAAAACTCACTGAATGTAATTCCAAAATAACTTTTAAAGTCTTTGTAGAGCCGGTTTTCCGAAATGTGAAGTTCATCTGCCAGCTGCACCAATGCAAAGTTGGGATTGGAATATTCGGAATTGATCCGGTCTGCCAGATACTCCTTCATCTGGACAGCATTCCCTTCTTCGGTCACTTTGGTGTACTGCAGATAATATTGTTTCGCCTCTCCGATTGCCTGAAAAAGCTTTTCCTGATTCTCTGCCATTTGTATCGCTTCCATAATATCTGCAACGGCTTCTTCTTTCTGCACTTTTTCCAGGCTTCTAATTGCCGTACAGCGAACCATTTCCAGCAAATGCTCCGTCATGGAGAGGCTCATTGTTTTCTTCAAATAGCAGTCATTGATTTCCGCCATTATTTTTTCCAACTCTTCTTCTGTTCCCTTTTTAATGGCATTTTCCAGGTGAATTTCCATATCAATGGGGAACATGGATACCTCCATCTCAGACGGCAGATCTCCTTTGCAAAGGGGGATACGAATCCCATAGAACCTGGCATATTTACAGATATCCAGTGCTTCATCATACTTTTCTCCAAGCTTTAACAGGTCTGTGACCTCACCGCTGATCCCGGCGAAAATGTAGAGCCTTTTATCGTAATAAAATTTATAGTTCAGGCTTTCAATCTTCTGCTTCAATTCATCTTCCGCATAATAATCCAGCTCCGGAATGATCATGGCATACACCAGCTGGTTAACCTCATACAGCATGTGGGGCAGATCCAGATTTTCTCTAAAATGTTCCTGCACATATTCCTGGAATTCTTCCACCGATGAAAAAATATTGTCTTTCAGCGGATCTTCAAATTCCAGTACCGCCACAAAATACCGTTCTGCATCCAATTCCAGCTTACTGCACTCTAAGTCAGCCCTCAGATCATCCCGGGAATCGTACCTGCCATACAACAATTTTTGGATCACAGCAGCACGCAGAATCGGTTCCTGATACATCACTCTGCTCTGGAGGCTTTCCACACTCTCCAAAAATGGATACAGCCCCTCCCAGAAATTACGCGGTTTCTTACCATCTGCTCCCACAATGGTATCACTGCAATCGCAGTACTTCTTCACGGCATCCTTTCTCTTAAACCAGTAAACAAAGCAAATAGCATAGCCTATCAAAATTGATGTAATGCTGAAGATAATGATCACATACTTCATGTATCCGATTTTTTGCATCATTACCTTTTTCGGCGTGATCGTGGCAAATGTCCATCCCGTATAGGCTGATTTCACAGAAGTGGTAACCATTTCAGACTGTTTCAATTCCCGCTTTGATAAATATTCTGAAAAAGTGTGGTATGTGGTCCCCTCCTTTCCTTCCCCTCCCATAAAGCAGCTGATTATATTCCCTTCTTCATCCAGAATAAAAGCATCATCCATTTCATCCACTCTGGCACCCTGCATAAGATGTTCAATGGTCCGGTCATTCAGCGCAATTGCCACTGCTCCCTTATCATCCTGGAACGTACTGTTGGGGACAGACTGCGCCATAAATAACGCGTTTTTATTCTCCTTGGGTATGTCGACAATCGTCCCGGACATATATTTTGTACAAAAAGTATCCACTACCTTTTCATAATCCATGTTGCCAAAACCATTTACCGTATTGTAGCCGCTTTTTGTCACCGGCGCCACCGTTGGCATTTTAATCAGATAATTTTTACCGGGAAATAGCAGGTAAACTGCCTTAATAGCCTGGTTGGTCGTAGAATAATCCGGAAATCTCCTGGATAACAGATACATTTCATAGAACTCTTTGGATTTATCCTTGTTGTAAGCCGTATCCGCCATTCTGCATAATTCTGTATCTTCACTGATGTAAATGCCCACGTTCTTAATTTCTTCCATCTGCCGGTCAAAGCTGGTAACTGCCTCTGACAGGAAGCGATTCGCCTTTTCCTTTTGTACATCCAGCAATGCCGCCTGCGCCATAAAATAAATCACAATGATAGCAAGCGTTGGCGCCGCCAAAATGATAATATAGGAACAAAACAATTGTATGGAAATTCTTTTATGATGCACAATCCCGGTAATTTCTTTTTTTCTTTTCACACTATTCCTCCCATGCAGTACTAACTACAATAATATCGAACATTTTACAAAATCTGACAATCCACAGCTTGTCAATCCCACACGCTTATGATAATGTAATATCAGAAGTCAATGATACTTTCCTCAAAAAGGAGCATACCTATGTTTTTCAAATCTAAAAAACCCAAAGAAATCCTCTGCGTCTACAGCGACGGCAAGCTGCTCTATCAGGGTGAACTAAAAGACATTCCCCTGAAGGAATCCGTAATACTTGAAAAAAGCATCGCTTTCTTTGATGATCCGGATCCCTGCTATATCCACAGAAGCGCAGTCCGCGTGCGCTTAACAGAAGAACTTCAGCGTGAAATCCAGCTGGAAGCTTCTTTGCCACGATGTCCCCTCATGGCTGAATACGTGGACCTTCCCAGGATGGATGCTTTTACTTTTACCTTAGAGCATGTTTAAAATTCATTCTCGCCATCTGCACGCTCTAAAGAAGTAAAAAGTACACTGCAAATCCCAGGAACAGCACGGCATTAAACAGTTTGACCGCACCCATATGCCGCAGCATAAAACCGGAAACACGGTTGACATTTTTAGTTCTGCTGATTACCAGAATGAAAATGAGTGACGGCAGACACATACAAGTAACATAAAGTACGAACAGGAGGCTGATTCCCAGCGTATTGCCTGCTGCATTTTTCATTAAATAGAGAATGTTAGCCATATAGATCTGTCCGGTACAGAAAAATTCACCCAGAGAAATGGCGATACCCAGACCAAAAACCACAAATAAAAGAACTACGGGTGTTGCCGCCGAAACCCGTTTAATCAGACGGTGATTCCAGCCTCTCAATTTTGCAGGCAGCTGCATTTTAATCTTTCCATATTCTCTTTTCCTTACATTCCAAAAGTCAATAAAATAAAAAATGGCTGCAAGCAGAAATAAAACCGTAATTCCCAGATTTATTGCTGCCCTTGCTTTTTCAAATGCCCCCTGGTTAATCCAGGATACCGCATAATAAATGCCCGCACCAATTGCAAAGTATGTAATATATTTACCCGCCAGATACAACAGTCCGCTTTTTAAAACCGAAGTATTGGTAGTCAGCAGAATAGAGAGCAGCATCAGAAGCATGGACACCGCGCACGGATTAAATCCCGCTAAGAATCCAGACAACGCAAAGGTAAAAAAATCTCTTCCTGTCACACCGTTTTCTGCTTTCTGAAGCGAAACTGTACCTGTGAACTGATCAAATTCTTCAAATTCTGCCTTTCCATCGGCTAACTCTTCCGAAAACTTGTCACAAATATCCTCTGCCCCTGTAAGATAGGACTCCCCATAAAATATTGCCGGTACCTTCTGCTTCTCCTTGGGAACCTGGTACTGCCGAAAGAATTCCTGCACCAGCATTACATAATTTTCGTCCGCAATATTATATTCCTTCAGCTCAAAAACATCTCCGGCACCGCTTTTCTGAAGAAAATCCTTTACTTTTTCACAGTCGCTGCAGGAATACGTTGAAAAATACACTACAAAATTCTGGTTCTGATTCCGGTGTTTACTTTTTAATTGCCCGATCAGGGTATTAACATCCGACTCCATATCTTCACTGGAATCCTCTGACTGCTTCTCTTGATCCTCCGAATTTTTCCCGGGATTCCCCGATTCTTCGCCGATACTCTCTGATGTTTTCCCGGATTCTCCTGATACTTCGCCGGTATTCTCCGGCTGCTTCTCTTGATCCTCCGATATTTTCCCAGAATCCCCCGATATTTCTCCGGTACTCTCTGACATATTCCCGGAGTCATCTGGTATTCTGCCAGTCTCTTCCCCTTCATTGAAAAAAGCCTCTTTCAGATTCTTTTCTATATTCTCGTATCCCCAGATCCATCTGGACCCTACAATAAGAACGGGCAGCCGGCCTTTTTCTACCTGTTCTTCATCCGCAGTTTCACAGACTTCGTCAAATTTCTTTTTATCCTCCAGCTGAAAGGTATTATAGGTGCGGATCTCGTATGTAACCCTGCTCTTTTCCTCCGGGGTAAGGCACTGATTGAAAAGATCAAAAATTTTTTCCTCTTCCTTACAAGAAGCACAGGCATTATTATAAAAAAACTGGATTTCCAGCTTATGCTCCCCGGCTTTTACCGGCAGCACAGCCATAAATAACACAACAGCAATGAAGATACCCACACGATTTCTGATGCTTTTTCTCATTTCATACTCCCTTTTTTGGAGCGTGCTTAAAATGCTTACTGCAAGATGTATATTCTTCAGACACGCTCTTACATATTTTGTTAAATTATAACAAAAAACACCGCCGTTGTCTAATAACTTTCCATTTCGCTTTCTGCCACTTTGCAATCCTGCATGAACGGATACTTTTTCTACATAAAAATAAGCATGAAGCCTTTACAGCATAAAAAAACCCCTCCAAACAGCAGTGATTTTAACTACACTGTCTGTTTTGGAGGGATCATCTATAAGAAATAAGCCCATCTTCTCTGCACAGAAATCTATGATACCTTATAAATATTTTTTCACGAAATTTGCATCGGTTGGGTACGCACAGGAAACCTTACCTATTTTCTGGTGTGCTTCGCAGCCTTTCCCCAGAACCAGAACTACACTTTCCTCTTCTGCTTCTTCAATGGCTCTTTTAATTGCATCCCCTCTGTTTTCTATACATTCATAAGGGCAGCCAACACTTTCAACATAACGTGCGATATCACCAGAAATATGTGCAAACTGCTCTTCTCCGGGATCATCTGCCGCAAGATAAACCTTTTTCGAATACAATCCCGCAATCAGTCCAAGATCTTTTCTCCTGTTAAAAGCTTTATTGCCGGGGCAGCCAAATACGGATACAATCTTGGAAAACGGGTGCTCCATTAATACCGACTGGAAAAGCTTCTCAAAACTCAGCCTGTTATGGGCATAATCCACGATCACAGTGAGTCTTCTCCTGCTGCTGACATATTGTTCCATCCTGCCTTTTACTTTTGCTTTTTTCAGACCAGCAATCATATATTCCACGGGAATGCGATATAAATATGCAACCGAAATTGCAGCCAGTGCATTTTCAACATTAAAAACACCGGGCATTGCCAGTGTAAACAGCTCATCAAAACGTCCGCTCTTCACCCGAAAGTGAATCCTTCCTTTTTCCTGCTGGATATCATATCCGAATATATCGGGCATCTTTGCATTTTTCACAGTCCCACCTAGCTGATCCCCTTGTCCGGTTCCAAATGTAATAACGGATTTTGCCAGCCTGGATGCCTGAATAACCCGATCCGCTTTATCGGAATCCAGATTAATGCAAGCCGTCTCACACTGCCGGAAAACGGATAGTTTTGCACTGAAGTAATCCTCAAAGTCATCGTGTTCCGACGGGCTGATATGATCCTCTGATATATTCAGGAACACTCCCACATCAAAGTTCAGCCCCCGCACCCGCTGGTATTTCAGCGCCTGGCTGGAAACCTCCATAACCATACTGCGCTTTCCGGAGGATACGGCATTTCGCATATGACGGTACAGTTCCACCGATTCCGGGGTTGTCATACTGGAAGATTTATGTTCCACACCGTCTTTAATTTCGATGGAAGAAATGATTCCCATACTGCGCATCCCCACGGATTTGAAATACTCGTCCATAATCGCCTTTATATAATAAGAAGTAGTTGTCTTTCCTTTCGTCCCCGTAACCCCAATCAGATCCAGTTCCCTGGAGGGGTTCTGATAAAAATGCTTTGCTAAAATGGGCATCGCTTTTCTGATATCCTTTACCAGTATGTAGGGTACCTCATATTCCAGAGGAAAATGTTCCTCTCCTATATAACAGACAGCCCCATTTTTGAAAGCCTGGCTGAGATAATCTGCTTTGAATGCCGCTCCTTTACATATAAAAAGTCCCCTCTTCATCATTTCCCTGGAATCATAAGATAAATTTTCGATGATCTGATCTTTCTTTCCATACAAACAACAGGATTTTACTAAATTTGACTGCTGCAATAATTTCAGATATGTTTTAAGCATATAGTGCATTCCACATTTCCCCCTTATCGGTTGATTTCTTTATTATAGAAAATAAATGCATCATAAAATGCATCTGCTTGTATCCAACTTGTAAACTCCATGGCATATCACCATGCAGGCTACTAAAAGTCTCTATTTATTAGACGTAGAAATGGAAAAAAAGGTTTCAAAAATATATTAAATATTTTCTTAAGATCATCCTGCTGAAACTCTTTTTTAAGTTCTTGACAGTAAAGTATCTTCATGCTATATTAGATACATACAGAATGTATCTATTTTGACGTAACTGTCTGCTTCGGGAAACCGGGAAGATTTTAAAATCAAGCTTATGTATGCTGCCAACATATATAAAAGCGTGGGAAGCCAATTATCGACGATGAACCGCAAACTGCTTTTGAAGAACCGGAAACCATATTTCCGGTAATAGAGATTGCTAGAGCGTGTTTTAAAATTGCTTTCTGGCAATTTATTTTTTACACTTATTCATACATTCTGTATGTATTTAAAAGGAGGTTTTAATTATGACAGAAGAAAGATTTGAAAAAATGATGGAACACGCCGGTGATGTAATCGAAAATACCGTAGAAGGTGTGGCTAATATCGTAGACCATTCCTTAGAGGCTGCCGCAAAACACAGCGCAGTCCGCATTCTCTTTAAAGTAATATCCTATGCCGGCTGTCTGGGCATGATCATTGGTGCCGACTATCTGGAGAAGCACGGCCACCACCTGTTTGCTAAGATTTGTTTTATTACCGGCTGCGCAGGGATCGCAACTAATTTAATTCTCAGTATTCTGTTTCGCAGGAAATAATGTGGCCTGCTGATACAGAAAAACGCCGAACCCATATGCAGCATGAAGTTCATGCAGGGATTCGGCGTTTCTTTATTAAGATTATCGTGTGCTGCGTAATACTTTTATTGCAGCTGAGTTAATCGCTCTTTTACCTGTTCCATCATTTCGGTATATTTTGCAAGCTTACCTTTTTCTTCGTCTATCTTTGCCTGAGGCGCTTTGCTTACAAAACGTTCGTTGCTTAACATTCCGTTTACTCTGGCAAGTTCTTTTGCCAAGCGGTCTTCTTCTTTTTTCAGACGCAGGGTTTCTTTTTCGATATCTACCAGTTCTGCAAAAGGCATATAGATAACTGCCTCCGGAATCACTGTGGATACTGCATCATCTTCAATACCAATGCGGTCTGCCTGAACGGTTACTTCGCTTGCATATCCCAGGGTTGCGAAGAATACTTTACCATTTTCAAAAATCTCACGGATGTTTTCTTTTTCCGAAACAACAAATACCTTTGCTTTTTTGCTTGGCGGAACATTCATTTCGGTACGAACATTACGGATTCCTCTTACTGCTTCCTTAATGGTCTCTACTGCCTGTTCATCTGCCGCAAAATTCCATTCCTCTTTGAATACCGGCCACTGGGAAATCATAATGGATTCTTCCTCTGTCTGAAGTGTGCAGAAGATTTCTTCTGTAATGAACGGCATATAAGGATGCAGCAGTTTCAGAGCATTTGCCAAAACAGTCTTTAATGTCCACAGTGCTGCTGATTTGGTAGTATCTTCATCGTTATAGAGACGGGGTTTTACCATTTCTATATACCAGTCGCAGAATTCTTCCCAGATAAAATCATAAACTTTCTGAACAGCAATTCCCAGATCATACTTATCCATGTTATCGGTTACATCTTTTGCCAGGGTGTTAACCTTGGACAGGATCCATTTGTCCGCTCCGGTTAAATCTGCCGGATTCATCTGAGATGGAACCTCAGCTTTTTCCAGGTTCATCATGATAAATCTGGATGCATTCCATACCTTATTTGCAAAATTTCTGCTGGCTTCCACACGTTCCATATAGAAACGCATGTCATTTCCGGGTGCATTTCCGGTCATGAGTGTCAGACGAAGTGCATCTGCCCCGTATTGTTCGATAATTTCCAGAGGATCAATTCCGTTTCCAAGGGATTTACTCATCTTACGCCCCTGGGAATCACGGATCAGCCCATGAATCAGTACGTGATGGAAAGGAACTTCTCCCGTCTGCTCCATTGCTGAGAAAACCATACGGATTACCCAGAAGAAGATGATGTCATATCCCGTTACCAATACATCCGTAGGGAAGAAATAATCCAGGTCTTCTGTCTTATCGGGCCAGCCCAAAGTGGAAAATGGCCACAGTGCAGAACTAAACCAGGTATCCAAAGTATCTTCATCCTGTGTCAGATGTGTGCTGCCGCATTTCGGGCAAACGGCTGGTGCCTCCTTAGATACAACAATTTCTCCGCAGTCATCACAATAATATGCCGGTATCCGGTGTCCCCACCACAATTGTCTGGAAATACACCAGTCACGGATGTTCTCCAGCCAGTGAAGATAAATCTTGTCAAAACGCTCCGGTACAAAATTCAAAGTATGATTCTTAAGTGCTTCGATTGCAGGTCTTGCCATTTCTTCCATCTTAACAAACCACTGCTGTTTGATCATTGGTTCAACGGTTGTCTTGCAGCGGTCATGGGTTCCAACATTATGGGCATGGGGAACTACTTTTACGAGGAGTCCCATTTCCTCCAGATCTGCAACCATTGCTTTTCTGGCTTCATAGCGGCTCATGCCGGCATATTTACCACCCAGTTCATTGATGGTAGCATCATCATTCATAATATTGATTTCCGGAAGATTATGGCGTTTTCCCACTTCAAAGTCATTCGGGTCATGAGCCGGTGTAATCTTTACGCATCCGGTTCCAAATTCCTTATCAACATATTCATCTGCTATAACCGGGATTTCCCGGTCAGTCAATGGCAGTTTCAGCATTTTGCCAACCAGGTGCTTATAACGGTCATCCTCCGGATTTACAGCAACAGCCGTATCTCCCAGAAGCGTCTCCGGCCTTGTGGTAGCAATTTCAACAAAAGCATTTTCTTCCCCTGCTACCGGATAATTAATGTGCCAGAAATTTCCGTCCTGATCCATATGCTCTACTTCTGCATCCGAAATAGAGGTCTGGCATACCGGACACCAGTTAATGATTCTGGAACCCTTATAAATATAGCCTTTTTCATACAATTTGATAAATACTTCTTCAACCGCTTTGGAACATCCTTCATCCATGGTAAAGCGTTCTCTGTCCCAGTCAGCAGAGGAGCCTAACTTCTTCAGCTGATTGATGATCTTTCCGCCGTACTCATCTTTCCACTGCCATGCATGCTTTAAGAATTCTTCCCGACCGATCTCATCCTTATCAATTCCCTGTTCCTTCAGCTTCTCGATGACTTTGACTTCCGTAGCAATTGCTGCATGGTCCGTTCCCGGCTGCCACAATGCATTATACCCCTGCATTCTCTTATAACGAATCAGAATATCCTGCATGGTATTATCCAGCGCATGCCCCATATGAAGCTGTCCCGTAACATTCGGCGGCGGCATCACAATCGTAAAGGGCTTTTTGCTCCTGTCTACTTCTGCGTGAAAATATTTCTTGTTCATCCACTTATCATATAAGCGGTCTTCAATTCCTTTCGGATCATAAGTCTTTGCTAGTTCTTTGCTCATTGTCCAATAATCTCCTTTTTCATTTTTCGTTACCTATGCCAACATCTCTGCATACCTATATAGGTTATAAAATACGGATTTCTGTTTTCCTGCTTGATTTGCATAAAAAAACACCCTTTGCTTTTGCAAAGGGCGAATAATCCGCGGTACCACCTTTATTTATATTTACAGAAAGCCTCTGCAAATACATCTCAACCATCCGATAACGTGGATGATACGTGAAAATCTACTTCAGGGTGAAATCTTATCCACAGATATCCTGCAAATTCGCCAGGTTATCCACAATTTCATCCGGTTCAATTCCCCGGTTCAAAAGCTACCTTCCATTCACACTGCCTTGAATATTCTTCCAGCCGATGAAATATTCTCTCTGTCAGGGTTTTGAATGTACTCCTCTTTCTCACTACCTTTTTATTATGATATCTTTTGTGATATATTTTCCATAATAATCAAGATAGGGGGATTTGTCAAGGGATTTTGTAAAAAAAGAGGAGAAAACAGTAACCGTTTTTTCAGACACCAGCATTGTAACGATAAACTTGCTATCCCACTCCCCTTGCAGTACAATAAATACAGAACAATCCTATTAACCTGACTAAACTAAGGAGGAATCACATGAATATCAAAAATGTACACTGTTTAACCTTCAGCCCCACCGGAACCACAAGAAAAATTACAGATACAATCTCTGCCGTTTTTCAAACCAAAGTTCATAATCACGACGTAACCTATGACAGAACAAAAAACTTCCCTGATTTCACCAGCGAGGATCTGCTGATAGTTGGTGTCCCAGTCTACGGAGGAAGAATCCCCCCGTTATTGGAAGATCCGATTCACCGCCTTCAAGGAAACCATACGCTTTGTATTCCTGTTGCTGTCTATGGAAATCGGGCTTTTGAAGATGCTCTTTTGGAGTTATCTGATTTGCTGAAAGCACAGGGTTTTGTGATGGCTGGGGCAGGCGCTTTTATCGGAGAACATTCTTATGGAAGTGAAATTGCAGGCGGACGCCCCAATGTATTTGATCTGGCAGAGGCCAAAAAATTTGCAGAAACCGTCCGGGATAAAATCACTGGTATTGACTGTCCCGAAGATATAAAACCATTACATATTCCTGGTAACCACCCATACAAAGAACGTTCCGCCCCGGGCATTCCATGGGGTCCGGTTACGACGGATACCTGCAACAAATGCGGAATCTGTGCCACAGTCTGTCCCATGGGTATCATTGACCGGGAAGATCCAAAAAATATTACAGATCCAGACAGCTGCCTGCATTGCTGCGCCTGTGTAAAAACCTGCCCGCAAAATGCCAAGGTTATGGAATCAGAATTTTACAAGAAATTCCGAGGTTTCTTAATTGCAAATTGTTCCGAGACGCAAAAAGAACCCGAGGTCTTTATTTGAATTTAACTAAAGCGGACCTTCCATGATCTTATGTAGTTAGAATAAGGCTTAAAGTTGCAACGCTTAAATTTGGGTTTTGCTGAGGAAGGGACGCTTTGTGTAATATAAGTAGTGTACGGAAAGATGGGCGTGGGAAACTGGTATGGACTCCGTCAGCTGGCCGCAGAACTGGTTTTCTCAGCAGGTTGGAACCCTTGGGCTGTGGCTGGCTGTTCTTTATTGGATGCAGCGTAGTATGTTTGGGCTGTTTATGCGTAGAAGAAGTTGAAAGTTTACTCCTTTTTGGATATTCTTTATTGGAGGCAGTGTGGTATATTTCGACAGTTTATGCATAAGAGAAGATGAAAGTTTACTCTTTTTTCTGATCACAGAATGAAAAACAAATCACAGTCTCAAGATCAGTTGCTTTATATCAGTTGCTTTACGCCAATCGCGTCCAGCATGCCACAACCCCAGGGTCCCATCATGCTTAGAAAACCAGCTTTGTATCAACGAATGCTATCTCGGAAAGAGAAGGGGGCGAGCCAGGACATTGGTTTGGAAGGCGTATAGCAGATCTGAGCATTTACTTACCTTCCCGGAGTGCTTTTTGGCGGATACAATTCGACTGGCTCCCATCGGATTGTAAGCGGGCAGTGAGCTGCGAAATGCATCAGGATTTCGGAGCGAATGCCCGCGTGCCGCCAAAAAGGGCTTCGGGAAGGTTAGAAAATGCCAGTTCTGCGTTAAGCCTTCCAAACCAATGTCCTGGCTCGCCCCCTTCTCTTTCTGTACACTACCTCTGCATACAAAGCGTCCTTACTAAGCGAAACCCAAATATAAAGCATTCGCTCCAGCAAAACAAACTGGGACAAGCATGCACATCATGCCCGTCCCAGTAATTCAGTCCGTTATTATAAACCTTACACTAGAGCGTGTTTTAAAATTGCTTTCTGGCAGCTGTGCGTCCCAGTTTGTGGGAGATTTGTCCCGGATGAAGGGCGCATAGCGGGCTATGTAACCTGAATTCGGGGCAAATATGCCGCAAAGTGGGGCGTGCAGATGACAGGAATGAATTTTCAAACACGCTCTAAGCTGTCCGCTGTCATAATTGTTTTATATAACTTTCACAACGCACTTCGCCTTTTTACCATTGCTGCTCTTCACAGTAATCGTCACTCTTCCTTTCTTAATCCCCTTAACCACACCTTTCTTCACAGAAGCAATCTTCTTATCCGAACTCGTCCATGTCAGCTTCTGCACAGAGGTAATTGGATTTCTTGTCACTTTCAGCGTTATTTTTTTCCTGCGTTTTAGCTGCACTTTTTTACTTATTTTTAAACTCTTAACAGCAACTTCCTTCTTTGTTACATTCACCTTCACTTTCGCGGATCCGCCTTTACTGCTGGTAACCGTAATGATAGCTCTTCCCTGCTTTATACCGGTTATGGAAAGTTTGCCTTTCTTTACCTTTACAATAGCTGTTTTTTTACTGCTTGTCTTCGCTGATTTTATCTTATCTCCTTTCAGCGTGGAAGACGTGAGCTTTACGGCACTTGTCGTCTGATTTACACACAGGGGTATGGAAGATACATTTAATTTAATTTTTGATTTCGTTACCGGTTTAACGTCCGGCTTGGGTTCCGGTTTCGGATCTGGTTTCGGATCCGGTGTTATCACCGTTTTTTCCTTTACAGTAATCGCGCAGGAAGCTGTTTTTTCACCTGCTTTAGCTGTAATCATCACATCTCCGGCTTTTAATGCCTTTACCGTTCCGTTTTCCACAGATGCCACATCCGGTTTGCTGCTGGTCCATTCAACAGTGGGATTTGATGCTTCTTCAGGTAATACCCGGGCACTTAAAGTAATGCTCTCTCCGATTTCCAGAATAGCACTCTGCCTGTCCAGCGTAATATCACTGACTTTCGTTTCTTTCTGATAAGGCACCTTTATGACGGAAAAAGACATAGCCGGCACCAGATATTTCACCTGTGAATTTACAATCCCTGCTGTTGATGTTACCGGCTTAATCCGCTCATCCCCTATTGCATTTTCTTCACTTCCCTCTCCGCTCATACAGATAATTTCTGCCTGATCTGAAGTCAGGATACATGGATAGGTAAGGGTGATGTCTTTTGCATAGCTGTCATGATTAACCAGTTTCAGATAAATATATTCATCATCTTTGGAGCACACCTGGTAGATATCATTTTGATATGGCTTCAGATTTCCGGAGAAATCATTGGAATTGTCGGTAGTTGCCGATACGTAGCCCGCTTCAATTTTTCCGTTTACACCATAATTAAAGGTAACTTTCATCTCATCATTCACTGCAACCGGGCTGAAATCTTTGTAGAAGCTATTTCCGATGACCACTTTTCCACGACCACTTCTGGCACGTTCTACCGCAGTCATTTTATTGCTCCAGCCGCCTATATTGTACCAGAAATAATTTTCGGTATCCTTTGCGCCAGCTCCTACCAGGAAGCCTTCTTCTCCGGAAGTTTTTACCACAGTGGCTTCCACAATATAATCATGCCACTCAGGATTATTAATCGCTTCGGGGATCCACACTGCATTCATGCCGCTGCCCCGGGTAAGGGTGAGTTTACCGTTTGCTATCCGGAAGCTTCCGGTAGATCCCGGTACTGCTTCCCATTTGGATCCTGCTGCTCCGTTGGCAGTAAAGCTATCGTCTAACAGAACTTTTCCATCTTCTCTGGTTACTTTTACATGTGAAACATATCCTTCGGACAACCAGGTTCCAATAATCGGGCTTCCGGTATTCTGGGAATAATTTGCTCCCTGCTTTTCAAGTGTTGTATTGACTACCCGGGTGCCGTAATTCTGCGCAAACATCTGCTGTGTATAATAGTTCGGCGTAGCGAAGCTGTCATACTCATCAAAATGAATCATATTCTGTGACCAGTTGGTACTGCCGATTTTCTCAAATAATGGGGCGTAGGATGCATGGCGCACAATATCGCCATTTCTTTCAATACCGGTCATATAGGCTGCATCACAGATAGCCGATTCTAAATTGTTGTTCCGGTTATCCTGCAGATGAGTTGCATATTCACCAAGGAATACATCGCTTCCCCCATCTTCCTTTCTGGCATAATAATCGTAACGGTCATCGGAATTCAGCATGAATTCTTTGGACTGATAATAGTGCTCATCCACCAGTGTCTCTCCCGGATCTTTTTCATTCAACCAGTCCCAGGCAAAACGGTAGCTTTCATCCTCTGCTGCAGGTCCCGCGGAAGAAATAATGGTAATCTTTCTGCCCGGATAATTGGCGCTTACATAGTTTTCTGCATAATCTTTGATATACTCAAAATTATTCAGGTACTTTTCTCTCCAGTTTTCGTTTCCAATGCCGATATAATTCAGATTAAATGCTTCTTCGTGTCCATTCTCCACTCGTTTTTGTGCCCATTCACGCTGGGTTGGATCACTGCTTATCACGCTGCCCCAGCAGTAATCGATCAGATTCGTGGCATGCTGTGCAAACTTATCCAGCTCCTCTCCCTGTGCCGCCGGCGCATTGTCACCATTGGCAAACTGGCAGAAAACTCCCGCGCTTAAAATGGGGAACGGCTCTGCTCCTAAATCTTCACATAATTTCAAAATTTCATGATAGCCAAACCCATAGGACTGCATATAGCCATAGGTATTGGTATAAGAACCATTATCACTTGCCCACTGGTTACCGATGGCTTTTCGCTCTTCCAAGGGTCCGATGGAATTTTCCCAGTTATAATAGCTGTCTCTTCCGGAATTTCCTTCAATAATACAGCCTCCCGGGAAGCGGATGAAACTTGGGTTCAGCCCCTGAAGCTTTTCCACCAGATCTTTTCTTATTCCCTTGCCATAGGCATAGTTGGTATCTCCATAGCCGTAAGTATCCTTGGGACTTAAGGAAACCATGTCCATATTCAGCACGCCATCATTCCCGGCACCGCTCACCGTTAGAACCAGTTTTCCTTTTTGAGTCTTCTTCGCCTCCAGTACAGCCGCTGCCTTCTGCCAGGTTCCATCATTTCCCAGTTCAATTGCCACCTCATCCGTTAGATCTTGCCCGGTTTCACTAACAACTTTTACTTTTAATGTTCCCGTATAATCGCTGTCTGCCCTTGTCCATACAGAAAAATCAAAGGATTCCCCTTTTACCATTGGCATCGCAGCGGAATTGGGATTGTTCATCGGCGCAAATCCGCCATTTTTCAGAATCATATCCCCTGTAATTACAGCATAATTGGTATTTTTATCATTCAAACCGCCTTCTTTGGATACCACAAATCCATTGTCCCGGTCACTTACCCAGTGAAGTTTATAGGAGTACTGATTTCCTCTTTCCGGTTCGCTGATACTTACCGTATTAAAATAATTTTCAAAAGAATAGTTCTTCACCATTTCCGGATACAGTCCGCCATCTGCCGCACTGTTGATATCCTCAAAAAACAATCCGATCATCTGCTGGCTGATCTCCCCGCCCTCGTCATAGGGATCTACAACCATCGCATACTCCGTATCTCCCGCAGGAATAACCGTAATGTCAAAATTCTTCCCATCACTTTCAGATCCGCAGGTCAGTCTGGCAGTCAGATGTACTGTCGTTGTTTCTTGCGGATTTGTAACCGTTCCGTCAGCTTGAATAATGTCCGTGCGGTCACTTTCCCATGTAACCCGGACATTTCCATCCAAAAGGCTGTCCGCAAGCGTGATTTTTTCTACAAAAGTACAATTCACTTTACCATTGCCCGCCTCAGGAATTGTCAGAGCATTCTTCGCCCTTTTTAAAAGCTCTCCTGCAGAAGTCCCTCCATAATAGAGTTCCGCAATATCCTGATCCGATAATGCCCCATCGTATATTCTCAGATCTTTTACTCTGCCGGCGTAGAAGATATCTTTATAAGGTGACTTTCCTATGTAGGATACCAGATCTGAACCAAAATCGGATACCGTTACATTTAATGGATACGTTTTGTATTTCACTCCATTTAAATAACCTGTGATGTCATCCGGTGTGATTACCACCGAATAAAGCGCCCAGTCTGCACTGGTCGCAGGTCCATCTGTGGCGGAACTTGTAGAGCCCGGTCCAACTTCGGTAGTGTAAGGTGCCAATGCACTAAAGGAATTCGTCATAACTGACTTCATCACGCCTTTGGGATTCATTGGATTTAGCAGAAAATACCTGGTGGGCATCTCCTTATTGGTACTATTTGCTTCTGTTCCAAAATAAAACGCGGCATAATTTCCCGTACCTGTTTTATTCTGCATCCACATAGAAACCGTCAGGGTCTCCTGACCATCAAACATTCCCTTGGGCAATTCCACATAGCCTGCTCCGCTTCCATATTTCCCTCCCGGAAATACCAGTGCAGAATCTTCCGCCGTCAGCTTGTCCCCTTTGGCCGCCGCATCGTGATTGCTGCCTGATACATCTTTAATTACAGTTCCATCTGTTACATTTCCTGACAGCTCACGAAAATCGTAATGAGCTAACATCCCAGGCTCTGATGTTCCCCCTTCAGCGGCAAATGCCGTCGTGGGCACTCCCGTTGCCATAACACAGATTGCCAGTACCATGCTTAAAATTCGCTTTGCCTTTTTCTTCGCCATAAGACTCTCCCTTTTCCCTCTCATTTTTATGAAACATACATGCTCTAGAGCGTGTTTGATAATTGCTTTCTGGCAGCTGTGCGTCACACTTTGTGGGAGATTTGTCCCGGATGAAGGGCACGTAGCGGGCTACGTAACCTGAATTCGGGGCAAATATACCGCAAAGTGGGGCGTGCAGATAGCTGGAATGAATTTTCAAACACGCTCTAATACTATCATCCGCCTATCTTGAAATATACGGACTATTCTATGCTTTTTGTTGTTTTTTCTATCAGAAAAGGGATTTTATAAATGCCCCGGGATGATCGGCTCCATTAATTTTATAACCTTTCCAATCAAAAATAGGATAGCCGCTGCCATCCATGAAGTATCTTTCTTATTTCTGGCAAAAAAGAGCACGACTTTGCCGTCATGCCCTCTTTCCAACTTGATCATTTTTTAAATTCGTCTCAAACGTACTGCCATATATTCCTTGCCAGGCAGTTCCACTTTAAATTTCCCAGATGCCACGCCCCTGTTTTCTATGGTCATCTCCCAGGTGTCAATCACTTCCACTTCAAACCGGCTTTCATCATCAAAATAGAACTCCCGAAAAGCCGGACGGTTAAACCCATAATAGCACAAATAATAATCCTGTACCGTTTTGCCGGCTGCTACAGTGGATTCCACCGTTGCGCAAATTTCATCCCATCCTCTTTGTATCGGCATCAGCCCCATCCCTGGAGTTTCTCTTAAGATATCAGATAGAAATTGAAATCTTTCCGGGCTGTCTCCATGAAGCTCACCGCCATGGGACCACCAGAGAATATCCTGGGGATGCATATAAGTCTCTCCATGTCCCGCATACCCGCCTCGAAGGGATGCCTCCCAAAATCTCCTGGTAAGCTCTTTTCCACTGATATTTCCCCATCCATGCTGGATATTTCCTTCATAGGCAATCTCATCCAGTACAATCGGTTTCCGATACCGCTCTCTCCATTCCGTCACCAGTTCCGCAGACTTATAAACATCCTGCCGCTGGATACTGCAATGGGTAATCCAGGGCCTTGCGTGGTCGTAAAACGGTTTGCAGTTATGGATGGAACGCAGATGGGAATATGGGTCAAAATCGCATACAATCTTCGCATAGCGCTCCCAGTCCTCTATGGATTTTTGAGGCATCAGATCGAATTCATTAGCCAGGGACCACCACACATTACGATAAGATGCAAAGCGGGCAATCACATATTTCCAATACAAATCATCACACTTTTCATCCATCATGCTGAATCCCCATCGATCATAAGGATGCATCACAATCAGGTCTGCTTCGATTCCCAGATCACGCAGCTGTCCGATACACTTCTCTATATGCTGGAAATGTTCTGTATTAAAACGTTCAAAATCCCAGTCGTTGCCCTCTGCCGCCCCATTGTATTCCATAAAATTTTCCTTTGTCAGCACCGAGCTGTCACAAGGGGTGCCCACATAGGGATAAGACCTTGGTTCTGTCAGGTTATAATCATAATGCTTTGGAAAAATGCAAAACCTTATCTTGTTAAACGCACTGTTCTTCAAGGTTTCCAGCGTTTTCTCCTGCAGCTCTTCCGACTGGAGTTCCCATACGTAACAGGTGGTTCCGATGGAGTAATAAGGCGTCCCGTCTTCATAAGCAAAATGATATGTATTTGCCACATGCACAGGACCATGATTATCCACGGATGGAGCCGTCACCATAAAGTCCCCGTTTAATGTTTCCCCGATAAAATTTCCTGTAATCTCAAATGTATAGTCTTCCTCAAAGGATGGCATAAACCGCACTTTGTAAATCCCATTTCCATCATAGAACCCATCTATGCTTTTTACTTCATTCTTACTTTTAAATACACCCCGGATCTGATAATCCACAAATGGATTCCCATCCTCCGGACCCTCACAGGTAACCTCCAGTATATCCCATTTTTCAATCTTTTTCTCATAGCCTCGTAAACTCATGTCTATATCCTCGCTTTCCCGACAGTCAGTTCATCTGACTGTCACATCCTGTTCTTATTTCAATAGTACTCCATCACGATTTGACAGCCCCAGCCATACCTTCTACAAAATAACGCTGGAATATCAGATAAACCGCCAGTACCGGAATGACAGATAAGAGTACGCCTGCACAGAGATAACCATAATCCGTACCATGTTCTCCAACAAAAGTCATAATTCCCACCGGGACCGTCTTCTTCATATTGTCGTTTATAATTACGCTTGCCAAAAGATATTCATTCCAGGTAGACAGAAAATCCGTAATAATCAAGGTCGCCACAGCCGGTTTTGCAATGGGGAGTAAAATCCGCCAGAACATCTGCCACCTTGTGCAGCCATCAATATAAGCCGCTTCGTCAATATCCTTAGGAATCCCTTTGAAGAATCCCCTGAGTATCAAAATACCATATGAAATACCAAAACCAACATATACATAAAATAATCCAAAATAAGAATTTAAAAGGTTTAATTTACTGTAAATAATATTGATGGGTACCAGTGCTGTCTGCATGGGAAGCATCATTCCCACCAGGAAAAATACAAACCATCCTGTTTTGTGCTTGATGTTCAGTCTGGTAAGTGCAAAAGCCGCCAGTGCTTCAATCACAATTCCAATGGGAACTTTCAGACCGGAAACGATCAGGTCATTCTTCATATAAGTAAGAAGTCTTCCTTTGGTAATTGCGTTGGTGAAGTTATCCCAGGCAATTTCAGCCGGAACGCTGAACAGGCTGAGCCCGCTGTAGAAATCTTTTTTTCCTTTGATCGCTGTCAGAAGCAGGGTGAGCATAGGAACAATCCAGATCAGCGCCAGTACCGCCAATATGACATACAGGATCACTTTTTTTGATATTTTCATCTGTTTTCCGTCCATAACAGCCTCCTAATCTTCTTTAGCCGTAAATACAACATACGGCACAATTACAACCAGCATGATGATAACCATAATACATGCCACCGTGGTTCCCATGCCCACATTATTGTACTGAAACGTCTGGGAATACATATAGGTGGACAGCATCTGGGTGGAGTTATTTGGTCCGCCGCCGGTAAGCCCCTGCACCACATCAAATACCTTCATGGCTGCCACAACCAGTGTTGCTATGACGATTACAAATGTCTCCTTCAAAAGAGGAACCGTAATAAAGAAAAACTTCTTAATACCGGATGCACCGTCAATTGTAGCTGCTTCCAGCACATCCACAGAAACTGCCTGAAGTCCTGCGAGAAACAAAATCATAGGCTGTCCGATCGCCTGCCATAAAGAGGCCGCAAATATGGCATATAAGCTTACATTCGGATCAGAGATCCAGCTCTGTGAAAAGTTAATGCCCAGCGCCTGGCAGAATTGATTAATGAAACCAATATTCGGGTTATAAATCCATCTCCATATAATAGACACTGCAATTGGAGCAATGACACAGGGGAAATAGAAGAATCCACGAAAAAATGTGCGCCCTTTAAATTTCTTATTCAATATGACTGCAAATGCCAGCGCCACAGTCATCGTGACAAAAACAGTCAGCACAATCCATATTAAGTTATTTTTAATTGCTGTTATAAAAATCGGGTCATTGGTAAATAACTGTATGTAATTTTTTGCCCCAACAAATTCCATATCGCCAATTCCATTCCATTTGAACAGGCTGATAAAAAAGGAATAACACACAGGTGCAACGATTACCGAAAGATAAATAATTCCAGCCGGAATCATAAATGCATATGCACCCCAGTCGATTTTAGTTTTTTTCTTCATGGTCTCACTCCAATCTATTGTGATCCGGCGGGCTGCCCGCCCGCCGATACCGATTCATGGGAATTTATTTACTTATTGTTGTAAGCATCAATCGCTTCCTGAATCTTCTTTGCTCCATCTTCCGGAGTGGTCTGTCCGTTGGCTATTCCATCCTGTACATCAAACAGAGCATCTGCGATTTCTGTTGGGAATGCCTGGTCGGTAATGGTAAAGGTGCCGTTCTTTTCTGCTGTTTCCAGCATTTCTGGAACATTTGGCTGGCCCGCGGGCATTTCTGCATCTGCTTTTGGAAGCGGCAGATTATAATACTCTGCATACTTGTCTGTATTTTCTTTGCTGTAATAATAATCCATAAATTCCATACATGCATTTAACTGAGCATCCGTATTGTCTGCATTAAACTGTGTCATTTCCACGAAAGCGGATAATCGGTTGGTACCACCTGAGGGGAATGGGAATGTTCCGTATAAATTAATGTCCTGTTCCTCCTGCACGATTTTACCATCATACCACTGTCCCTGAATATCCATTGCTGCTGTTCCTGAGAATACTGCCATCTGAGTATCGTTGGGGTCTGCAGTAACAAATCCATCCGGGAAATATCCCTTGTCACAGAATTCTTTAAATTTTGTAAGTGCCTGTACTGTAGCATCATTGTCATAGCTGGATTCAAAGGTATTCATCTTATCATGTTCCTCAGCTCCTGCGTAATGCTCAATCAAAAGTTCTACAAAACGCATTACATGCCATCCGTTCAGGCCTGCAGTAGAAATCGGTGTGATCCCATTTTCTTTTAACGTTGCGCATGCCTGCTCAAATTCTTCAAAAGTCGTTGGCACTGCAATATTATATTGTTCAAAAATATCTTTCCGGTAATATATATCAAGCACATTATAGCTGGTTGGATATCCGGAAAGCTGTCCGCCCAGTTCACAAAGTGTCAATGCTCCCTCACTGAACGTCTCATTCCATTTATGTTCCTTTGCATATTCGGTCAGATCATATGTAAGTCCGTTTTCCGCATAGAAGCCGCCCAGGCTTCCGCCCCAGTTAAACCACATATTCGGAAGCGTTTTTGAAGAAGCTGCAACCTTACATGCATCTTTGATTCCGTCCGTATCGTAATAAGCAACGGTAACTTTCATATCCTCATGTGCCGCATTAAACTCTTCAACGATAGGATCCACTGCATTCTGTCTGGTATTTAAAGTCCAGAATGTAACTTCTGTGGAATCTCCCGAAGACGCGCCATCCTGTTTAGCTTCACTTCCTTGTGCAGTTCCCGATTCCGTCTTCGTATCCGTTCCAGAACCGGAACCGCCTCCGGATCCCTGACATCCACTTAAAAATGTTGTCGCCAGCATAGCCGATACCAATAATAACGATGTGATCTTCTTACTCTTCATAATGAAATCCTCCTGAATAAAATAATTTTTTTGATTCATTTAAATCGTTGTTTAAACATTCAAGTCCGTTTGCGTTATCTCTTAAATTTATTTAAATTTGATTTAAACTAATATTACCATGTTATTTAAATAAATTCAAGTGCATTGTCGTTATTCTGTACATTTTAACAATATTGCATCTCCGTTATTATGCATATTTCACATTAAATATCGATATAAGTACTTACACCATATATATTTACATAAATATTTATATAAAACAACAATGAATGCCCTTAAATTAATTTTTACATCATTTAAATAAATCACTTTTTTAATGCTCCCGTTTCATTATGATTTTTTCCACAAAAAAACAGCCGGGGTTTCCCCGGCCGTTTACAATCTACCATACTTTACATTAAACATTATTTCTATTACCTGTCACAAACACTATCCCGCTCAATAAACTTCGTGCAAACCTGAATCTTCGTATTAACCTGATCATCATCTTTTTTTATCATGTCAATTACCCGGCGCACCGCAAGTTTTCCCATTTCCTGTTTGGGCACGCGAAGGGTAGTGAGTGCCGGTGAAGATATCTCACTGAAAGGAAGGTCATCAAAACCAACCAGAGAAACATCCTCCGGAACCCGGTATCCCATTTCCTGAAGCGCTTTCATGGCACCAAGAGCAATCATATCATTATCCGCAAAATATGCAGTAGGCAATTTTACTTTCTTCTGCAGGTACTTTAACATTTCCTGATATGCACCGTTTAATGTGGTGGGAAGAGTCACCGTATATTCATTTTTCACCGGAAGGTTCGCTTTCTGCATTGCAGTGCCATAGCCCACCGCTCTGGAACGAAACGCCTTGATACGAAAACTCCCTCTGAGATAGCCGATTTCCTTATGCCCTTTTTGAATCAGGTATTCCACTGCTTTTCTGGATGAATCCGCATTATTAATCAGCACTCCGTTAAAGGACATATCTCCCGCCCAATAATCCAGCATTAAAAACGGACAGCCGGCGCTCTTAAAGATTTTCACATCCTCTTCCATAAGCTCAGTACCAAGCAGCACAATAGCCGAAGCGCTGTCGTTTATCATCCAGTGCACCTGTTCTTCGTAGTCCTCATCCTTCTGATTCAAATGGCAGATGACCATTTCAAATCCCGACTCCCGGCATTCCTTCTCAAAACCGTCAATCAGCAATGAGAAAAACGGCGTATCATCAATGATCAAACCATTTTTTTTAAAGATGACAAATTTGATTTTGCGAATGCTGGATTCACTGATATACCCCATCTCTTTCGCAACACGGAAAATTTCCGCCGATGTCTGCGCATTCACACCCTTTTTATGATTCAGCGCATTTGAAATGGTAGCCGGCGAGAAACCTGTCTTCTCGCTAATACTCTTTATACTCACCTTCATAACCGAATATACCCTTCCTTTCACACGATTTTATCGCATATAAACGTCCAATTAAATTATTTATATATTATTTTATCAAAATTTATATATAATTGCAATGGATTAATTCTAATCTTTTACATAATTTTTCTAATATCCCATACACTAATTAAAAAGTCCCGTTGCGTTCATCAAATGAATACCGTTCCTTTCAAACTATTTATAAATGCAGTATTGCAGGCGGAACCTGCGGTATGCAGGAGGTATAACTATGAAATCCATTAAAAAACAATATTTTTACTATGAGCTTACCTTTGCTCTGCTGGCGATAGTTCTGGGAACTCTTTTCCACTTTATATATAAATGGAGCGGCTACCATTACCTCATCGCCTTTGTTTCCCCTATTAATGAATCCACCTGGGAACACCTGAAGATGTTATTCTTCCCTTTCCTGTTTCTCACATTTATCGAATATTTTATGATTGGAAAGAATTTTTCTTCCTTTGTCACCGCCAAGACGATCGGATGCTTTGCCGGACTGTTGTTTATCGTTGCATTCTTTTATACTTACACCGGTATTATCGGAACCAACTACCTGGCTATGGATATTCTGACCTTTGTCCTGGGCGTTCTGGTCTGCTACTTTTTCAGCTGGTACTTAAGTGCATGCAAAAAAACAGGAAACCACACATCAAATATATTGTGTCTCTGTCTCCTGCTTCTGTTAGCATTTTTCTTCGCTGCATTTACGAACCATACACCTAATATTAATTTATTTAAATCTATTCCTTCCGAAGTATTAAAAAATTAAACCGTTCCATCATCTTAGGAAACGGCAATGTTTTCTTCAAATTTAAAGATAATAATTACTGTTCAGCTTAAATAGTTAAAATATAAAATGCCTATACCAGATGGTGACTTCACAGTTGCGGATACAACCAAAAGCCCCCTCCGGTACAGGCATTTTCAACATTTTTCACACCTAATAGTATATTTTATTTTCTTCCAGCACATCTGCATTCCCATCCTGGCACTCCAGGATTGCGACACCACAATTTTTCGGAACCCCGCCATTCCAGAAGTCAGACATTTCAAATGTACGCAAGCTGTTTAATAATCCACGCATCGCACCGCCATGAGTAGTAACCAGGATGGTTTTCTCCTGATACTCCTCACGATTTAAAATATCATCCATAAATGCTTTTGTCCGTGCCCCCAGGGATCGGATGTCCTCCCCCTGGGATGGAGGCAGATACCTATCCGGCGCCTGGAAAAAGTTTGAAAAGTCCGGATCCGGAATCTCATAATTCTCTTTGCTGCTGATCATGCCTTCGAAAACTCCAAAACTGATTTCAATGAGCCGCTCATCCCGCAATATCGGAATATTGCGATCTCCGATCACAATTTCAGCTGTTTCCAAAGCCCGTGCCAGCGGACTGCTGATTGCCAGATCAAAAGGAACATCCCGCAACGCTTCTGCTGTAACCCTTGCCAATTCTCTTCCATTTTCGTTCAAAGAAATATCGGTCCGGCCCTGGAGACGTTTCTGGGTATTCCAGTCCGTCTCTCCGTGCCTCATAATGAAAATTTTCATATTACTGTCTCAGCTCGATTCCCATGGATTCCAAACCATTTAATATTTTCTTCATTGCTGCAGAAACTTCAGCTTCCTCCAGCGTTTTATCCTTTGCCCGGAATGTAATAGAGTAAGCAATGGATTTATATCCTTCTTTAATCTGAGAGCCTTCATAGATATCAAACAGCTGATAACTCTCTAATATTGCGCCGCCTCTCTGAGCGATCATTGCTTCAATCTGGCCAGCCAGAATTTCTTTTGGCACAACCATACTAAGATCACGGTTCACAGCAGGGAATTTAGCAATTCCTTCGAATTTACGGTCAAAAGTGGACATCTCTACAATCAAAGGCATATCCAGCACTGCGACATATGCACGATCTCCTATGTCATAATTATCCAGCACTTCCGGATGCACTTCACCCAGGTACCCTGTTACTTTTCCATTGTAGATAATATTTGCCTGTCGTCCCGGATGCAAAAATGGTTTGCCGGAATTTGGATCATAGGTTTCCTTCTCATGCAGTCCGATTTTCTCAAAGAACTCTTCAATCACACCCTTCATGGTATAGAAATCGCCATCTCCATACATTCCCAGGGTAAACTGCATTCTTTCATCCGGAAGTTCCTTAAGCGGAAGCTCCGTCGGCAGATAAATATTTCCAAGTTCATATAAACGCACATTTTTATTTCTGTGGTTGTAATTAAATGCAAGAGATGTGAGCATACCATTCAAAGAAATGGTTCTCATGATACTGAAATCTTCCCCTAAAGGATTAGAAATCGTGATTGCCTTGCGATATTCTGAATCTTCGGGTAAAAGCAGTTTTTCAAACACCTTGGGGCTTTCGAAAGAATAAGTCATTCCCTGAGAGAAACCGCAGAATTCTGCAATGTCTCTTGCCACTTCTTCAATTCTCAGCTTAAATGGCAATTTTCCTGTGGTAGCTTCTCCTTTTGGAAGTGTCGTGGGTATATTGTCATAACCATAGAATCGCGCCACTTCTTCAGCCAGATCCGCCATACGGAACAGATCATGGCGGAAAGTAGGTGCTATAATCTCGTTGGCAGCTTCATCATATTTAAGTCCAATCTTTTCAAAATATCCCAGCATATCTTCTTTGGAAATATCGGTTCCCAGCAGTGCATTTATCTTTTCCGGTTCAAATCCGATGCGAACCGGATTTTTCTTTTTGCCGTAGACATCGGTCATTCCGCCTACAACTTCTCCTGCTCCCAGCTCTTCCACCAGCTGGCATGCACGGTCTATTGCCGCCTGGGCATTATTCGGGTCCAGACCTTTTTCAAATTTACCGGATGCATCTGTACGCAGACCCACTTTCTTACTGGAAAGTCTGATATTCGTTCCATCGAAACAGGCAGCTTCAAATAACATCGTTTTCACATTGTCGGTAATCATAGAATTTTCACCACCCATGATTCCGGCAATACCAACTGCTTTTTCCCCATCACAGATCATCAGAACGGACTCATCCAAAGTTCTTTCCTGACCATCCAGAGTAACAAATTTTTCACCTGCATTTGCACGTCTCACTATAATTTCATGATTGGCAATGCTATCATAGTCATAAGCATGCATAGGCTGGCCGTATTCTTCCATAACATAGTTGGTAATATCTACAATGTTGTTAATTGGACGTATGCCGTTTGCAGCAAGGCGCCTCTGCATCCACACGGGTGAAGGAGCAATTTTGATATTTTTAACCACTCTTGCACAGTACCGCGGGCAAAGCTCTGAATCCTGTACCGTAACTTTAATATAATCATTTACATCTTCGTCATTTCCCGTTTCTGCTACAACCGGAGGTACAAACTTTTTATTAAAAGTAGCCGCCGCTTCTCTGGCGATACCGATTACGCTATAGCAGTCCACACGATTGGAAGTAATCTCATATTCAAATACAACATCGTCTAAATCCAGCGCATGTATGGCACTTTCTCCTACTTTAGCATCTTCCGGAAAAATGTAAATACCATACTCCGGTGATTCCGGGTACATCTCTCTTGTTGATCCCAGTTCTTCAATGGAGCACATCATACCGCATGACTCAATTCCGCGCAGCTTTCCTTTTTTAATCTTTACTCCGCCTTTTGTCTTCTTGCCGTCATGTCCGCCCGCTACACGTCCGCCGTCAAGTACAACCGGAATTTTATCCCCTTCTTTTACATTTGGAGCACCTGTTACGATCTGTACGGTTTCCGTGCCTACATTCACCTGGCAGATAATCAGCTTATCCGCATCCGGATGTCTCTCAATAGATTCAATTTGTCCGATTATAATTTTTTCCAGGTCTTCATCCAGTCTCTCAAATCCCTCTACCTTGGTGCCTGACAAAGTCATCGCATCCGTATATTCCTGTGCATCCGCTTCCAGATCCGGAACGTATGCTTTAATCCATGATAATGATGTATTCATTCTGTTTTCCTCTCTTTACTTAATTTCCATTAGAATTGTTTTAAGAAACGAATATCGTTTTCATACAGTAATCTCATATCGTCAATCTCATATTTCAAAAGTGCGATACGTTCGAGACCCACGCCAAAGGCAAAACCGCTGTAAACCTGTGGATCGATTCCGCACATTTCCAGAACATGAGGATGCACCATACCGCAGCCCAGAATTTCAATCCAGCCTGATCCTTTACAGAAACGGCATCCTTCGCCACCGCATTTAAAACAAGTCACATCCACTTCGGCACTTGGCTCAGTAAATGGGAAATGATGAGGACGGAATTTTGTCTTTGTCTCCGGTCCGAACAATTCTTTTGCAAACTCTTCCAGAGTTCCTTTTAAATCTGCAAATGTAATATTCTTATCAATTACCAAACCTTCGATCTGGTGGAAAGACGGGGAATGTGTGGCATCCACTTCATCTGACCGAAATACTCTTCCCGGAGCAATCATACGGATCGGAAGTTTCCCCTGTTCCATGACACGTGCCTGTACCGGTGATGTCTGTGTTCTTAAAACAATGTCTTTATTCACATAAAAAGTATCCTGCTCATCCTTAGCTGGGTGATTTGCGGGGATATTTAATTTTTCAAAATTGTAAAGGTCGTATTCTACCTCAGGTCCTTCCACTACTTCATAGCCCATACCTACAAAGATACGCTCTACTTCTTCCAAAGCAATGGTGTTCGGATGACGATGACCAACGTTATTCTTCTTAGCCGGAAGTGTAACGTCAATTACTTCACTCTTTAATTTCTCTTCCCGAACCTTAGCCTCTAACTTCTTCTTTGTCTCTTCTAAAAAGGTTTCAATAGCAGCTCTGGTGTCATTCACCATCTGTCCCACTAACGGACGTTCCTCCGGTGTGACATCTTTCATCCCTTTTAAAACCGCTGTTAACTGTCCCTTCTTACCCAAAAATGCTACACGGACATCATTTAATTTATCCAGTGCATCGGAAGTTTGGATCTGACTCAATGCTTCTTCTTTGATGGCTTGCAATTTGTCTTTCATTATATTTCTCCTTTTTCATTTTATCTGATTCTTGGGTGGATGAAGTGTGTGCCTGGCTGCCTTTCATCCGGCGTGCTCACCTCGCCTGGCGGCTCGGTCGCGGGCTTCGCCCTATGCCAAAAGTCCCTTGCGCAAATCGCTCTGCCAGCAGGCTCTTTGCTCCAGGGGCTTTTGGCGCACGCCTCATTAATTCGCGCAAAAAAAGCCTCATCCCTCTGGTGTAAGGGACGAAGCTTGGAGTTCCGTGGTACCACCCTAATTCCTGCTGCTGCAGGCTCTTAATTAGTATGCTTAACGCGCATGGTCGGCATTTCCTACTGTGATTTCAAAAATGCAGCTCCGGTGGGAAATTCGAATTTATCATCTGAACTTAAGGATGCTTCCAGCCGATGGCTTCCTCTCTCTGTAAGAAAATGATCTTCTACTGACACCTTCATCGCTTTTTATTATTCGATGATTTCTTTTTCTTGATATTTGTTGCCTGTTAACTATTACTATGACCTATTTTATCATATTTACTTAATCTGTCAAGTCAAAACTCGAACTATCTTCTAAATAACAATTTATTTCAGCTCCGATGAAGATAAACCACATGCAGAAATACAGCCATAGCATTACCATGACAGCCGATGTCAGGCTTCCGTAGATGGAAGACATTCGTTTTGCCATTTCAAAATAGATGGAAAATCCATAGGAAAATATGGACCAGGCAAGTGCCGTAAACAGTCCTCCCGGCAACAGGTTGGCAAATCTGTCCTTTCGGTTTGGCAGCATTTTGTACATCGCCATAAATAACAGCGTAAGCAGTGTTATGGTAGCAATGGTTCTGACACTGATAATAAACCCGGAAAATTCTTTTAGAAGAGGAACATATCTGATAATCAAATCATGTACCTGATTTCCAAACACCAGCAGCAGCATTGCCGCAACGATGGAAACCAGAAAGAGCACTGTATAGAAAGCAGATCGCAGACGCATGTAAATGTAATTTCTGGTCTCACGGATTCCCTGGACGGAGTTCAAACCATTTGTAACTGCCATAACCCCTCTCCCCGCCGCCCATACGGCAGCGATAGCCGTTCCTGACAGCAGTGCGGTGGAACCGGTATATACGCCGCCCACCAGTCCTTCCAGAACCTCCCGGAAGGAGGCAGGCAAGACCCCCATTACCATATCCACCACATCGGCTGGCGTAAGGGGGGTATACTTAAGCAGCGTCAGCAGTAACATAATAAAGGGAATAAAACTCATGATAACATAAAAAGCAGACTGTGCAGAATAAGCATCCACACGGTCCCGCTTGGCTTTCCTCAAAAAATTCAAGATAAATCTGATGATCGTACAAATAGCTTTCATAATATCCCTCTGACGTTTTTATGTGAACCAATCATAGCACGTTTTTGATCTCACTGCAAGCCCAGAGCGTTTTTGAAAAATCATTTACACCAGATGCACACCCCACTTTGCGGGATGGATGCACCAAATTTAGTCTACGCAGTCCACTGCATCCCAATTTGGCACACCAATCCCGTAAACCGGAACGCACATCTGGCAGAAAGTAATTTTAAACACGCTCCTGGGGGAAATATCAATCATTTTATCCTATCTGTACATCACCATAAAAGTATTTTAATATTTCTTCATATCCCATTCCTGCATCTGCCATATGCCTTGCTCCATTTTGGCTCATTCCTTTTCCATGCCCGTATCCCCCGCCCGTAAACGTATAGCTGACCAACACATCATTTTCATAGTTCGGCGTCAGATAGAAAAATGCGCTTGGCAGCAGAGACATCCCTGTAGCTTCGCTTCCATCCTGTTCGACTACCGCAATGTTCACCGGAGACAGCAGTTTACGAACCGTATATTCTCCCTCTACCGTAATGCTCTGATTCTCTCCCTGCAAAGTAAATTTTGCAATGGCACCATTTGTCTCCCGGGAATCGATACTTAAAGCTGTTACATTTCCCGTATCCGGCTGCCAGGCATTTGCCAGTCTCGTCAGCTCATCAATTGTAAATACAGCCTTCCACCGGTACCAGGGTTCACTGGCTTCATACGCAGTATGGTTATCAGTGGTCATAAATGATGCAAAAACTGTTTCCTGTGAAAGGTCCTGGCTCAGATTTACTCCGCAAGAGGTTGAATAGTAAAGCGCATCCACAATGTCCCCGTCGGAACGCATCACCTGGCCCGCAGTAGCGTTTACGGCCTCGCTGGCACGTTCATCCCGCTTCTGATTGTTATAGACCTGATAGGAGACACTATCGTCAACATGTACATTAAATTCCGCTCCACGCCCGTTCTGCATCTGTTTGATGGCATAACTCCTGGCACAGACCGCCTGCACTTTCAGAGATTCCAGAGGATATGCAGCCGGCATCTCACTGGGTACCACAGAACAGAGATAGGTTTCCAGAGGCAGTTCATTGATAACTAAAAGACCAGCGTCTCTTTTTACAATTTCAAAGTTTCCCAGATACGAAGGATTTTCATAACCTCTTTTCAACCCAGGCAATGTAATCTCACCCTTTTCATCCTTAGGCTGGATACGCAGTATACCGTCATTCAAATAAGGACTGTCAGCTGTCAGCGTCAACGGGTCCGCAGCACCATGCTCTTCTGTTGTCTCTCCATACTGCAGCACATAATCTGTACTGCACTGAAGCGTCACGCTGTTATGGTACTCACCCGCATAATCATCCGTCTTGATGAGCACACGTATAAGGGGATTTTGTGCATCTGCCGTCTGCGTATCTCCAGAGGACGCCGCTTCGTCTTTGACCTTGTTTTCCTGGCTTTTATCTTCCTGCGCCTCTTTCTGCTCTTCTGTGCTTTTCTGGTCATTCACGCTTTCTTTTTCATTGGATTTCTTTTTATCCGTTTTAGATTCCCGGGTTTCTTTTTGTCCTGCCAGATCAGTCTGAATTGTCTCCTGCAATTTATTCAGGACATCATCACCCTTTTTTTTATAAGTGTCATAAAAACACAGCAATAAAAAAGCCATGATACAGCCGCTTAATATAAGAATTTTTCCAAAGGTATTGTCATCCTTCATTCTTTGCTCCTGTTTTCTCTTCATTTATATATTAGTATATCCAAAAACAGGAGAAAAAGAACGCAAAATTAGGACATAGTGTTTTTTTAACGAAAAATCAAAAATCCGGCATTTTTCATCTTCCGGCAATACATTTCACATCCAATGTGCCTGCCAAAAGCTTCAAAATACCGGAATCTGATCATTTCCTGGATTATTTACATTCAAACCCAAATTTGTAAACCGTAGTCGTATCATAAACTTCCCCTGCTTTTAAAATAGAAGAAGGGAAATTTTCATGATTTGGAGCGTCCGGGAAGAATTGGGTTTCCAGACATAAGCCGCTTCTCTTCTGATAAGGGATACCGCCTTTTCCGATCTGAGTTTTCTCAATAAAGTTACCTGTATAGAACTGCACGCCTGCGCAATCCGTGTAAACCTCCATTGTTCGTTTGCTTGCCGGATCCGTCACTTTCGCTATCCTGCGCAGTTTTTCTTCCCCGTTTTGATTCAGCACAAAATTGTGGTCATATCCATGAGCCAGCTGAATCTGTTCGTATGTATCATCAATATCATCACCGATACGTCTTGTTTTTCTGAAATCCATAGGAGTACCTTCCACGTTTCTCAGTTCTCCTGTGGGAATAGACTCTGCATCAATTACGGTAAATGCATCCGCATCCATCCATAAAGTATGATCCAGGATCGTTCCTTTATCATGTCCGGCAAGATTAAAATAACTGTGATTTGTCATATTCGCTATGGTATCCGCATCGGAAACACCGGTATAGTGGATTTTGATTTCATTTTCATCTGTCAGTGTATAAGAAACCGATACATCAAAGTTTCCTGGTAGACCTTCATCGCCATCCGGACTGTGATGTGTAAATTTTACCGTAGCTTCATCTTCCAGAAGTTCCATATCCCAGATTGCCTTATCAAATCCCCTGGTACCGCTGTGAAGACTGTTCTCATTCTCATTTTGCTCCATCTGATATTCTACACCGTTAATGGTCACTTTAGCTTTCCCGATACGATTGCCGTTTCTTCCAATAACCGCTCCAAAGAAACCGCCGTTTGCAACGTAATCCGTTACATCCTCATATCCTAAAATAACATCTTCAATATGGCCCTTTTCATCCGGCACCGTTGCAGACACCAATGTAGCACCATAATTTGTCACTTCAATCCCCAAGCCGTTTTTATTCATAATCGTAACAATTTTGGCCTCCTGGCCATCTCCGGTTTTCCCAAACAAACTCGTCATCATCCCCATATTTTTTGTCCTCTCCTTTAAGTTTTCTATCATTTTTATTCTTTTTATACGATGCCATTATTATACACCCAGTCCAAAAAGCTTACAACTTGTTTTTCCACATTTTTCAAACCGGTACGCCAGAAAACAATTTCGGTCATCCCCTTATGAATAACGCAAAAAAGAACATCTGCTAAGCAAATGTTCTTTTTTATTGTAAGCCCCAAAGTGCCGTTTCCTATCTTTTGACTCCTAGCAAAGCTAGGTGGGTAACCGCAACTGCGACGTCTGTCTTCCACTGCAAACGGTGGCCTGACATCCTTCACAGCAATGTAGGAATCCCATAAAAGTACATGTAGGTTCAAAATGATAGGATTGTCGAACACCCCAGGTAACTTAAGATATATAACTTTATAACAATATTATACTCTAGTATTCATCTAATTTCAATATATAATTCAAGAAAGAATGATTTACCAGAAATTATGAATTTTTGCACAAATACCGTTCTCAATTATCGCACCTTTATTTTTAAATGTCAAGCATTTAACAATCCATTTTCATGATTTTATACTTATTTTACATTTTAAAAATTTTACTATTTTTCTTTTCCAATTTATGATATGATAAAGAATGAATTTAATTCTTTATCACATTAGAGTGTGTTATCAAATTCCTTTCCGAGCAGCTGTCGGAAAGGAATTTCAAACACGCTCAAACAGAACAGGAGGAAACAACTATGAGTACGTATTCAGAAATTACACCTGATATTCTCGCTCTTTCCAAGCTGGCAACTGATACCAGCCAGATCAACACGGAGCTGTACACAAAATACGAAGTAAAAAGAGGTCTTCGTGATATTAGTGGTAAGGGCGTTCTTGCAGGTCTGACCGACATCGCAGAGATCCGCTCCTATACCGTTGTAGACAGCGAAATGATTCCTTGTGAAGGCAAACTCTTCTACCGCGGCATCGATGTGGAAGACATCGTCCAGGGCTTCATCCATGATGACCGTTATGGCTTTGAAGAAGTAACTTATCTGCTTCTTTTCGGGAAACTTCCAACGGAAGAGCAATTACGTGATTTTTCCAACCTGCTTGCTACATACCGCACACTGCCCACCAGCTTTGTCCGGGATATCATTATGAAAGCTCCAAGCCAGGATATGATGAACACCCTTGCACGAAGCGTACTGACACTTTATTCCTACGATGACAGGGCAGATGACGTATCTATTCCAAATGTCCTCAGACAATGCCTGCAGTTAATCAGCCTTTTCCCTATGCTTTCTGTATATGGCTACCAGGCATACAGCCACTATCACGATGGCAACAGCCTTTTCATCCACTCACCCCAGCCGGAATTATCTACTGCTGAAAACATTCTTCACATTTTACGCCCAAACAGTAATTTCACAAAACTGGAAGCTAAGATTTTAGACGTTGCACTGATTCTCCATATGGAACATGGCGGCGGTAATAACTCTACCTTCACAACCCATGTAGTATCTTCATCCGGTACGGATACTTACTCTTCTATGGCTGCTTCTCTCGGATCTTTAAAAGGCCCGAAACACGGCGGAGCAAATATTAAAGTAGTCAAGATGTTTGAAGATATGAAAAAATCGGTAAAAGACTGGTCTGATGAAGGGGAAATCAAAAATTACCTGAAACGCCTGTTAAACAAAGAAGCATTTGACCACGCAGGACTGATCTATGGAATGGGACACGCGGTTTATTCCCTGTCTGATCCAAGAGCAAATATATTTAAATCCTTTGTAGAGAGCCTTTCCAAAGAAAAAGGAAGGGAAGAAGAATTCAAGCTCTACTCCATGATTGAGCGCCTGGCTCCCCAGGTTATCGGAGAAGAACGTAAAATCTATAAAGGTGTAAGCGCCAACGTAGACTTCTACAGTGGATTTGTTTACAGTATGCTGGATCTTCCCACGGAATTATTCACCCCTATCTTTGCAATCGCACGTGTTGTGGGATGGAGCGCACATCGTATTGAAGAATTGGCAAACAACGGAAAAATTATCCGTCCTGCTTACAAGAGTGTTGCAAAGCATAAAGAATATACACCTCTTCACGAACGTCCGGAGGCTGAATAAGCTTATTCTATGAATTATAAAAAGAGTTTCAACCAGTCAGATAAGCGGTTGAAACTCTTTTATTATATTTACCAGAATGTTTTCATGGACTTCCTGGTAATCAATACAAACCATACCATTACAATCAGTCCGATTGCCAGAATAATTAAGGATCCCAATCCTAAAAGTTTAAAATAATCGCCAATAAGGCTTACAATTCCAATGATCAGCAATACGATACCAAATACCAGAAGTCTTGGTGTCATATATTTGATGTATCCTGCCTTATCTTTACACTTTGAAACTGAGATATCTCTGGACAACAAAACATTTTCCTTTATTTCACCCTTTGTTTTCATCAGATAAAATGCATACAAAACGTATACACCGCAGCCTACGAAAAGTAAATCCATGAGCATGTACATACTATCCATAACAAAATCCTACCTTTCCAAGACTCCGCTTACATATTTAAGAACTTTTTCACGATGTCTTTCATCTCATTTACTTCTACAACAGTATCGTGAAGTACGGGAGCTGTTCTGATTTCTTCAATTGCACCTGGAACTTTCACTTTAGAAAGCTCACAAAGTTCGTCCACCAGTTCAAAATCTGTCATTGCATCATACTTCATATCAATCGCATCCATAACGCTCCTTGTAAACTTATAAGGGCTTGCAGTAGACGCAATTACAGACTTGTTATGATCTCTGTTTTCTGCTTCATATTTCTTAAATACACAGGAAGCTACCGCCGTGTGGGTATCCATGATATATCCCGTCTTACGGTATACAGAGGCAATTTCCTGTGCCGTCTCTTCTTCCGTAGCATAATTTCCATAGAAATCCGAAAGCTGTGCTTTCATTTCTTCTGTAATGTCATACTTTCCTTCTTTGCCAAGGGCTGCCATCATTTCCAGATTCTTATCCGCATCTTGTCCGGCAATCTTATAGATCAACCGCTCCAGGTTACTGGAAATCAGAATATCCATAGATGGTGATGTAGTAAGGATAAATTCACGATTTCTGTCATATGTACCTGTTGTAAAGAAATCATACAGCACTTTGTTGTCATTAGAGGCACAAATCAGCTTGTCAATGGGCACACCCATATTTTTAGCGTAATATGCAGCCAGAATATTTCCAAAGTTACCGGTTGGCACAACCACATTGATCTTCTCGGATTTGCCTATCTCTTTGGAAGCATATAATTTTGCATAGGCATATACATAATAAACCACCTGTGGAACAAGACGACCGATATTAATAGAGTTGGCTGAAGAAAACTGGTATCCGGCAGCTGCCATCTGTGCTTCCAGCTCCTTATCACCGAATATATTCTTCACACCTGTCTGCGCATCATCAAAGTTACCGTTAATGCCTACAACAAAAGTATTCGCACCCTTCTGGGTAACCATCTGCTTTTCCTGAATAGGGCTTACACCGTCTTTGGGATAGAATACCACAATTCTGGTTCCCGGTACATCTGCAAAACCAGCCAGCGCTGCTTTACCGGTATCCCCTGAGGTAGCAGTCAGAATTACGATTTCATTTTCCACATTATTCTTTTTCGCTGAAGTCGTAAGCAAATGAGGCAGAATTGAAAGTGCCATATCTTTAAATGCAATGGTAGCGCCGTGAAACAGCTCCAGATAATAAGCGCCGTCTTCTTTAATAATCGGTGCAATCTCAGTGGTATCAAACTTTTCATCGTAAGCTTTTGCAATACAGGATTTTAACTCTTCTTCCGTAAAGTCCGTAAAAAACAGCTTCATAACTTCATATGCCGTCTCTGTGTAGCTCATACCTGCCAAAGTCTCCATATCCACATCTAATGCAGGAATAGCGGATGGAACAAATAGCCCACCGTCTGCGGATAATCCCTTTAAAATTGCCTGGGAAGCTGTTACTGCAGTTTCATTACTTCTCGTACTTTTGTATAACAAATCCATCGTCTTCATCCTTTACATTGGTTTAAATTATATTCTTTAAGTACAGATTATAGCATACCTTTTCAAAGTACACAAGCCGAAAAAAGGCAGCTGCACAAAAACGCAGCCGCCATTTTATCAATAACCTTCGTATGTAAAAAATTCATGTCCGCCATACACGAACAATTTCTGCAATTTGGTGTCAAACCAGTTGACATTGATCTGGTCTGCACTGGATCTTGCGATAAAGTACAATGCACCTTCTGAATAATCTTCACCATTTAATGCACGGTCAACGGCTTCAATTGTTTCATCCGAAATCGTAACACTGTCAATCCTTCCGTCTGCCGTTGGAGAAAACTGCGGATCACCATTTACCCGCTCCCATACAACGTCATATATGCTATCCGGAAAATGACTGTTGTTTACTCTGTTAAGTACTACATTTGCCACCAGAATCTTACTTTTCATATCCCCGCCGGTCGCTTCCGCTTCCACTATGCGAAGAAGTGCATTGTAATCTTCCACAGGCATATGGTTGTCCTTCACAATCTGTGACGCACTGTAACCAACTGTTCCTGCCGGCTCCATGCCCTTTTCAATTGTCATCCTGTTTACTTCTCTCCTGCTGGCTTTGGATGCCCCCACCAGTACTTCCTCTCCTGCTCCTGATACTTCCTGTGCTTTTGAAGACCTGGACAGTTCTTCCATACTGGATATACAGTTCATGATACCCATTAGGCCTGCCTGGAACTTTTTATCTTTCGCCTTTTGCGGTGTTTCGTCTGTAACCGCATTCTGTTGTGTAACGGCATATACCTTGTTCTTACCGCCATCACTGAAGCCGACTGCACAAAGCAGGACAACAGTACTTATAACTGCAACAAAAGTAGCAGCTACGCAATTAATACGGCATCCGCGGTATCTTCGTCTGAACAAATATTTTTTTAATTTGTACAACTTCCTAACTAGCGATTTTAACAGCCACATACGGCGTTCCTCATCTTTCCTAAAATAATTGCTCCCCTTTATAATTGTATTTTTAAATATTTAAAAACAAAAACAATTTACACAAAGCCCCCTCGCTTGTCTGTGTATTGCAATTATATTGAAAAGAAAAGAATGTGTCAAGCATGAATTCATATTTTTGTAATATCTTACATGTACAATTTTTCATCACATTGTATCTATGTGCATTATTCATATTTATTTCAATATTTTTATGCATATTTTTATTAAATATTACTAGTTCTTTTTCCTGGCTTTTTACCATTTTTATGGATTATTTTTCTACATTTTACAACATTTTTCTCTAACCCCCTGTATTTTTGGGCATTTTAATGCCTATTTAATCACTCAGTAATATTTTCGAAACAATTTAATTATTTTGAAATATTTTAAATAATTTTGTAAGTTGCTGGATTTGTCTGTCGGTTATTCTGCAAAATTTTATGCATCTCAAATGCTTTCATTTTCTTCCGGGAAACATTTTTTGATCACATCCGGTATAAAAAATCAATTGTTGTGCAAACTATTTAGTACCATTATCAAGGAGGTGAAAATTATGAAAAACGAATCTATTAAATGTTCCGTAAACAACTGTACTCATCATGCTGAATCAGAAAACTACTGTACACTTAACGCTATTAAAGTTGGAACTCACGAATCAAACCCAACTAAAATTGAATGTACAGACTGCGAATCTTTCGTAAACAAAAGTAAATAAATATTTTATCAGAGAGGAGCCTGCTGCTCCTCTCTATTTAATTTAAAAGCGTATTTGAATATTTTTTTGACAGCTATGCATTCCCGTATGCGTGATTGTCTGATTAGTCTGCCACTCTGAACTTGCTTTTTCTTAACATAACTGATAAAATATATCAACAAAAGATAAGGAGGACTATAAATGGGTTGTACGAATAAAAAACCTTGTACCTGTACATATGACTGCCCTCGTCACGGTAAATGCTGTGAGTGTGTGGCACATCACCGGGATCACAACGAAGGAGTGCCCGGATGCTTTTTCTCAGCAGAAGCAGAAGCTACCTATGACCGCAGTATAGAAGCACTCTGCAAAGATAATGGACTCATCTGATCTATTGTATTCTATTACATATTTAAATATGCCAGGCTTAATTGCCCGGCATAAAAAAAGCCCTGCATATTTATGAAATTTTTCATAGATATCAGGGCTTTTCTATTTCAAATATATAATGCTGTTTTAATAATTGCGGCAACATGCTTTTTTTCTGCAACTAATCTGCCATTATATCATGAATTGCAGAGACTGAATTATATTGATCAGCCATTACATCATGAATTGCAGAGATTAGCTTAAATTTATTCTGCCACCATATTATTAATTGCGGTAACTAATGCATGAATGGATGCCTGGATAATATCCTGGTCTACGCCTGCACCCCAGAAAAGTATGCCGTCTTTATTGCGAATACCCACATAAGCGATCGCTTTAGAGCTGGAGCTCTGTTCCAATGCATGCTCCTGGTAAGTGATTAAATCGTATTCCAGACGGAATTGTTTCTTAAGAGCATTGCTTACTGCGTTTAGACGTCCGTTTCCGGCTGCGATTGCAGTACGGCTTTCTCCGTTTACATCCACAACTACTTCCGCTATAATGCCATTATGCTGTTTGAAGTGTACTTCTGTAATATCGTAAGGCGTTGCAATGTCTTCGAATTTGTCCTTGAACAACTGGAAGATTTCTTCCGGCATAAGTTCTTTGTGCTGTTCGTCTGATACAGATTTTGCCGCATATCCCATGGCTTCTCTCATCTTTGCCGGTAAGTTCAGGCCGAAATTCTGTTCCAGAATATATCCGATTCCGCCTTTTCCGGACTGGCTGTTAATGCGAATAACATCTGCTTCATAGAGCCTTCCCACATCCGTAGGGTCAATTGGCAGGTATGGAACTGTCCACTGGTCACAGTCATGGTCTTCACGGTATTTCATGCCCTTGGCAATTGCATCCTGGTGGGAACCGGAGAATGCTGCAAATACCAATGCGCCGCTGTATGGGCTTCTCATATCGATCTTCATTCCGGTAAACTCTTCATAGGCATCACAGACTGCCGGCATATTGCTAAAGTCAAGTTCCGGATCTACCCCCTGGGAATACATATTCATTGCCAGTGTTACGATATCCACGTTACCAGTACGTTCTCCATTTCCAAACAATGTGCCTTCGATTCTGTCGGCACCAGCCAGAATACCTAATTCCGCATCCGACACACCGCATCCTCTGTCATTGTGTGGATGCAGGGAAACAATTACATTTTCACGGTATTTCATGTTATCGCACATATATTCAATCTGGCTTGCGTAAATATGGGGCATGGAATGCTGTACGGTACTGGGCAGATTGATGATTACCTTATTGTCAGGCGTTGGCTGCCAGACTTCCAAAACTGCATTACATACTTCCAGAGAATATTCCACTTCTGTTCCCGTAAAGCTCTCCGGACTGTATTCGAAAGAAAAATTCCCTTCGGTTTCTGCCGCCAATTTCTTTAATAATGCCGCACCTTCCACTGCAATATTCAGTATTTCTTCTTTGGATTTCTTGAATACCTGTTCTCTTTGTGCATAAGAAGTGGAGTTATATACATGGACAACTGCTTTTTTTGCTCCTTTTAATGCATCAAAGGTCTTACGGATGATGTGCTCTCTCGCCTGTGTCAGCACCTGAATGGTTACGTCATCCGGAATTAAATTTTTCTCAATTAAAGCTCTCAAAAACTGATATTCTGTATCTGAGGCTGCCGGAAAACCAACTTCAATTTCTTTGAAACCGACTTTTACCAGCAATTTGAAAAAATCAATCTTCTGATCTAACGACATGGGTACGATCAATGCCTGATTTCCATCTCTTAAGTCAACACTACACCAGATTGGCGCTTTTTCAATATATTCTTTCTTTGCCCAGTTCATTGCATTTACCGGCGGCATAAAATACTGCCTTGTGTACTTATTCACGTTATTCATATTTCTGATCTCCTTTTCTTTTTGACTTTGACAGCATTGCTTGATTTTGTGGCAATGCATTTCCATTTGTTCCATTTATATGTTGATAATCGTCTGCAATTGTTAAATGTTAGATAACAACGTATTTTTGGAAACAAAAAAAGCCTTTCGTCTCCTGACAATCCTGTTGTCATTTAGAGACGAAAGACTAAAATATACTTGTCTTGCGCGGTACCACTCTATTTTATGAATTTCTTCATACACTCATCAGATACGGATTCTATGGAATCTTATATCCTACCCAGATAACGGTTGGGGATCCGTCTGCGTCTACTTTTCTCTATCCAGCATTTAAACTTTATTAAGAATTTGGGGCAGCCGCTCCAAGGTGAGTTCCAATTTCTTCCTCAACTGTCTCGCATCAACCGACAGCTTTCTGTAATCAGAAATAATTGTACTATTCCTCTTCATTGCATTTACTCTTATCAACTATAGTATTAACAATATCACTTCTTTCATAAATTGTCAATTAGTTTTTAAGGAAAAATATTTCGTTGTCAGTTCCGCATCTGCGTTAGTAATTGGCGGTGCCAGGAATATTTCTTCCGTCATATCTTCGTCTACCACATATATCAGCGTATAATTTAATGTTTCACCCGGCTGAATAGTACGGAAGAAAAATTGGTGGATTCTGTCATTGCCTTCCACATTCTGCGGCTGGTCGAAATAGACCGGACCTTCCAGACTTGGCCAGTTTTCCATTGGAACAGCCATACTTTCCCATTTGCTATCCATATCATATGTACCGTCTCCCCGCGGCTGAAGCCTTGCCGTACTCAAGGATAAAGGTGCATCCACTGATTGGTCCGCATAATTTTTTACCTGGACATCCACTACCAGGAATTTACTTCCCACTGAATCTTCTGTGCTTTCATCTATTGACAACCTGCCCTCCTCATCCAGCTTCTGGCGAAGATGCTCACGCAGGCTGCCGTCTTCGTTCAGGCAGGATGCTATATCCTCATCGTAATTATAGAAGTATTCTTTGGGATAGTCTGCAATGGAATCTATATAATGTGCGCTCTCTATGGTGTATCCAAGTTTATTGAATCCGTCACCTATAGCAGCAAGTTCCTCATTATCAAAATCCTGAGCCTTAATTTCCTGTCCGATTGGCGCAATCCTGTCTTCTCCAACCCCTGCTTCTTTCGCCTTCTGGTATTGTTCCTCCCTTTTCTGGTCTTCCTGCTGCATTCCCTTTTCTTTTTCCTCTTCTTCCGCCGTCGGAAGTGCTACCGTTTCATCCTGTGATTTCTCTATTTCAAGCTGGTCTGCTACTTTCTTTAATTCATCAACCGGAACGTCATAATAGCCCCAAACCTCTATGACATAACCATCCTCGGGATTAAACAGGAGTACACAGTTCCCTCTTCTATATTTTTCAGCTTCCTTTACGGTAATCACATGGGCTTCCATCCCATTTAGGGTCGTCTTTTCCACATTTTCAATCTTATCCACAGAAAACTCGTTGTTTATCCGCTTAATATCCGCTGTACTCATAGGAATGATGGAAATTCCATTTCCCCAGTTATCCTCTTTACAGAATTTATTTTCGGCAAACTCTGTTGTATACCCTTCCGGCAGATACCCCGGTTTCACTTCTATTTTATTTGTACTTAATTCATAGTCAACCGTAAACTTATATGATACGGAATCATTGCTTTGTACTACTTCCTTCTGGAAGAATCCATTGGCAGCCAATGCCACTAAGGAAGTCGTTGCGATCAGTGCCGCTGCTGCTGCCGCCACCACTACTTTCTTATAAGAACGATGCTTTCCTCTTCCAGATTTTTTGCTGCGAATTTCCTGATATGCCTGATTCATTTTCTGGTCCACTATATTTGTCGTTGTAATATCTTCATTTAATATTTTTTTAACTTCTTCTTCCGAATAATTTTTTCCCATTGATTGTGGCATCCTTTCTAATACTTATTTTTTTCCATCTTTACACCATGAATAGCACATCTGCTCTATTCCTATTACTGGTTTGAATGCTTACCGGTTTGAGAGTGATTTCTTTCGCACTCTACCTGCCGGCACACGCTATGTCTTTTTGATATTCCCTGGCAAAGCTTTGCCTGGCACGCAGTAGACGGCTTTTCACCGTATGCTCATTCATTTCCAGAAGTTCAGCAATTTCTCTTGTATTAAACCCTTCTATGTAGTATAAGATCAGGATAGTACGATATTTCTCATTCAGAGAATTCAAAAGTTCTGTAAATTCCAGGTTGTCCTGTGGCAGATCCGGATCTGCCAGTTCCGGGAACTCCTCCATAAGACATAATGTCTGATTCTGTCTTAAAATGTCCTTGCAGTTATTAATCAGTATCCGAACCAGCCATGTTTTAAAATACCGTGGTTCTTTTAATGTTTCTAACTTTTCATAACACTTTAAAACCGTTTCCTGCATGGCATCTGCAATATCTTCCTCGTGGTGCAGATAAGATTTTGCTATCTTGTACATGCTCTGCTTATTTAATTCCATAAGCTTGATGAATGCCTCTTCATCATTTTTCTGTGCTTTCATTACCAGATGCTTCAATGGAACACCTCCTTTTTCAAAGTGCATTTCTTTCTCACTTTTACGTGTTTACAATCATTAGACAAATGACAATGGAAAAAGGATGCATTTTGAAAAAATTATTTTATTTTCTCATTCGAAAGAATTTTATTTATATCTCCATTAATCAGTTTCTTCTATTATAAATAGTTTCTTCTATATATAATATATAGTTATGCTTATATCTCTTCCTCCTCACTGTTCAGCAAGCGCTCTAATATTACCTGTCGGTGATTGATAAACATTTCCATCACCTGATAGCATTCTGCATCTTCATAAGAAATGGGTGAAACACTGTTATCATCAAAGGAATAGATTCCTGCATCCGGCATTCCAAGCAAGATAGGGGAATGTGTGGCTATGATGAACTGAGAACCCTCTTTTGCAAGCTGAGCTATGTATAATAAAAGCGTCAGCTGTCTCTGTGGTGACAATGCCGCTTCCGGCTCGTCCAAAATATAAACGCCGTCTCCCCGAAACCGATTCTGGACAATCGCCAGAAAACTTTCCCCATGGGATTGATGATGCAGTGATTTTCCTCCATATCCACTCAGAAACCCCGGGTCCATCATGGTTCCACCAACCGTTGTCCTGGCTAGCTCCTCCATCTGCGTAGCCACATTGTAAAAGCTCTCCGCTCTTAAGAAAAACCCGTCCTTGGCTTTGCGAATGCCTTTAACAATGCGCAGATACTTCCATAAATCCGTATGGGTATCCTTTGATGAAAAATTGTAATTAACACTGCCGCCCTCCGGATTAAAGCCATATGCCACTGCAATGGCTTCTAAAAGCGTTGATTTCCCGGAACCATTTTCACCCACAAAAAAGGTGATATTGTGCTCAAAATCCAGCGCTTTTATAGACGTTAGCGCTTCTATCTCCCTGTAGTAAACATACGGGTCTGTTTTTTCCCATTCTATTTTTATTGATCGTATGTATTTATGATCCATATAGCTTCCCCCTTTTATAAGTCAAACAAACTCAGCTGGGTTACCTGATAGTTCTTCTGATAGCCATAAATGATATCCTGCATCTTATAGCGTATTCCGAACTTTTCGCATTCCTTTGCGAATATTCCCCATAATTTCTTAGCTTTCGGACTTCTGCACTCATAATAACTGCCAAACCGTTTGATATATTTCTCCGCCAGTTTTTCACCTGGGAATATTTCTTCCAACTTCCCAAAATACCATTCTCTTTGGTTCTGGCGCAAGGTAACACCAAACGCGGGATAGATAAATTTACCACCCATTTCCGCCGTTTTTCGTACTATGCGCAGTATATTCTCTTCGCTGTCTTCTATAAAAGGAAGCACCGGCATCAGCAAAATTCCTGCGAAGATACCATGGCTTGAAAGTTCTCCCAGGGCTTCAAAACGCCTGGAAGAAGGTGCCACCCCGGGCTCTATTTTCTTACATAATTCATCGTCTGCTGTGGTTACCGTAATCTTGCACAGAACAGGGGAATGCTCCTGTATCCCCTCCAGTATATCCATATCTCTTGTAATAAGCGGACTTTTTGTGGCTATTGCAGCGCCAAATCCGAAAGCGTCCACAAGCTCAAGCGCATGCCTGGTGAGCATCAGGCTCTTTTCAAATGGATTATAGGGATCACTCATAGCACCTGTTCCCACGACTCCTGTTTTTACTTTTCTCCGCAAATCATCCCGGATGATCTGCAAGGCGTTTTCTTTTGCCCTCACCCGGTCAAAATCATCAATTCGGTAACACTCCGAACGGCTGTCACAGTAAATGCAACCATGGCAGCACCCCTTGTAAATATTCATATTATAATTAATGCCAAACCAGTAATCCGCACTCTTTGTTTTGGTTACTATGGTCTTAGCCGGTATGTATTCCATATATTCTCCCATCCGCCTGAATCTGGTTCTCTGCGCAGGCTTTTCTCTGTATTCGACTATTATACTGCCTTTCAAAAAACAGAACAATTGTTTTTTTAGATTTCCTTTCATTTTCCAATTGCTTTTTTCTAAATATCACTTATAATGAGATTATCAAGACAGAACAGGAGTGATTATCATCGAAGCGTTAAAAGACGGCTATCTGAATATTCACGATGCCGAAATCTACTACCGCATATATGGCGATAGTGATAATGAAAATACTATATTATTCATTCATGGAAATGGAGAAGACTGGACCTGCTTTCAGCGTCAGTTAGAAGTATTTTCCAAGGATTACCGAGTAATTACCATGGACAGCCGGGGACATGGCCGTTCCATGGCTGCTGATACAACGATTACTCTGAAGCAGATTGCAAAAGATGCAGTTATGCTGCTTCAAAAGCTGGGGGTTACCCATGCGGCACTGATCGGATTCAGTGACGGGGCAAATGCGGCACTGGAAATTGCCTTAAACTCAACATTTAAAATAGACTTTCTGGTTCTTGCCGGAGCCAACCTGTCCCCATCCGGTGTGAAATTTACCGTGCAGTTTCCAATTATCATTGGCTATTATTTATGTTCCTTTATAGCAAAATTTGATAAAAAGGCATTACACAATGCCTCCGTCTTGGGACTTATGGTAAAGGAACCCCATGTACGCCCGGAAATGCTTGCCAAGATTACCGTTCCTACCATGGTAATTGCCGGACAGCACGATATGATCAAAGAGCAGCACACAAAACTGATTGCCCACTCTATTCCCAAAGCGCAATTAAAAATCATTCCTGGTGCCACCCATTTTGTTTTTGGAAAATGGGCAGATGAGACGAACCATATGATTTTGACATTTTTAAAAACCCCGCCAAAGCATTAGCTCCCGGCGGGGTTTTTTTGCAGTTATGCAGTTTTTATAAACTGGCTGTTGTACAGATCCGCATAGAATCCATTCTTCGCCATTAGCTCATCGTGGTTCCCCTGCTCTACAATATTACCGTCTTTCATAAACAGTATCAGGTCTGCATCACGAATCGTAGACAATCTGTGGGCAATTACAAAGCTGGTACGTCCCTTCATCAGATAATCCATCGCTTTCTGGATACGCACTTCCGTTCTTGTATCAACGGAACTTGTAGCTTCATCCAGGATTAAGATCTTCGGATCTGCAAGGATCGCCCTCGCTATGGTCAGAAGCTGCTTCTGGCCCTGGGATATATTACTGGTCTCTTCATTTAATACCATATTATATCCCCCTGGCAGTGTCTTAATAAAATTGTGGGCATGTGCCGCTTTAGAAGCCTCGATTACTTCTTCATCGGTAGCACCCAGACGGCCGTACCGGATATTTTCCATAATCGTTCCGTTGTACAGCCAGGTATCCTGTAATACCATACCGAACATTTCACGGAGTTCACTTCTGTTGAAATTCCGAAGATCATGGCCATCCACCTTGATGGAACCGGTATTGACATCATAAAAGCGCATGAGAAGCTTTATCATTGTGGTCTTTCCTGCTCCTGTCGGTCCCACGATCGCGATCTTCTGACCCTCATTGATATGAGCTGAGAAATCATGAATCGTGATATGATCCGGATTGTAGCCAAAGCTTACATGCTCAAATTCAACATTTCCCTGTAAGTTGTCGATATGAACCGGATTTTCAACCTTCTGATCTTCTTCATCCTCCTCCAGGAATTCAAATACACGTTCCGATGCGGCTGCTGTAGCCTGCAGCATATTGGTTACCTGTGCAATCTGCTGGATTGGCTGGGTAAAGTTACGGATATACTGGAAAAAGGACTGTATCTGACCTACCTGAATGCTTCCTTTGATTACTAAGAAGCCGCCAAGAAGAGCAACCATAACGTATCCCAGATTACCTACAAACTGCATAATAGGCATCATCATTCCGGAAAAGAACTGAGATTTCCATGCAGATTCATATAATTTCTGGTTTGTTTCTTTAAATTCTGTTACAACCGAATGTTCCTTGTTAAATACTTTTACAATATTGTGACCGCTGTATACTTCTTCCACCTGTCCGTTTACATCTCCCAGGAATTTCTGCTGCTGCTGGAAGAATTTCTGTGAAAACTTCATAACCCTGCTGATAATCAGCATAGAGATCGGAAGAATCAAAAGGGCACAGATTGTCATAATAATATTGATGCGCAGCATCATGATGAATACACCAATCAGCATGGTAACTGAAGTTATCAGCTGGGTAACACTCTGATTCAAGCTCTGTCCCAGCGTATCCACATCATTGGTGATTCTGGAAAGTATTTCACCTGTAGTTCTGCTTTCAAAATACTTCATCGGCATACGGTTAATCTTGTGTGATATATCTTTTCTCAAATTATACGATACATCATTGGAGATCCCAGACATAATGAATCCCTGTATAAAGGAGAGACAGGCACTCATCACATATAATCCCAGCAGCGTAAGGAGAATCTCTCCAATTTTATCAAAGTTAATACCGCCGGTTCCATTGATTTTGCCCATTAATCCGTTAAAAATTTCTGTCGTTGCATTACCTAAAATAGTAGGTCCGATGATTGCAAATGTGGTACTGGCAATCGCGAAAACCATCATAATCAAAAAGCGGAATTTATATCTGCCCATATATCCTATGAGCTTCTTCATCGTTCCCTTAAAATCTTTTGCTTTCTCACCCGGAACCATCTGTCCGCCCGGTCCCATTGGTCCACGGGCCCTGTTGTGTTTCTCATTACTCATTGGACAATTCCTCCTTTGACAATTGTGATGCTGCAATCTGATAATATACGTCGCAGTTTTTCAGTAATTCCTGATGTGTTCCGACACCTGCTACTTTGCCTTCATCCAGAACGATGATCTGCTCTGCATGGAGAATCGTACTGATACGCTGTGCAACAATAATCGTTGTGGCATCTTTCGTTTCCCTTTTCAACGCTCCTCTGAGGGCAACATCCGTCTTATAGTCCAGCGCTGAGAAACTATCGTCAAAGATATAGATCTCAGGTTCTTTTGCTATTGCTCTGGCAATGGAAAGCCTCTGCTTCTGTCCTCCGGACACATTAGTTCCGCCCTGGGCAATCGGTGAATCAAATTTTTCATCTTTTTCCTGGATAAAGTCATATGCCTGGGCAATTTCAGCTGCTTTTGCCACTTCTTCATCCGTTGCATCCTCCTTGCCGTAACGCAGGTTGGTAGCAATCGTTCCCGAGAACAGGACACCCTTTTGAGGTACATATCCGATTTTATCATGAAGCTCATGCTGGCTCATTTCCCGGACATCCACACCATCTACGAGAATCTGTCCCTCTGTCACGTCGAAAAATCTTGGAATCAGATTTACCAATGTGGACTTACCGCATCCGGTACTTCCGATAACCGCCGTTGTTTGACCCGGTTTCGCTGAAAAGCTCAGGTTGGAAAGTACACTCTCCTCTGCTTCTGGATAGGTAAAGGAAACATTTTTAAATTCTACAAGACCTTTCTTGCTTCTGTCTGCTTTTTTTGGATCTTTTGGATCATGAAGAATCACTTCTGTTGCCAGTACTTCATTAATACGTGAAGCAGATACACTTGCTCTTGGCAGCATAATGGAAAGCATGGTAAGCATCAGGAAGGACATAATAATCATCATGGTATACTGGATAAATGCCATCAGGTCACCAACCTGCATATTTCCGTTATCAATTCCGGCTGCACCTTTCCATACAATCAATACCGTAATTCCATTCATGATAAACATCATAAGCGGCATCATAAATGTCATACAGCGGTTTACAAAAAGATTTGTCTTCATTAAATTGTGGTTAGCGGTTTCAAAACGATCTTCCTCATGTTTCTCAGTACTGAAAGCACGGATAACCGGAACTCCCTGAAGGATTTCTCTGGATACCAGATTCAGACGGTCAATTAATTTCTGCAGAGACTGGAACTTTGGCATGGCTACACTAAAGAGAATACCCACTACCACCAGAATTGCACCTACCGCAACCGCAATAATCCACGCCATTGACTTATTGGTACCAAGTGCATGTATAACACCTCCAATACCCAGGATAGGCGCATAGAGGACAATACGGAAAAGCATTGTCATTAACAGCTGTACCTGCTGGATATCATTGGTACTTCTGGTAATCAGAGACGCTGTGGAAAATTTATCAAATTCTGCATTGGAAAACGAAATTACTTTTTCAAATACCTTTTCACGCAGGTCACGGCTTAAAGAAGCTGCCACCCGGCAGGATAAGAACGTAACCAAAACGGCTGCAATCATAATGGTCAGGGCAAATGCCAGCATGACAAGACCGGACTTCAAAATATAATTTGTCTGCATACTATCCATGTCGATTCCCTGTGCCTGATATTCCGTTTTCACAAAATTAATCGATGACTGTGTAATAATGGATTCCGGCATCTTATCCAGTTGTTCACTCATGCCCTCCATCACTTTATCCATCTGCTCTTTTGGCATCTGGGAAAATACCGCAAACGGATCAGTGCCTTCCGGCAGCTTCATCTGAGCCAGAATTTCTTTGCTCTGATCAGAATCCGATGTGAGGCCGTACACCATCAGCATAGGCTTTCCGAAAACCGTATTTAATTGCTCTCTGGTTTCTTTGTTTACCTTATTCAGTGACCACATGTCATTTTCCAGTGAATAATTTTCCTTCACCAGATTCGTGGCATCCTCATCCATAAAGATAAACAGTTTATCCATGGTTTCTCCGCGGATTGTATCTGCAACGGCATCTTCGATACCATTTTGCTGAATACCCACATTTACAATCTTCGAAGTATAATCAGGCAATGACAAATCACAATAAGCCTGAAGGAACAGCAACAGGACAATTACCAGTATTATCCCAGCTGATTTCTTTAGATACTTAAAAATTTTAAACATAATATCTCCTCTCATTACTGCTAAAGTATTTCATAAGTATATCATTTTAACGTGGCAGTTCAAAATCGAAAGCTTCTTTTGGAATACTATCTGTCAATTTTACAAGATTTTTCTGAATCTTTTCCATAATACGTAAATATTCCGCAAGCTCCGTTTCTGTCAATCCGTCGTAGATGTCCTCAACTGCTTTCCTGAAAACATCTCTGGTACGTTCTGCTGTCTCTTTTCCACGTTCGGTTATGTAAACCCTCTGGGTTCTCATATCCTTTTCATCTGCTTTCCGGCTGATCAGCCCTGCCGCTTCCATTCTTTTAATCATCACAGTCAGCGTAGCCGGCTTTATGCAAAGGTTCTTTGCTATCCGGGTCTGGCTGCATCCCTCTACCTGAGAAATAAACATCAGCAGCCTGGGGTCTCCCTTATAGAGCTTCTCACTGTCCAGTTCATGGCGGAGATAACGAAACTCATATCTCTGTATCGCCCATTCACTGAATTTGACCTTTGCACATAAATCCATGTCCATCTTATTCACCCCTATCTGTACGTCATTTGAAGTCTCGTTTTTTAGTTAGACATCTAACGAATATATTATCACCCGTTATTTTCTAATTCAACAAAAAAATTCTAAATTTTTTATAAAGTTTGACATCTAACTAATTGATTTTTACTTGCCAAATGATAAAAATTATTATATACTATTCAAAACAAACGTTAACGTCAGCATAAGGGAGTAGTTAGCACACATGTGCAGCAGGGTCAACATACTGATAATTAATTATCTGGTTCTGCTTTAAATAACGAGACTTATCTGCAGAGATTCTATCTGCGGATAAGTCTTTTCTTATGGGCTGCAGCACCGTTTTGAAAATCCATAAACTTACCCAGGAGGAAAGAAATGAATTTAGCAGAATTGTTTATTTTAGCAGTAGGACTGTCTATGGATGCGTTTGCCGTATCCGTATGCAAGGGCTTATCCATGCCCAAAAGTACATTTAAAAAATGTTGTATCGTAGGGCTTTATTTCGGTATATTTCAGGCAGTCATGCCGCTCATCGGATATTTTCTGGGCGTGCAGTTTAAAGATTACATAACCAGTATCGACCATTGGATCGCTTTTATACTGCTTGGAATCATTGGTATTAATATGATTCGGGAAGCTCTTAGTAAGGAGCAGGAATGCTGTAATGACTCCCTGGATATGAAGTCCATGCTGGTACTTGCCGTTGCCACCAGTATTGATGCCCTGGCTATAGGGGTTACCTTTGCCTTCTTAAGCGTAGATATCGTCCCTGCCGTCTCCTTTATCGGAATCGTAACTTTTGCATGTTCTTTTATCGGTGTGAAAATCGGCAATATCTTCGGCGCACGCTACAAATCGAAAGCAGAACTGGCAGGCGGAATTATTTTGATTCTTATGGGATCGAAGATTCTTATAGAACACTTAGGGATATTTTAAAATATTATATTAAAATTTTAAAATTGTTGTTTTAAAATTGTTCTAAAAAATATGCACAATAGAACTTGCTTTTTTCTCAATTTGTTGCTATAATATGCATCAACGGAGTGTGGCGTAGCTTGGTAGCGCGCTCGGCTGGGGGCCGAGAGGTCGCAAGTTCAAATCTTGTCACTCCGATGATGAAAACACACATAAACACTGACTTTCCGAGATATGAAAGTTGGTGTTTTTTGTTTTTTAAAGGGCTGTTTTAACACTGTTCTTATTGGTTCATTTTTTGTGCTTTCAGTACTGATATTGAATTTACTGTTTTCATAATTTCTTCTTAAATTAAAATAAGCCCATAACTGCGGTTAAGCGGATACAGGCTTGGTTTTGCTGTCTTGAGATGATTAACAGTAAGGCGCAGTCATTGTTTGCAAAGTTGCTTTTGGTGTTTGATATAATACCTAGCTCCATTACTTTTCGTCCAGCTAATCTCAGCAGCGTATCCAGGTGGATTACTTATAGATTTAATATTGACAAACTGGGGCGCTTCAAAGCCTGTGCTACAATTAACGTTGGCGCTATTCGTTGTACCATAATCATTGTTAACAGATACATAATATAATAAATACATCCTGGTTCTATATTTGTATCGATATAACTTAAATTGGTGGATGATTCATAAATTACACTATTATAGATTTCGTCGATTTCTCTCCTATACAATTTATACATACCATCATATCCGGATATTTGCGACCAAGTAATTTGAATACTTTTATTAGGCATTGTTGCAACACTAATAATAAGGGATGGCAGCCGTTTCCCAGATGTCCCGGAATAACACTAGAGCGTGTTTTAAAATTGCTTTCTGGCAGCTGTGCGTCCCAGTTTGTGG
>UQGG01000012.1 GCA_900540475.1 uncultured Robinsoniella sp. | reverse complement strand
CAAAAATGAATAAGTCTGTAAGCTGTTTTTCTTGCTTACAAACCTATTATACGAGGAGGAGATAACATGAGAGGAAAGACAAAGACGAGATTATCCCTGTTTCTGACCTACCTTATTTTAGGGATATTTATTATGGTTATGATAATTCCAATCTTATGGGGATTTATGACGTCATTAAAAAGTACAGGAGAAATCAGCCGGTTTCCGCCAACCATTTTTCCGGAAGCCATAGATATGGCAAACTATTATAAAGTTCTGTTTCTATCCAATTTTTCAACTTATTTTAAGAACAGCTGTGTGATAACGCTTCTGTGTGTCGTTATTTCTACTATAATAGCAGGTCATGCAGCATATGCGCTGGCAAGGTTTCACATTAAGCATAAAGAACAATTTATGTTTGCAATTCTGATGACCAGCATGGTACCGGCAGTAGCGCTGTTGATACCGCTTTACATTATTTCTGTAAAAATAGGTATTTATAATACACGGTTTATGCTGGTATTGGTCTATACAGCTTGGAGAACACCAATGCTTACCTGGATATTAAAAGGATTTTTTGAATCCACACCGGAGGCAATCGAAGAAGCTGCATTGATTGACGGGTGCTCAAGACTGCGCACATTTTACCGGATTGTAGTGCCCATTTCACAGCCCGGTATTGTATCCAGTGCGCTTCTCACCGCGGTTTATGTATGGAACGATTTCCTGGTATCTTTTACATTTGTAACAAAGGAGGAGCTGAGGACCGTATCCGTTGGTTTATATTCCTATATTACACAATACGGTGTACAGTGGGGGGAATTACTGTCAGCCGTGATGATCACGATCATTCCTATTATCATTTTGTTTATCTGCCTCCAGAAGAAATTTGTTGACGGAATGGCTGCTGGGGCGGTTAAGGGCTGAGTGTATCTTTAAGCGAGCAATAATAAGTAACTAATATGGAGTTACCAATAATAAGGTACTAGTAAAATTAATATCATAAAGGAGAAGAAGGATATGAAGATGAAGAAAGTAATGAGCATGGTTTTAACAGCAGTTCTCGCTTGCGGACTATTGGCATGCGGGCAGGGGACAAAGACAGATCAGTCAGGTGCAGGGACTGGAAAAGAAACCTCTGCAAAGACAGAAAGTGTGGCAGAGGGAGGAGCAGACCTTACCTTTTGGATTTTCTTAAACCCAGAATCTGCTGAGGATCCCAGGAATGTGGTTTTGAAAGAAATAGTAGATGACTATAATAAGAATAATACCATGGGAAATACCGTTACGGTAGAAAGTATCCACTATAGTAAATTTGAATCCCAGGCAATACAGGCAGCGGCAGCCGGAACCGGACCGGATATCATCAATATTTATACAGACATGCTAAAACAGCACATAGCCGGGGGGACGGTACAGCCTATGACAAAATATGCCGAAGAATTTATTCCTTCCATGGAGGGCTATACGTATTCTGCTGACAGCCTGAAAATTAACAATGAAATTTATACGCTGCCATGGGAAAGCCGTACATTCACCTATTGGTATCGAACCGATGTATTTGGAGACGTACCAAATTCCCTCAGTGATTTGGCGGATACGGCTGGTTCTAAATCATCAGCTCTGGAGCAGGGTTTTGTAATCGGTCTTTCCGATGGAAGTAATGCAGCAAGTTTTATGGAGTCTTTCATTCCATTCCTGAGATCTGCAGGGGGCAGGCTTTTTGATGAAAATGGAAAAGCGGTATTTAATGATGATGCCGGAGTGAAAGTTCTCCAATATATTAAGAGTCTGGTTGACAAAGGAGCAATGGATAACACTACATTAAGTCTTGGAGTTGATGATGTGGTTGATGCATTTAAAGCAGGCACAATCCTTTCCTGTAATGCAGGAACTCAAAGGGCAGCAGCCATTCGTTCTTCGGAGCTAAATGACAAGATCGCATCAGCTCCCATTCTCGGATTCGAAGATGGAAAGGAGAGTCCGGCAGTTGTTGCAGGGCAGAGCCTTGGAATCGGTAAATATTGTAAAGATACAGATGCGGCATTTGATTTTATCAAAACCTTCTATACAAAAGAAAATCAGGTCAAATGGCTGAAAGCAAATGTGCTGCCGGTTCTTTCCAGCGTATATGAGGAAGAAGAGATCAAGGATCTCGATAACTATGAAGAATTAAAGATGTGGAATGAATATGCAGCCACCGGTGAGGTGGAATTCTATCCGGAAGATTATTCGGAGCTTTCCGTGAAACTGGTACAGGCAGCACAGAACATGGTATTTAACGGAGAAGATGCTAAGACAGCATTAGATGAAACCGCAGACTGGTACAATGAGAAAAATGGATTATAGGAGGAAAAAAATAAGATGGAAAAACAGTTTCGGGAACAATATGATGTCATTATTGCAGGTGGAGGTCCGGCGGGAATTATGGCGGCACTTGCAAGTGCCAGAGTGGGAGCCGGCACGTTGATCATTGAGCGAAATGGATTTCTTGGCGGGGCAGCGACAAATTCTGTATTAGGTCCAATTTCCCCGTTTCATTTCGGAGATGAGCAGGTAATCAATGGAATTCCCCAGGAGTTCATGGATGAATTGATCAGGGTTCATGGAAGCACAGGACATTTGAAAGCCCTTGACCCATATGGAAGCGGTGCATATCTGGGTTTTTATGACAGAGAAAAATATAAGTATGTGGCAGAAGAAATGCTGCTGAAGGCAGGTGTTCATCTTTACTATCACGGCTTTATCAGTCAGGTGAAAAAAGAAGGAAATCGTGTCACCGGAGTTACTGCTATTACCAAGGCAGGAACCAGGGAGTTTGGGTGTAAAATATTAATCGATGCCAGCGGAGACGGAGATGCAGCTGTACTGGCAGGTGCAGAATATGTGTATGGAAATGAACATACAGGAAAAGCGCAGCCAGGATCTGCAATGTTTGAAATGGCTGATGTGGATACCGATAAGGTATATGATTACATTTATGAAAATCCCGGGGACTTTGAATGGATGTCGGATTTAGTTCCCATACGGGAATACAGCGACAGGCTGAAACAGCATTATTTTGTGGCGCAGGGATTTAAGAAGCTGGTGAAAAAAGCTGTTGAAGCCGGTGATTTGCATTTTGGCAGGGACAGTGTCATCGTTTTGAATGGAATTCATCCAGGAAGCATCCATTTTAATGCAACCAGAGTCAGCGGTTATGATTCCTCAAATCCTGAGGAAAAAGCAATCAGTGAGATTGAGGGCAGGCGTCAGATCGAATCGGTATCAGAATTTATGATCAAGTATGTGCCCGGATTTGAAAAATCCTATGTCAGTGTTACCAGTAATGAAGTGGGAGTGAGGGAAACCAGGCATATTAAGGGCCTCTATACGCTTACAGGCAAAGATGCCGGAGAGGGCAGAAAATTTGAGGATGTTGTATCCCGAGGCTATTTTCCAATGGATATCCATAATCCGGATGGTGCTTCGGGATACACACAAGGCAATCAGGGAGGGTGCTGGATAGATTTGAAAGATACTTATGATATTCCCATGCGCTGTCTCATTCCAATGGGAATTGACGGAATGGTCTTGAGTGGAAGATGTATTTCCGGAACCAGTGAGGCACATGGTTCTTATCGCACACAGGGAGGAATAATGGGAATAGGACAGGCATCAGGTGTACTGGCGGGACTATGTGCCCTACAGGGAATTCAGCCAAAAGATATGGATGTGCAGCAGGTACAGAAGAAACTGATCGCATTCGGAGCTTCGGTCTTCAGAGACGAGGAGAAAAAAGCAAAGGAAGAGGCTCATGCGAGGGAATGTGTCAGAGAATATATGAAAAAGCGGGAGAAATATATTACCAGGGAAGAGGTGATGAAACAGTTTTTTGAATGATAATAAAAGCAGTTGAAGGAAAGTTTTCCTTTCAGCTGCTTTTTTGTGGCAGAAGACAGAAACTGCAGGTGGATTATAAAAATAATGTCCAGATTATCCACACAACAGTCCAGCATTGTGCATTTTCATCCGTGTGGCTATTCGTTATAATGAATGCATTGTATGATATACATATTTTTAAAACAAACAAAAGAAGGAGAATGGCTATGGGAAGGTTTGGGAAAAGGTTTACGGCGGGGATACTAACAGGAGTTTTGGCTTTGCTGACTCCATTTTCACCTTTGAGCGGTGTTATGGAAGTGTATGCTGAGCAATCAGCTGAAGAGGATTGGGTAGGATTTCAGGAAAGGCTGAAATCATATGGAGGTACATGGAACAGTCCTGAATACAAAGAGGCTGTGAATGATAATATGCCCCAGACCGCACTTCAGGGAAATGGTGATACAGGAATTGTTTCTTATGGGAATGCAAAAGAAAAGACATATTTAATTTCAAAAGGTGATTTTCGAAATGGTGGAGATTTGGTTACAAGTGCACCATTTAGTGAAAATGATCGATCAATTCGACAGATTGCTTTAGGTGGAGTTACAATCAAAAAAGACAGTGATAAGAACAAATCACTTACCATACCTGATGTTACGGTTAAGGCAAGCAGCACACATGATACCTTTGTAATTAACAGGAAAGTGGCTTGCAGATGTACACAACAAACACCAAGATAGAAAATGCAAAAAATGAAAGCAAATGAACAGTCAGGAAGCAGGCGCCGCAAAGGCACCTACTTCCTGACTGTTTTCTGTAAAATGATATAAAAAGTGTGTTGCTGTTAAATTCTTTTGGCATCTCCATATTTGCATATTTTTGCTCGAAATCATGAACCATTTGATTTAACTTGCATAAGTTTCGGCGATAAATGTGAATGTCTCGAACCGGCAGCCATGAGGAAAAAAATGTTTGAAGTTTCTAAAAAAGTTTATGAACTTTACAGCAATATCGGGGTGTAATGGCATTAAATCATTTTCGAACGCCTGGTTTAGAGAGAATCCGTTTGATTCATGGTTTCAAATACCGGACACTGAAATGATATTCCATTGCATCGTGAAACGCTTCATAGTCGCGGTTTTTCAATCCCTCATATATGCGGCGGTGTTTATCCACGGTAATCGCAATGTCCTGAGGTGTTGTCTTGGAATTATAATAATTGTCACATGCCCAGGAAAATTCAATGATAGATTTCAGAAGTTTATTATCTACGTTCTGGTATAATGTTTTATGAAATGCTGCATCTGCTTCTGCAAACCTGACACCATATACATAAGATTGGGATTCCTGTATCTGCTCATAGAGCGCCTCCATATTCATAAGCTGCTTGTGAAGATTTTGCATGCCGCTTTCCGTAATGCTGTTAAAGACGGATTTGGAAAATCCGATTTCCAGTACTCTGCGAAGTTCTTCGATCTGCTGTGTGAGACCGTCTTCCCCCCCTACACTGAATATGAGATTGCTCAAAAAAAAGTCCGTATTAAATTCCTGTATCACAATACCCACACCGGGAGTTGATTTCACTGTTCCGGTTATTTCCAAAGCCTTAATGGCTTCCCGTAAAACATTTCTGCTGACACCGAGCATTTCGCACATTTTCATTTCCGGCGGAAGTTTATCACCTGGAACCAGGTGATTTTTTTCTATATAATCTTTTATTTCATCATATACCCGAAGGTATAATTTCCTTGAATGTAAACTTTTCATTTCATTTAATTTCATATGCTTATAAGCCTTTCTTTCTATGCTAAAATTATTATTTGGTAAGATTTATGTAGTATGTAGTATATTATAGTTCTGAGATGTAATAAAGTCAATAGTTATAAAAGTTCATAAGAGATTATTAATATATTGATGTACATTATAACGGTAAAAATATAAAAAAATATTTAAGTATTGACAATATGCACAAAAGAATGTATATTATACCCGTAAAGAGATTGTACTACAAAGTACAAACTACAAATAAAATTCAGGAGGTAATAAGGATGAAGAGAATGGTATCATTTGGGGTGGCTTCGATACTGGCAGTTTCGGCGCTTGCAGGCTGCAGTGCACAGACGGGAGGTAACGGTACGACAGAGACGCCTAAAAACAGCAGTGAGGCTTTCCCATCAGAAGAAGGAAAGCGTGGAGAGGAGGATATTGAGATAACCTGGTGGTCGACTCCTACGATTGCCCAGAATGACGGAGCCCAGGCAGGAACCTTTGAGCGTGAACTGATTGCGGCTTTTGAAAAGAAATACCCAAACATAAAAGTCAATCTGGATACCATAGATTTTACCTCCGGTCCGGAGAAGCTTACAGCAGCAATAGAGGCAGGCACTGTCTGTGATATTCTGTTTGATGCACCAGGTCGTATTATCTCTTATGGAAAGGCAGGTAAACTGGTAGATCTAAATGATATGTTTACCGATGAACTAAAGAAGGATATTGATAATGAGGCATTGTTAAGTTCCTGCCGCTCAAATGATAACTATTATATGTATCCGCTTAGTACAGCTGCATTTACGATGGCGTTTAACAAAGATTATCTGGAAAAGGCCGGCGCAATGAATCTTCTGGATCTGGAGGGTGACCGGACTTTAACTACAGAAAATTTTGAGAAAATCCTGGAAAAACTTCATGATGCAGGATACAAAGGGGGTACGGTATTTTGCTCGGGACAGGGTGGCGATCAGGGAACACGTGCATTTATTTCAAACCTCTATGGCAGCCAGATCACCAATCCGGAATTAACCGAATATACCATTAATGATGAAAATGGTGTGAAAGCGCTATCCAAAGTAAAGGAATGGGTAGATAAAGGGTATATGGTAAATGGCAGTGCTTATAACGGAGGTGAAGATATTGACCAGTTTGCATCTGGTAATACGGCATTTACGACTCTGTGGGGACCGGGGCTGGAGGCCACTAATGCAAAGAAACTAAAGGATGGCAATGTGACAGCAGTTTCAACCTGCCTCCCCTCAGAGAGTGGAACACCTGCGCTGGAATATCTTGTAAATGGCTTCTGCATCTTTGATAAACAGGATGATGCAAGAGCAGAAGCAGCAAAGAAGTTTGTAGATTTCGCATGCAACGATTCTGAGTGGGGACCGAAGACAATTGTACAGACAGGTGTATTCCCGGTAAGAAACTCCTTTGGGGATCTGTATCCCGGAAACAATGAAATGAGTTACTATGCAGGATTAAATAAATATTTCTCACCATATTATAACACCATTGACGGATTTGCTGAGATGAGGCCTTACTGGTTCTCTATGCTTCAGGCAGTGCTAAACGGTGATTCCAACCCCAAAGAGGCGCTGGATGATTTTGTTAAAAAATCCAATGAGTCAATCCAGAATGCACAATAGGACAGCCGGTTTTCTTCTCATGCATGAGGGGAATGCATCATAAAAAGCAGTGAGTATCAGAGGAGGTTACCATGAAAAAAAACAGGCTTGCTAAAATCCGGATTAGGGAATCCATCATTTCTTATGCGTTTTTGGCTCCGGCATTAATCTTTTTTATCGGTTTTGTACTGATCCCCATGGGGATGGGGGTTGTTACCAGTTTTTTTAAATATACAATGAAAGATTTTGAATTTGTGGGCTTTGCAAACTATATGCGGATGTTTCAGGATCCGGTATGGTTTAAATCTTTGAGAAATACAATGATCCTGGTAGTTGGTTCCGTACCTGTAGTAGTGTTTTTTTCTCTGTTTGTTGCGGCATTTACATATCAGAAGAGGCCTTTGACCCGATCATTTTTCCGCTGTGTATTCTTCCTGCCTGTTGTGACGGGAACAGTTGCGGTAACCGTTGTATGGAAATGGATTTATGATCCAATGAACGGTGTATTAAACTGGATTTTAAAAACAATGCATGTGATTGACAACGATATCATGTGGACAGGAGATAAACGATTTGCAATCTGGGCTATTTTAATTATCTTACTGACGACAAGCGTTGGACAGCCCATTATCCTGTATATTGCTTCTCTTGGGAATGTGCCCAAAGAATATATGGAAGCTGCAGAAGTGGATGGAGCAAATAGTTTTCAGGTTTTCTGGAAGATCAAGTGGCCATCGCTTCTGCCCACCACCCTTTATATTGTTGTCATTACTACTATTAACTCATTTCAGTGTTTTTCTTTGATACAGCTTTTGACATCAGGAGGTCCTAATTATTCTACTTCCACGATCATGTATTATTTATATACGGAAGCTTTTAAGGTGTATGAATATGGCTATGCCAATGCAATGGGTGTAATATTGGCGGTTATCATTGGCACGATCAGCTTTGCCCAGTTCAAATTCCTGGGCAGGGATGTGGCATATTAGGAGGCGTAAGATGAAAAAAAATAAATCTGTTATCAATATTACAGCTACCACATTATTACTACTTTTGAGCATTTTGTTTATATTTCCGTTTTATTGGATTCTGACCGGTGCATTTAAGGATCAGATGGTAACGGTTCAGATACCTCCCCAGTGGTTTCCGAAGAGCCCGACCCTTGCTAACTTTTACGAACTGTTTAAGAATCCGGCACTGCAGTGGCTGATGAACAGTATTGTGATCTCACTGGCAACCATGATCATTGTATGTCTGTGTTCCACGATGTCAGGATATGTACTGGCGAAAAAGAGATTTTACGGACAGGCTTTTCTTTTCAGTATATTTATTTTTGCCATGGCGCTTCCCAAACAGGTAATATTGGTTCCTCTCATGAAATTAGTGAGCTTTATGGGAATCCATGATACCTCCTGGGCAGTAATCCTGCCCTTGTGCGGATGGCCGTTTGGGATTTTCCTAATGAAGCAATTCAGTGAAAATATACCCACAGAGCTGCTGGAAGCTGCCAAAATAGACGGCAGCGGAGAGGTGAGGACATTTACGAATATTGTCATACCAATGGTAAAGCCTGGAATAGGAGCGCTGGCGATTTTTACCTTTATCAATACCTGGAATGATTACTTTATGCAGTTAGTTATGTTAAATTCCAGGACAAATCTGACGATATCCCTGGGAGTAGCAACGATGCAGCAGGAGTTTTCTACAAATTATGGAATTATAATGGCTGGTGCTGCTTTGGCATCCATACCGATTGTAACGGTTTTCCTGTGTTTCCAGAATTATTTTACACAGGGAATCACGATGGGAGCGGTCAAGGGATGATTCTACAAATCAAATGAAATTTACATTTTTACATAACAGATGTGAATAAAGAAAAAGGAGAAACTTAACGTGAAGAAATTCAAAATAGAAGAAATAAATGGCGTGATAGCCGCTATGATCAGCTTGTTTGATGAAGATGAGGCGGTAGATACGGGGCGTACCTGTGCACTGGTGGATTTTCTGCTTGCCCGGGGGGTGAATGGACTTTATCTCACCGGAAGTACCGGAGAGGGATTTTTAATGACAGGCAGTGAACGATGTCTTGTAGTGGATACGGTAGTCAGGCAGGTGGCAGGACGGGTACCGGTAATCGTTCATATAGGAGATATTGGGACTAAAAAAACAATTCAGCTGGCTGAACATGCTTATTATGCAGGTGCAGATGCCGTTTCTTCAGTTCCGCCATTTTACTGGAAATTCAATGAAGAAGATATATATAACTACTACAAAGATGTATCGGAAGCTACACCCCTCCCAATGATTGTATATAATGTGCCCATGGCAGGACTCATGGGAACAGAACTACTGTTAAAGCTGTCAAAGCTTCCACGGGTACAGGGAATTAAATTTACAGGAAAAGACCATGACCAGATGGGGCATCTGATTGAACTGCTGAAACCGGATATCAAGGTATACTCAGGCTGTGATGAAATGGCACTTTCCGGACTGCTGGCGGGTGCGGATGGAATCATCGGTTCCTTTTACAACGTGATGCCGGAACTTTTTATTAAGATGACAAATGCGGTAAATCAAAATGATCTTCAGACTGCTAAACGCCTTCAGAAAATAGGTACAGAGATTATTCTGGAGGCAGTGAGCTACGATTATCTGGCGTTAATGCGCAACATGATCCGGTGGCAGGGTGTGGATGCCGGCTTTTCACGCCGACCCTTTTGCAATTATGACGATGCCGGACTGGAACTATTTAAACAAAAGATGTGTAAAATAAGGTTTGATTATCAAGTGAGTAGTGAGGAAGTAAACTTTATGCAGTTTATTTGAAAGGAGACAGGGGTATGAAGCAGAAATATTGGAAGAGGCTAATGGCGTCAGCCTGTAGTGTACTAATGTGTGGTTCGCTGGTTTGTAATACAATGTTGTACACAGAAGCAGCGCCCGTGAGGCAGATACAGAGCGTTGAAAGTGAAATACAAACTGCAAATGCCAAACCGTCTGAACAGATGTCAGATCAGTTAACGGAATCAACCGGAATTGACAGCATCCCAGAGGAAACAGAAGCGAATTCTTCAGAACAAATAACAGAAGCACCCGGGCGGTTGGAGGCTGTAACAGAGAAAGATTCAGAAATTCAGTTAACAGAAGTAACGGACAGTGCAGAAGTGGAGACGGAACCGCCGGTGTACAAGTCCGGCTCAAACAAAAATGCAGGAAGTATAGCTGACTTGTCGGATTATTATTGTGTTCTGGATGAAAAGTGGGATCATTTTGGCGGACAGGATGCAGATTATCCGTGGACCCAGGGAGGAAATGCAGAGGTAACACAGGCAGACGGCGTGAACACACTTGAGCTAAACAGTGTGAACGGTGGAAACAGTATAATAACTCTGGATACTTCCATACCAAAGAAAAGTATTTTGGAATTCAAAGCCAGAATCAACAGCTTTGGAGACCGGGGTGAAAGTGACAACCGTACTTCGCTGGGGATGAAAATCGGTTATGGCACCAGCCGGATTATGTTCAGCATAGAAAAAGATAAATTATATTACTGCACTTCTTCAGGTACCTGGGCTGGAAACAGTGCATACGAACCAGGGAATGACTGGCATGTATACCGCTTTGAAGCGGATGCTGATGCACAGCTGGCAAAATTATATATTGATGACAGCTATACAGCTGATGTCCGGATGCAGGCGCGAAATGAGGGAGAAACCCTGCAGTTTTGGGTACAGGGATCGGATGCATCGCCGGCTGAAGCGGAAATTGCCTATGTACAGATGAGCCGGGAGATCTCTGAAAATGATAAGCCTCTATGGAATATGAAAAGTAAAGTGACGGTTACAAAATGTGAAAGCAATCGTCTGTCTATCAACTGGACTCCTGCAGGCGGTGCAGACAATTACTATATTTACGCAGATGACACAAAAGTGGGAGAAGTACCCGCCGGACAGACAGATTATCAGATTCAAGATCTGGCTGGGGGAAAGAATTACCGGATCAAGGTTGAAGCAGAGAATAAAAATGGATTGACTGCAAATGGTCCTTTCACAGAAGGAAGCACCCTGTATGATATTTCATCCGGTGAGATGACTTCCCAGACCCTGATGCGTGCAGGTGACGGATACAGTGCTTTTCGGATTCCTTCTATGGTAACGACCAGTAAAGGGACTCTGCTGGCTACGTCAGAGGCGCGCAGCGGAGGAAGCGACTGGTCCCCTATGGATGCCGTTCTTATGCGGAGTACGGATGGCGGACAGACATGGGAAGAGCGCAAGGTGCTTGCGGCAGGATTACAAAAAGGTTTTGCATGTAATAATCCGGTTCTGCTGGCAACTAAAGAAGGCCCGGTTTTCTTTATCTACTGTAAAGAATACGGTGTAGAATCCCGTAACGGGGGAGTCTTTTATCAAAAGAGCCTGGATGACGGTATCACCTGGAGTGAGCCGGTAGATATTTCGGCATCCTGTATTCCGGATTACCGAAATGTAATTGCAACAGGACCCGGGCATGGAATCCAGCTGCAAAACGGCAGATTGATTACGGCAGTATGGATGGTTCCAAAAAGCGCAGGGCAGGGAGATACTTCACATCATCCAGGAGAAGTGTCCACCCTTTACAGCGATGATATGGGAGAAACCTGGCAGATCGGCGAAATGATCAGCGGGACAGGCACCTCAGATCTGGTGGACCCCAACGAATCTACCATTGTGGAACTTTCAGATGGCAGGGTCATGGTGAATATGCGGAATCAGACGGGAACGCAATTACGTGCAGTTGCCATAAGCCCGGATGGTTCCAGTAACTGGAGTGAACCGTATTTTGATGAAGCCCTGAATGAACCGGTCTGTTTTGGAAGTCTGGTGCGGTATGATGAAAATACCTTACTGTTTGTGAATCCGGATACTACTTCCGGACGGACCAGGGGCACCGTGAAGGTAAGCTATGACGATGGTAAAACATGGCCTGTAAAACGGATGCTGAATGAGAGCTACTCCAGCTATGCGGATATTTCGGTCAGCTTGGTTGATGGAATAAGACAAATCAATGTTTTGATGGAAACAAATCCGGGCGACAGCCTGACACTGTTCCGATTTCCTCTTTCCTGGGTGGAACAAAACAGTAAAAATGAGTTAAAGACGTTAAACTTATCTTCCGGATCCTTAAAACTGGAGCAAGGGCTGTATCAATATGATGTAGAGGTTGGAGCCGATATTGATAAAGTAACGATTTCAGCAAAGGCATTTGATGCGGATGCACAGCTAAGCTGCAACGGTCAGGCGATGGACGGCGGAAAATTTACAGTTTCCCTTGGAGCCTTACAGACAGAGGCTGAACTTACCGTAAAACTCCCATCCGGAGAGCAGACGGATTATACTCTTACATTTATTAAGACACCTCCTGTCAGCGGAGATTCCTGCGTTTTGCATTATACGCTGGACAGTCTGGATGGTAATAAGGCTGCCGATTCTTCCGGATACGGAAACGATGCAGTAGTCACAGGCAAAGTTACAGCTTCCGGCGATGGGAAATTTGGCGGCTGTGGAGTGATGGGTGACGGAGAGACTTATCTGCAGGTTGCAGGCGGCAGAGGGCTTGACTTTGGAACAAAAGATTTTACAGCTTCTATGTGGATCAAGCCAACCAATCTTCAGGGCCAGCGTTTCCTGTTCTGGTATGGAAATTATTCTGCGGGTTCCAATGCATGGTGGTGCCGGCTGAATGGTTCCAAGATTGATTTTCTCATCAGTGACGGAAACGAGCAGGTGGTTACGGCTTCAAATGCGGTAACAGTAGATGTCTGGACGCACATTGCCCTTGTAAGCAAGGGAAATACCTTTACCATTTATGTAAACGGCAAGGCAGCAGCAAGCGGGGAAAAAAGCAAAGAATATAATGTAAACGGAGAAAATATCCTTCGCATTGGTGCTCAGAAAGCGAACCAGCAGCGTGTATTTGAGGGATGCATGGATGAAATACAGATCTTTAACTACGCCCTTAGTGAGCAGAATATTACCGAGCTGATGGGTAAAAACAGCATAGTAAGTGCAGCAAAAGATATCCTGATGCTGTCAGCAGGTGGTCAGAGCGGTAAAATTAATGACACAGAAATAACGCTGTATCAGCCCCTTGGAACAGATGTGACAAAGATAGCACCAGAGATAACAGTAAGTCCACAGGCTGTGTTAACGCCGCAGAGCGGAACGGTTCAGGACTTTACCAATCCGGTAAAATATACGGTCACCGCTCAGGACGGTACCGTAAAAAATTATACCGTTACCGTGGTATTGGGAGAAGAGCCCAACCAGGATAAAGAGATCAGGTATGAGCAGCCCAAACCGGTAAAAGTATACCCGGTTTCTATAAAAGATGCAAAACCGGTGAAGGTTAACTTACTGGGTGACAGTATTACCTATGGTCAGGATCCGCTAAACGGCGGTGCTGTGGTAAAACAGTATCATGCATTTTTAGCAGACCAGGTGAAATTAGATAATATGAATTATGGTGTCCAGGGCAGCACGATTTCTGTCTTGCGGCGGGGCGGCGACAGGGATCCCTTTACCGTGCGGTATGCGAATATGCGTGATGATGCGGATGTGGTATTTGTATTCGGCGGAACCAATGACTATGGTGTGGGGAGTGTACCTTTTGGTACCTGGCAGGACAGAAAGGATGAGACATTTTTAGGAGGACTGCGTGTACTGCTGGAAGGAGTGATAGAAAAATATCCGGGTAAACAGATTGTATTCATGACCCCCATCCGGCGCGGCGACAGAGCCGGAGCAAACGGTGCGGGCAAAACGCTGTCACAGTATGTTACGGCGATCAAGACTATGTGCCGGGAATATGGTGTGCCTGTTCTGGACGCATATTCTGCGAAAGAAATGAACTTACTGACGGACAGAGAACAGCTGATAGCAGACGGGCTGCATCCTTCTGCTGCTGGGCATGAAAAAATGTCAGAGTGGATCTACAAACAGCTCCAGGAAAAAAAGGTCATTCAGGTGACAATACCGGCGGAAAGCATCCGCATTGACCAGCAGGCAAAAGAAATCACAGTTGGGGAAAGCTTTATGCTGTCCGCAGAAGTGCTGCCGGAAAATGCCACAGACAGATCCGTTGTCTGGTCTTCTTCAGATCCGAAAACAGCAGCGGTTGAAAATGGAAAAGTTACGGCACTTGCTCCCGGAAAAGTGGTAATTACAGCGGCTGCGGCAGACGGAAAATTACGAGCAGACTGTATGGTAACCATTCAATCCAAACCCGTATCACCACCCGCAGCAGTACCCACACTGACGCTGGACAAAAGCAGTGCGACGATCTATACTACGGGAACGAAAACAGTCCGATTGACTGCAAAAGTAACCGGACCGGATCAAACCGTGACATGGAAATCCAGCAATACAAAAATTGCAGTCGTGAAAGACGGAATGGTAACTGCTGTAAGTGCAGGACATGCATCCATAACGGCTTCTGCTAACGGTATCAGTAAAACCTGTGAGATAACAGTACGGAAACCAGCGTTAAAACTCAGCAGTTCAAGGCTTACCTTATATACAAAAGGAAAAACGAAAGCAGATATTAAAGCAACGGTAACCGGTTCCAGCAAACATGTTGTCTGGAAAACCAGTAATAAAAAGATTGCAACAGTGAAAAATGGCAGGGTTACAGTCAAAAAGGCAGGCAGAGTAACCATCACAGCAAAAGCAAACGGGATTACAAAGAGATGCAGTGTCACCATTAAAAAGCCAGGCTTAAAATTAGACAGCTATAAGGTATCGCTGAAAAAGGGAAAGAGTAAAATGATTTTAGCAAAAGCGAAACCCCAGGGGAAAATAAAATACAAATCCTCCAAAAGCAAAATTGCATCGGTAACGAAGAAAGGAATGATCAAAGCCCACAGAAAGGGAAAAGCAGATATCAAAGTTACCTGTAATGGTGTTAAGAAAGTGATCAAAGTTACCGTAAGATAGCATTTGATCCCAGCAACGGAAATGGATTGCAGCCAATCATCTTTTGGATGATTGGCTGTTTGATCTGGAATAAGACAATTGGAAAGAAATAAAAGCAATATGTGATATAATAAAATAATTTAAATAAAACTATTATTTATTGTTAAGTTTATAATTGTCTGTTATATTTTAACATTAATCAGCAATATAGCAACAAAATAGAACAAGATATAAATAGTAAATATGCATGATAATTGTTATAATTATAACGATTTTTAAGTAAAATGCTGTAAAAAAATAAATGACAGGAGGGAGAGAAGGGCTAAAAAGTGTAAAAAATGCATTATAAAATCTTATAAATGTAAAAAATGAACAGGAGAATGTGTATGAAGAAGATTGTAACGTGGGTACTAATATTTTGTATGATTTTGACATCCGTTTCAGCACTGCCGGTATCGGCTATGGCTGTTGAATCTGATGGACAGGAATATGTATTGGAATCGGCTGCAGGAAACCAGGATCAGAGCAAAATATCCAGGGAGACGGATGAGAAAAGGGAGAGCCAGAGGGAGATAGAAAGGAGTTCGTCTGAGGATACCGGGAGTCAGACCCAAATAGAAAGTGAATGGTCTGAGGATTCCGAGAGTCAGAATGACTTAATAGGGGAAACGGAGATTGAAACAGAAGTAATACAGGAATCAGAAATATTACGGGAATCAGAAATATTACAGGAATCAGAAATAGACAGGAAAGGTACGGAAACAGAAGTGAAAGATATGCTGGAAACAGAAAGTGAAGAACAGCATACAGAAGAAACTTCCGTTAAAAAAAATGCAGATGGTATTACAAAAGTTGCATGTGTAGGGGATAGCATCACTTACGGTGATAAATCCACAAATCCAGCGAAATACAGTTATCCAAGTCAGATGAAGCAAATGCTGGGAGAAGGTTATGAGGTACGCAATTATGGGATCAGCGGAACTACTATGACCCAGTCCAGCTGGTGCCCCAAATATCTGGATACGCAACAGTCAAAGGATTTGCAGAACTGGCAGCCGGATATTATTATTATCATGCTGGGAACAAATGACTCTCAGGATATCTGCTGGATCAATACAGATGGAAAAGGTAAGTATGAGCCAACTGCAAGAGAGCTAATCCAGACCTACCAACAGCTGCCATCCAAGCCGGAAATCTTCATTGCTACCTGTCCGACTGCCGGGGCAGAAAATCAGTTTCTGCTAAAGCCAGAAGTAATCGACAATGAGATCGTACCTGTTCAGAAAAAGCTTGCATCGGAGCTGGGCTGTCATCTTATTGATGTAAATGACTTTACAAAAGATTACCAAAAAAATGGTCTTATTACCACAGAGCACAATGGGAAACCGGATCTGGTACATCCCAATAACGATGGATATTTAAGGCTGGCTAAATTTATGTTTAATGGTTTGACGGAAGTAACAGGCCTCCCCCAGCAGGATGTTAAATCATACGAGATTGATTCCCAGAATGCAAAAGTAAAATATGAGGGATCATGGGGAGACTGGTCTGATGATGAATTGTTCATGGGTACCGAAAAATATGTTGAAACCCCAGGAAGCTCTGCTTTACTTGAGTTTGAGGGAACCGGTATACAGGTAACAGGCATCAGGAGTGACCATCTGACATATATGGATGTCTATGTGGATGGTACCTATTATCAGTCTACCGATACTTATATTCCCACCGGAGTTAAAAAGCATGAAGCTCTGTTTGGAGTGGATAATCTTCCGGAAGGAAAGCATACAATAAAATTGGTATTAAGCGATAAGAAAGAATCCCATCACAGATTTACAACTAAAATATCATTGGATTCCTTCCGGATCTTTCAGGAACCCCAGGGATATGTTGATCAAATTAAATTATACTCCGAAACTGACGAATTCATCATGTCCGGAATGAATGATACCCTGCAGATCTATACGGAAGTTCTTCCGGAGAGTGCAGCAAACAAAGATCTTCAATTCAGGATCATCCCGGAAGGAGCAGCGACGATTTCCGAAAGCGGCGTTCTGACCTCGAAGATAACAGATGGAAGTTTCTGGCTCACAGTTGTAGCGGCAGATGAAAGCTTAAGAAGCATAAAGCAGGAAATACAGGTGAAACCGGATCGGGAAGGGGAAGATTCATATAAATTTATGGATGATCGTGCCCCCTCAGTTCTATACAAAGGAACCTGGACAGATAAGAAAGATGACGCATCCTATTGTTCTACTTTAAAAGAAACACATGAAACCGGAAGTACGGTTGAACTTCAGTTTCATGGAACCGGAATAAGCGTGGCTGGTCAGCTGAACAGGCTTGGCAATTACAGTTATGCGGAGGTAGAAATTGATGGAACGTACAGAGGTGCGGCAACATTTATGCACAATAAAGACGATTTAGGAGCAGTGGCAAAGGAAATTGTCTTTGAAATAAGAGATTTAAAACCAGGCAGCCATACCATAAAACTTACAGCCAAAAATAATGCACCAGGTGCTCCGTGTACCGGTAGCTGCGGCATTGTTTTGGATGGTTTTAAGATCTATGATGACGAAAATATGCTGGATAAATCTCAATTCAATGGGATCCTGGAGAATGCAAAAATTGCTTTAAGAAATGTGAAAACGGGTGAGGAACCAGGCTGTTATCCGGCTGATGCGGTTGAAAAATTAAGAACATCCGTAAATCACGCAGAAAATGAAATAAAAAATGCAGAAACCCAGGATGAGGTAACCGGTCTGGCACAACAGTTAAAACTAGATTTAGAAGAATTCTATCAAAGCGTAATTGGTGATAATATCAAACGAAGTCTGTATATTGCACAACCGGAACATGGTACGATTCAAGTCCTGGACGCGGCATCTATGAAGCCTGCTGATTCCCAGGTTGAAAATGGAAGCAGGATTATCATCAGGCTGAAACCGGAAGAAAATTATCAGGCAGACTATCTGAAAATTGGGAAGATTAAGAAAAATTATTCATCCGGGTCAGTAATAGAATATACGACAACCGTCAACAGTGATCTGGAGATATCCGCTAAATTTAGTTATATTAAAATAAAAATTGCATGTATAGGAGACAGCATTACCTACGGAGCCTGTTCAACGGCACCGCAGAAAAATTCCTATTCAGCCAGACTGCAGGAACGGCTGGGAGATAAATATGATGTGCGGAATTTTGCAATGCCAAGTGCCTGTCTGAGATATGACGGCGGATTTCCATATGTAAACCAGAGCGTTTACAGAAAAAGCTTAAATTTTGAACCGGATATGGTAATCATTATGTTGGGAACGAATGATGCAATGGCACCAAACTGGGGAAATGGGTATGGAGTTGATCATTTTAAAGCAGATGCTCGCAAGCTCATTAACAGTTACCGGGATCTAAAATCAAACCCTGCTATTTATCTGGCAACAGCTCCTTATACATACGATATGGGACGGCAGACAATTATATATGAAGAAATAGCTCCCGCCCAGAGAGAAATAGCAGCGGAAGAGGGCTGCACCCTGATTGACATGAACCAGAAGACCTATGAATTGTCAAAATCCTTTTTTTATGGTGATTACATCCATTTTAACGACAGCGGTTATAATCTGATGTCCCAGATGGTATTAGAAGATCTGGATGTGCCTAACGAATATCAGACAGTGGATAAATCAGGTCTTTACAACCTTTATTACCGAAATCAGGAGATTCAGGAATCAGAGTGTACGGCTGAAACATGGAAAGAATTTTCGAATACGAGAAAAGAAGCCGGCATAATGCTGGATGATAAAAATGTAAAACAAAGCCAGCTGACCATGATGGAGCAAAAGTATAAAGAAGCAGTCTCCCAGCTGCAATTTAAGAAAAAAATAAAAGTAGCCTGTGTAGGAGACAGTATTACTTATGGACATAATGCAAATCCCATCAATGTCTACAGCTATCCCGCACAGCTGCAAGGATTATTAGGAAATCATTACGATGTGCAGAATTTTGGTGTAAACGGACGTACCATGAATAACGTGGTAGGCGCCAGGTATATTGCGACAAATGAATATCAGAACAGTTTAAAATTCAACCCGGATATCGTAATTATCATGCTGGGAACAAATGATTCCAAGCACAATAACTGGCAGGGCGCAGATACCTATTTAAGCTCCGCAAGATCTTTGGTAGAAAGTTATCAGTCACTGGGCTCCAAACCGGCTGTTTATATCGCGACTTCTCCGGCAGTGGCAAAAGACATGAGTTCCAGTACAGATCCGGAAAACGAAAAAATCTGGGACTGGAGGATTCAGGAAGATATCGTACCACTGCAGAAACAGGTGGCAGAAGAGTTCAATTGCAGTTTAATCGATAATAATGCAAAAACAGAAGCATTAGAGGATATTTCCGTATATCTGTCCAACGATCTGATTCATCCCCACAATGCGGGATATACCCTGCTGGCTTCCTATATGTACGAGGGAATGAGAGGTTCCGTTCCTGCATTTAAAGAAGATTTACGGAAAGCAGCAGAAGATGCGAAGAACATAGATACCGATAAATACATTCCCAAAACAACTGCATTATTAAACCAGGCATTGTCAGATGCGGAACAACTGCTTGCCGACAATGGATTAACCGTAAATGAACAGAATAAAATTATGCGGGCAATAGATAATTTAAACAGAGCTGTCGATTCCCTGCTCTTAAAAGCAGACAAGACTGCGCTGTCCTTATCCGTGAAAACAGCGCAGAAGATTAATTACAATATTTATACAAAGCTGACCGCTGATCAGGCAGCAGTGGCATTGGATCGTGCTAAGAAAGTGATAGAAGATGCCAATATATCAGTAAATGATCAAAAAACAGTGGATGATGCGAAATATAATTTAGACACTGCGGTAGGGGGACTGTTAAAAAAAGCAGATACCGCCCAGCTTGTTACCCTGATTCAAAAAATAGAGGGGACGGATTTATCTTCTTACACAGAAGCATCCGTATCCATCTTGAAAACAGCGCTAAACAATAGCAAAAAAATGTGCGCAGACATGAATCTGTCCATCCATGACCAGCGGAAAGTGAATGATATGCAGATGGCATTGCAAAAAGCATTTGATCAACTTGTAAAAAAACCAGTACCTGTGATAAAAGTCAATAAGATTACCGTAAAACCATCGAAAGCAAGTCTGTCGGTTGGCAAATCACTAAAAGTAAAAACTACGGTTTCACCATCAAATGCCAATAATAAAAAACTGAAGTGGAGTACATCAAACCGTAAAATCGCAACGGTCAGTTCAAGTGGCAGAGTTTCCGCTAAAAAAGTGGGAAAAGTGAAAATTACGGTACAGGCTGTGGATGGAAGCAAAAAGAAAGCTGTTTTAAATGTAACGGTGGTTCCAAAGACCTTGTCAGCACCAAAGGTTAAAAAGAACGACAGTCATTCTGTAACCGTTTCCTGGAAGAGGGGCAGGGATGTGACCGGGTACGAAGTGAGAATGTCCACCAAGAAAAATACCGGGTTTGTGAAAAAAGGTATTGTAAAGAAAAATACCACAAAGCTTACGGTAAAAGATCTTAAGAAAGGGAAAATATATTATTTCCGTGTAAGGGCATTGAAGAAAATTGGCAAGTCTACCTATAATGGTGACTGGTCAAAAACGGTTAAATTTAAAATGCCGTTAAAATAGGAAGAGCCGGTATCGTAACTGGTTTTATATTGATTATAAGGGGGTGCTGCATCAGCTTTCACAAGAGCTGGGCGGTGCCTTCTTTCTATAAAAGTGCACTCTATAACGATTGATGACGGATATTGCGAAAAAAATTACTTGCATATTATATAGACTATATTATAATAGGAAAAGAACAACGAAAGCGGAGTGACCATGAAATGAACTATACAGAAGCAGTGGAATACGTATTGAGTGTTCCCAAATTTACGAAGAAAAACAAGCTGGAAAACACGATTGAATTAATGGAGCGTCTTGACAGACCGGAACGTGGTATGAAGATCATACATGTGGCTGGTACGAATGGAAAAGGATCTGTTTGTGCTTTCCTTTCCTCTATATTGGACAAGGCTGATAAACGGGTAGGTCTGTTTACCTCACCTCATCTGGTTAAAATAAATGAGCGGTTTCAGATTAATAATGTCCCCATATCGGATGACGCCTTTTTAAGGGCATACCGGCAGGTGTGGACAGTTATTGAGGAAATGCAGAAGGACGGTTTCTTCCATCCCACTTATTTTGAAATATTATTTGCCGTTGCCATGGTGGCTTTCAAGGAGGCTGACGTGGAGTATGTTGTATTGGAAACGGGACTTGGCGGCCGCCTGGATGCTACAAATATTGTAGAAAAACCATTGGCTGTTATTATAACTTCCATTAGTCTGGACCATACGGAAATACTGGGCGATACCATTGCAAAGATTGCCTTTGAAAAAGCAGGAATCATCAAAGAAGGTGTTCCGGTTATCTATGATGCAAGGAATACGGAGGCAGCAGAAGTTATTGAAAAAAGAGCAAAAGAACTTCATGCACAGACATTTCCTTTCTATGAAAAAATGTATAAAATTTTAGTAAATACGGATAAAAGCATTGATTTTTCCCTGAATTGTAGTTATTATGAAAATGTCAGAGTTACCGTTCCTTATATTGCACCATATCAGGTAGTGAACAGTTCACTGGCGATGCTGGCTATGAAAGTGATTGACGAAAAGCAGGAAATTAGTCTTGCTGCCATCGTTGATGGAATTGCTTTTACAACCTGGGCTGGCAGAATGGAGACGGTTATGCCGGGAGTAATTCTGGATGGCGCCCATAATGCCGCAGGAGTGGAAGAGTTCGTGAAGACCCTGGGAAGAGTAGACAGCAGACGAAGAGTCGTATTGCTGTTCTCGGCAGTTGTGGAGAAGAACTACGAATCCATGATAGAGTCTATCTGTAATTCAGCAAAATTGGATGAAGTAATTGTGACTGAAATACAGGGAGACAGGATTGTGCCTGCAGGAAGGCTTAAGGATATCTTTGAGAGATATACAAAGGCTGCAGTCACAGAAGTTCCGGATATCAGGGAAGCATTCGCACAGGCACTGGAAAAGAGGCAGGACGGGTTGTTATTCTGCGTTGGTTCTTTGTATCTGGTCGGCGAGATTAAAGGAATAATTGAGGAGAATTACGAATGATTGATTACGAAGAAGAATTGAAGAAATTTCATCCGAGCCTGGATGTAAATGAAGCAGAAGATGCCATTTACAACAGAGATTTTACCGATATTACCGATATCCTGAAAGAATTGCTTCAGGAAGAAAAGAAAAAGAGAAAATAAGGGGAATCATATGAGATGTATTTATTGCGGCACCCCCTTATCTGCCATAGATTATTGTACCGGATGTGGGGCTGATATCAGCTTACAGAAAAGAACGATCAGGATTTCTAATCTCCTATATAATGAAGGATTGGAAAAGGCTACAGTTCGTGATTTATCTGGAGCGATTGCCTGCCTGAAAAGGAGTTTGAAATTTAATAAAGAAAATATTGATGCCAGAAATCTTCTGGGACTGGTTTACTATGAAATGGGCGAGGTTGTTTCGGCACTGAGCGAATGGGTAATCAGTAAAAATCTGCAGGTACCGGAAAATGCGGCAGATGGCTACATAACCAAGCTGCAGGCAAATAAGAATAAACTGGACACAATCAACCATACCATCCGCAAATACAATCAGGCATTGCAGTATTGCAGGCAGGATAATGAAGATATGGCTGTGATCCAGCTGAAAAAAGTTTTGACACAAAATCCAAAGCTGATTAAAGGCTATCATCTTCTGGCACTGCTTTATCTAAAGCAGCAAGAGTATGAACGTGCCAGGAAGCTTTTACGGAAAGCCATCCGGATTGACGCAACCAATACCACCACACTGAGGTATCTCCATGAGATCGAGGATGCAACTGGTATTGGGACAAGCCTGGATGTCAAAAGGCGGAAGCGCTATGCCAAAGATGCCATGGAGAAGAAATTTACAGGACCCATGACATATTTGAGTGGTAATGATACCATCATACAGCCCACACCATTTCGTGACAGTTCCACGATAGCAACATTTATCAACATTTTCCTGGGACTTCTGCTGGGCGGTGCAATTGTCTGGTTCTTAGCGGTACCGGCGATTAAGCAGAGCGTTAATCAAACAGCCACAAAGCAGGTTACGGAGGCGAATACAAAGCTGGCATCTGAAAATGCTAGTAATGTGAAGCTTCAGGAAGAAATCGATGGCTACCAGGCAAAGGTTGATGCGGCAAATAAGACCATGGACGAAGCAAAGGCGAAAGCTACCGGATATGAGGATTTGTTGAAATCAGCTAATCTGCTGATTAAAGGCGACCAGACTGGGGCGGCTACAGCGCTCAGCACCGTAGATGCAAAGAGTTTGGATGGTTCAGCAAAGGAATTATATGAGCAGATTATGGCAGGAGTTAAAGACGCTTTATATGCGGAACAGTATAGCAAGGGATCTACAGCCTATGCAGCCGGTGATTATAAGACGGCTATTGAGCAGTTGACGCTGGCAAGCCAGACGGATCCTGAATCATGGAATGCGATGTATTATCTGGCGTTTGCCTATTATAACACTCAGGATACTACCAATGCGGATAAAATATTCAAACAGTTATTAGAAAAATTCCCTGCAGAAGCAGCAGCAAATAATATTAATGGATTTATTTCCAATAAAGGAAACAATAGTACAGAAGGCAATACCGGCGGAACCACTGGTAACGCCGCAGGTGCTAATACCGGAGATACTACCGGAAATGCGGCAGGCGGTACAAATGGCAACACCACCGGCGGCAATGCCAACACTACCGGTGGAGATGCGAATACTACCGGCGGAGATGCCAACACTACAGGCGGAGACGCCAACACTACAGGCGGAGATGCCAATACCACAGGCGGCACTACAAACGGTGGCAACGGAACTGCAGGTGGAGATGGAACGACGCCCGCAGGCGACGGCAATGGGGTAACAGGCGGACAGGAAGGCGGAAACGGCGGCGTTGTCCAGTAGACCTGTCTTTACGATACAAAATGAGAAACCTCCAGATTGGGGACGTGTACAGAATATGTATACGTCCCTTTTCTGTTTTAGAATCAGATCAGCAAAGAATGTACCGGAGCATCGCAGGAAGATCGATGGTGCTCTTAATAAGAATGGAGAAATAGATATGAACCCGGAAGAATCAAATTTATACACACAGGAATTAGAATTGGCTTTAGAGGCGGAATTAGAAGCGGAATTAATGGGGAGCAAAGGGGGATTTAGGCAAATGGATGATTGCTTTAAAGTAAAGGGGACGAATCTTACAATCGTGGTACCGATGGAGTTAGACCACCACAGCGCAGAAAAGATTAAGACAGGAGCGGATAAAATCGTACAGGGGAAAAATATAAGAAGTATCGTATTTGATTTTGGAAAAACAAATTTTATGGACAGTTCCGGAATCGGTATGATCATGGGACGTTACAAGGATATGCGTTTTATGGGCGGAACCGTAATTGCTGTCCGGGTGAATGAGCGGGTGAGAAGAATTTTAACTTTGTCAGGTATCTATAAAATGATTGAAATATATGAAGGATTGCCACAGCAATCAACGCTTAATTAAAGGGGGGAGCCAATATGAGCTATGCGAACGAAATGAAACTGGAATTTGACAGCAGATCCTGTAACGAGGGATTTGCAAGGGTGGCGGTAGCAGCTTTTGTAACACAGCTGAATCCCACACTGGAGGAAGTGGCAGATGTCAAGACGGCGATCTCCGAAGCGGTTACAAACTCAATCCTTCATGGATATGAAGGGAAGATCTGTAAGATCCTGATCGAATGTTTTATTGACGGAAACGATTTTATTATCCATGTAATAGATCATGGAAGAGGAATTGAAGATGTAAAAAAAGCAATGGAGCCACTGTTTACCACCAAGCCGGATTCTGAGCGTTCCGGTATGGGATTTGCTTTTATGGAAGCCTTTATGGATGAGGTGAAAGTGGAATCAACAGTGGGCGAAGGAACCAGGGTAATCATGAAAAAGAAAATAGGCAGACCCAGAAGTGAATATGAAATCTGATATCGGGAAAGGATGGTCAAATGGAGCATACCCTTGCGTTAATTGAACAGGCACACCAAGGGGATAAAGATGCACGAGAAAGACTGGTAGAGGAAAATATGGGGCTGGTTTATACCATTGTCAGGCGGTTTCAAGGCCGCGGCTATGAGATGGAGGATTTGATCCAGATTGGAAGCATCGGGCTGATAAAGGCAATTGATAAATTTGACATGTCGTTTGATGTAAAGTTTTCCACTTATGCGGTACCCATGATTACAGGAGAAATCAAAAGATTTTTACGGGATGACGGTATGATTAAGGTGAGCCGTTCCTTAAAAGAAACAGCATATAAGGCATATGCAACCAGGGAAGCGCTGGAAAAAAAGATGGGCAGAGAACCAACATTAGAAGAAATCTCAGCCGAGATCGGCGCCGCAAAAGAAGATATTGTACTGGCGATGGAATCATCCGCCGAAGTAGAATCATTGCATAAAACGATTTATCAGGGTGATGGCAGCGCCATATTGCTGATGGACAAATTAGAGGAAAAGGAGAATAAAAACGAGGAGCTGCTTAATCATATTGTGCTGGAAGAACTGCTGGATTCCTTAGATGCCCAAGAGCGTTCCCTGATCTATCTCCGCTACTTTGGAGACAAGACTCAGGTACAGGTTGCGGCGGCCATGGGAATGACACAGGTGCAGGTTTCCAGGCTTGAAAAGAAAATATTGAAAAAGATGCGGGGAAAGATATCATAATTCCCCGTATATTTTTTGCCAAAATTCAAATAATAAACAAAAATGATGGAAAAAGGAAGTGATAAAAATGTATAAAAAGATTGCGAAGGGATTTGCGCTTTTCATGATCGTGGCAGCAATTGTAGGAATCTTTTATTATATGACCTATTTGAATAATCATGATGGCCAGATGAAAGGAACCCTTGTCAATACATTTCAGATGAAAGAGAATGAGGAAATGATATGACAAATGATACGCTGTATTTAAAAATCGATCAAAATGTCCAGGTGCATGACGATTGTGTATTTTTAAAAGATATCGCTCAGGTGGAATGCAGTAACAAGGCGATTGAAAATAAGATAAAGACCTTGAAGCTGGATAATCCTACCGGACACAAGCCAGGGCGCCATGTCATGTCTGTAATGGAAATTATAACCCAGATCCATGGGGTTTATCCAAGCCTTGAGGTGAACAACATTGGTGAGGCTGATTTTATCATTACCTATGAAAAACCAAAACAGCCCAGTCAGGCATTCAGCTGGCTTAAGACTATATTTGTGTGCTTTCTGTCTTTCTTTGGTGCGGGATTTTCCATTATGACATTTAATAATGATGTGAGTATTACGAAATTATTTGCACAGCTTTACGAACAGTTTACCGGAACTGTATCGGATGGGTTTACTATACTGGAAATCTCATATTCTATCGGACTTGGACTGGGAATTATTATATTCTTCAATCATTTTGCAGGAAAGAAACTTACGGCAGATCCCACTCCGATGGAAGTACAGATGCGTACTTATGAGGATGATATTAATAAAGCGCTGATTGAATCCAGTAACCGTGAACCAAAAAAAGAAAAGAAAATGAAACAATAGGAAGATGCATGTGAGGCTGTAACGCAGGCATGCTTTCTGATTCCAGGAGGTAAAGTATGTTTACACATTTCATTTTAGCCCTCATAGCTTTTAGCTCCGGATTTGTCATTGCAGGAGGTGTCATTGCACTCATTGCAGGACTTGGAATTATAAACAGATTAATTGGGGTAACCCATACGGGCAAACATATCCGTATCTTTGAAACCTGTATTTTATTTGGCGGATTATTTGGCAATCTGCTGACTGTTTATAATGTAAGCATTCCACTTGGCGGTTTTGGACTTGCCATCATTGGAATTTGTTCCGGAATGTTTGTAGGAGGCTGGATTTTAGCGCTTGCAGAGGTAGTTAATATATTTCCTATATTCTTCAGGCGGATTGGCCTGGTGAAGGGAGTCAGCTTTATTATGATTACCATAGCACTGGGCAAGACCTTGAGCAGCCTGCTGCAATTTTATATGAGGTGGTAAAAACGAAATCCATGCCGGATGATATCGAAATATTACGATTTCCGCATGGTACAAGTATGGAACGGTAGAAAGATGAAAGGAAGTATTAAAATGGCGGATGTTTTAAAAGAGAGAAAAAATCAGCAGTATAATGATTACGTCAAGAAAATAACGCCGACCCATAATCTCTGGGCAAATATGGCGAAAGCATTTTTGGTAGGGGGAATTATCTGTGTCATTGGTCAATTTATCCTGAATTATGCTTCCAATATGGGACTGGATAAAGAGACCGCTGGAAGCTGGTGTTCCATGCTTCTTGTTTTGGCCAGTGTAATTCTGACCGGATTTAATATTTATCCGAAAATAGCTAAGTTTGGAGGTGCCGGAACACTGGTTCCCATTACAGGCTTTGCAAATTCAGTAGCGGCACCGGCAATTGAGTACCAAAAAGAAGGTCAGGTATTCGGAATTGGCTGTAAGATATTTACCATCGCAGGTCCGGTAATCCTATATGGGGTATTTACCAGCTGGGCGCTGGGGCTTATCTATTATATACTACGAATTACGGGGGTGGTGGGATGACTCAGACAGCAGGGCAGCAAAGCATTCAATTCAATCAATCCCCACACATTATCAGTGCTGCATCTATAGTGGGGAAAAAAGAGGGAGAAGGACCTCTTGGAAAATTGTTTGACCTGATTGGCGAAGATGCCAACTTCGGTGAAAAGACCTGGGAAGAAGCGGAGAGTACGCTGCAAAGAGAAGCCTGCCAGCTGGCGCTTGGAAAAGCAAAGCTGCTGCCGGCTCAGATGCGCTATGTTTTTTGCGGTGACCTGCTGGGTCAGTTAATTGCTTCCTCCTTTGGAGTTATGAATTTTAATATTCCAATGTTTGGACTGTACGGAGCCTGCTCCACCTGTGGGGAAGCCCTGTCACTTGGTGCAATGACGGTCAGTGCAGATTATGCGGATTATGTAATGGCTGTTACATCCAGCCATTTTGGCAGTGCAGAAAAGCAATTTCGTTTTCCACTTGAATATGGAAACCAGCGTCCTCTGGCAGCAACATGGACAGTTACAGGCAGCGGAGCCTTTATACTGGGGAAAAAAGGCGGACATGCAAGAATTACAGGCGTTACACCGGGAAAAATTGTAGATTATGGCGTAAAAGATTCCCTGAATATGGGAGCGTGTATGGCACCGGCTGCCTGTGATACTATTTATCAGAATCTGATGGATTTTAACCGGCAGCCGGAGGATTATGACAAAATCATAACCGGGGATCTGGGATATGTGGGGCAGACAATTCTGATTGATTTATTAAAAGAAAAAGGTTTTGACATCAGTCGGGTTCATATGGACTGCGGAATCGAAATCTATGACAGAGAGACACAGGATACTCATTCCGGCGGAAGCGGATGTGGCTGTTCAGCAGTCACTCTGGCTGCAAAAGTACTCCCGAATGTGGAAAAGGGAGCTTGGAAAAGAGTATTATTTGTACCGACCGGTGCCTTACTTTCCCCCACGAGTTTTAATGAGGGGCAGAGTGTGCCGGGAGTAGCGCATGGTGTAGTAATCGAGCATTGCTAACACCAGCCATCGTCAGCAAAGGAGAGAGTTATGGACTATATTAATGCTTTTTGGGTGGGCGGACTGATCTGTGCCTTGGTACAGATCCTGATGGAAAAAACAAAACTGATGCCTGGACGCATCATGGTTATTCTGGTATGCCTGGGAGCGGTACTGGGAGCAGTGGGGCTCTACGGACCATTCCAGGAATTTGCAGGAGCCGGTGCAAGCGTCCCGCTTCTGGGTTGGGGCAATGTATTATGGAAAGGTGTAAAAAAGGCAATTGAGACGGACGGATTCATTGGAATATTTATGGGTGGATTTACTTCCAGTGCGGTGGGCGTGTGCGCGGCGCTGGTGTTCTCTTACCTGGCAAGCCTGTTATTCAAACCACATATGAAGGAGTAAGCCGGATTGGTGAAAAGAACGTTTTGCTGATTCGCACTACCTGGAATATTTGAGTTATCAATGGCTTGTTATTATGAATAAAATGGGAGCTTGCTAAGTTAGTAAGCTCCCATTTTGAATTTACAATCCCCCGTCCAGATGTTATAATCAACCTGAACCATAAACGCTTTGCCTCAGGTTCTATCCGATTGATTATATATCGTATAGGAAGAACCAGGTACATAAGCAGACAAAGATACAATCAGGAGGATCTAATATGGCAAATATTATTGGAAGCCCAAGCCGATATATTCAGGGTAAGGGTGAATTAAAAAATCTCTGCAGCCATGCAGAAAAATATGGTAAAAACTTATTTATTCTGACCAGCGAGTCAGGCAGAAAAAGAGTAGAGCCGGTGATTAATGAAGGACTTAAGGATTCCGCATCTGTGGTTACTTATGAAGTATTCCAGGGGGAATGCAGCAAGACAGAGATCAACAGAATCATGGAAGTATGCAGGGAAAAGAAAGGGGAAGTAATCGTTGGTGTAGGAGGCGGTAAAACCCACGATACAGCGAAAGCGGTTGCTTATTATATGAATAAGCCTGTGGTAATCGTACCTACCATTGCTTCTACCGATGCGCCTTGCAGTGCACTTTCGGTTATTTATACAGAAGAAGGGGTATTTGAAGAATATCTGTTCCTTCCGGCAAGCCCTAATATGGTTCTGGTGGATACGGAAATTGTGAGCAAGGCACCAGCCAGACTTTTAGTAGCCGGAATGGGAGATGCTCTGGCAACATATTTCGAAGCAAGAGCCTGCAAGAGCTCTAATGCGGATAACTGCGTAGGCGGGAAATGCACGATGGCAGCAATGGCACTGGCAGAGCTGTGTTACGATACATTATTGGAAAACGGTCTGACTGCAGCATTGGCGGTAAAAGAAAAAGTGTGTACCAAAGCAGTGGAAAATATTATTGAAGCAAATACGTATCTGTCCGGTATCGGTTTTGAAAGCGGCGGACTTGCAGGTGCCCATGCCATTCACAACGGTCTGACAGCCATCGAAGAGACACATGCCCTGTATCACGGGGAAAAAGTTGCCTTTGGAACTTTGGTGCAGCTGGTTTTGGAAAATGCTGATTCTGATGAACTGGATGAAGTTATTGGATTCTGTAAGGAAGTTGGTCTTCCGGTAACTCTTGCGGAGCTGGGCATCAAGGAGGTAAATCCGGAGCAGATCATGGAAGTTGCCCGCCTTGCATGTGCACCGGGTGATACCATTCACAATATGCCGTTTGACGTTACTCCAGACGATGTATATGCAGCAATAATGGGAGCGGATGCATTAGGCAGATACTAATGTAACCAATCAGAAAGCAGGATGAGTGCCAACTAGTACAGCATTGCATAAATAATCAAGTAATACACTTCGGCTATCCGCACCAGGAAATCCGAACCATTCTTTGATGTAGCCCGCTACACCTGCAGAATGGTTTGGATCCCCTGATACGAATATCCTGTGTGTATTACTCAATTATTTAAGTAATGATGTACTAGGCATTCATCCTTTTTTTGGTGCTCATATTCCCCTTCCAAATTCAGGAACTTCACACAAAACACAAGAAACTATGATAAGATGTCCTTACAATCAATAAAATGACAGTCATAAGAGGTGTGATATGAAAGAAATACTTGTAATAGAAGATGAAACAGATATTCAGGAACTGCTAACCGCATTCTTAGAAGACGCGGGATATAAGGTGACGACAGCAGGTGATGGCGTTGCCGGCATCACCTGTTTTCACAGTAAGCAGTATGACCTGGTGTTACTGGATATTATGCTGCCTAAAATTGACGGGTATGGAGTCTGCGAGGTGATACGGCAGGAATCAGCAGTTCCAATTGTAATGCTGACAGCTTTGGACAGTGAGGAAAACCAGGTGCGGGGATATGATTTAAGAGTGGATGATTATATAACCAAGCCCTTTTCCATGCAGATCCTGATCCGTAAAATAGAAGCAGTGCTTCGCCGCACATCACCGGTTCAGGAGACAAATCAGCTGCTTTACCGCAATCTCTTATTGGATTTGGATGGATATAAAGTGTTTGTAGACGGGGAAAACATAGACTTGACTCAGCGGGAATTTGAACTTTTGCGGGAATTGCTGCAAAACCAGGGAAAAGTCCTGACCAGGCAGATGCTGTTAAACGGACTTTGGAAATATGATTTCTATGGCGATGAGAGAGTTGTGGATACCCATATTAAAAATTTACGAAAGAAACTGGATGTAGATTATATAGAGACAATCAGAGGGGTGGGATATCGCATTGATAAAACGAATTAGAGGCAGTCTGACTTTTAAAATATTTTTAATAACTAGCATGATCCTGATCTGCGTCTGTGGTCTTACCTATGGGTTTATCGCTTATTTTATGCCGCAGACATATACATACGGCATTAGCGAGGATATCGATAATAAAATGGATCACCTTGTGGCGGATTTAGAGGAAACAAAATATGAGGACAGTGGTCCTCTTTTTGATGATTTTATAGTAAATAATACGGTGGATCTGCAACTGTTGGACGCAGATGGAAATGTGGTGGAGCGTCCGGGGAATGTACAGACCGGGTTCGTGGAGACTGCGGGGAACCAGGCGACCATGGCGATTACACTGATGGATCAAAAAAGTATCAATATGGAAGATACAGAGGAAGTGAGTGCCGAACAAAGTAAGGCCGCGGCTACAAGTGCAGCGGCAGCAGGAGAAAGAAATGCAGAAATAACAGGTGAAGCAAATGCGGATAAAGCGGGCGAAACAAATACAGAAATAGCAGGAGAAGCAAATGCAAATAATGCAGATGAATCCAATGCGAATAAAGCAAGCGAAGCAGATGCAAATATAGCTGGTGAAACAAAGGCAAACATAACAGTGGAAACAAATGCCAATGAAGCTCAGAAAACAAAAAATGTGGAAACAGACAGTATTTCAATGGCGGAAAATACCGTATCCATGCAAAGTGCATCCTTTCATTATGACGATGAATTATCAAATGTTTCGGTGATATCTTCAAGTGTAAATATGGAGTACGGGACGCAAAAAGCAGTTACTTTTGCCGGTTCAGACCAGACCTATGATCTATATGTATTAGGTGCATATAAATTTGTGAACCAGGCAGAAGAGGCAATGTATAAAATTCTGCCGTGGCTGATCGTGGTAATTGTTTTCATTTCAACGCTGACTGCATATTTATATTCCCGCTATGTCACCCGTCCGGTAGTGCGGCTTAGCAGGATCTCAAAGAAAATGTCTGACCTGGAGTTTAACTGGGTATGTGATGAGAAGCGCAATGATGAGATCGGCATACTATCGTCCAGCCTGAATGAACTTTCCCAGAAATTATCTGCAGCTCTTTTGGAGCTGAAAAGTGCAAATGAATCTCTGCAGAAAGACATAGAAACGGAACGGAAGCTGGAACAAAAGCGGCTGGAATTCTTCTCAGCGGTGTCCCATGAATTAAAGACGCCCATAACGGTTATGAAGGGACAGTTAGAAGGAATGATGTATCAGGTGGGCATTTATAAAAACCGTGATAAGTATCTCGCCAGATCGTATTCCGTAGCCTCCACCATGGAAGAAATGGTCCAGGAAATTCTGACAGTCTCGCGAATGGAATCCTCCGGATTTACCCCTCAGATGGAAGAGTTTGATTTGGGGGGGATGGTAAAGGAGTGTGCCCGCAAACAGGATGATCTGTTTGTACAAAAAGATATGGAGGTCTCATACAATCTCAGTCAGCCACTTTCTGCGTATGGAGATAAAAAGCTCCTTCAGAAAGCGGTGAATAACATTATCAGCAATGCCATCCACTATTCCCCGGATGGAGCGAAGATTTCTATAGAAGCATATGAAGAAGAGGGAGGCGTCACATTATGCGTGGAAAATTCCGGTGTTCATTTGGATGTAGAAGCGATTCCACGGATTTTTGAAGCATTTTTCCGGGTAGAAAAATCCAGAAACAGAAATACAGGAGGAAGCGGACTGGGACTGTATATTGTGAAAATGATCTTAGAACTCCACAATGCCGATTATAAAATAGAAAACACAGCTTCCGGTGTAGCATTTACATTCTCCATATAAAACACATATAAAATACAAACCATCCACAAAAGGATTTGTTAGGATAAGAACGTACTTAAGAGCGCGGATAAAGCGCAATTGGAAAGTTAAAAAATTCTAACAACAGGAGGTTTCAATGTTATGATACTGAAAAGGATGGCAGGAGTAGTGATAGCAGCAATGCTGTTAACAACCTTCTTAACCGGGTGTTCCACAAATGGAACAGAACAGTCGGACGGCGGTAACGGCACCGATAAAGGAAATAAAACGGAAGCAGCAGCAATGGGAAGGTATCTGGAAGAGGATATAAAGCTGCCGGAAGGAATCGATAATATACAGGCGTTATGTGAAATGGAAGATGACAGCCTGCGGCTGGCTGGCTCAGGAGAAAAAGGAGGAGGGGTCTGGGATACCAGGGATCAGGGGAAAACATGGAATAAAGTGTTTGACTATCCCGAAGAACTAAAGGGAAGTGATACGAAATATGTAAGTTCTGTAGCCCTGTCTCCAAAAGGAGGAGCGGCTGCGATTATTATGGATTACAGCAATATCAATCAGCAAAGCGGACAGGGTCAGGTTCAGACGGAATACTGGACGCTGGATGATACGGGGAAAGCGGTTCAGCTGCCGGTACAGCTGGGTGGAAATAATACAGAAGCAAAAAGTGAATCGAAATCAGATGCCCAGTCTGAGGGTGAAACAACAAACCAGCAGGGCGGGCAGGGTGTTTCCCTGCATGATCTGCAGTATTTAAACACCTGGAAGTATACTCCGGATAATCAATTAGCGGGCATAGGCGTGGATGGTAAAATTTATATCATAGATTCAGCCAGCGGTGCCCTTATCAAGTCCATTGACAATAGTGAAGCATACTTTAGTAATATTGGATTTGTAGGAAATACACTGGTGGCATATGCTTCCAATGGGGTATACTATTACGATATGGCAACGGGAAATTCTATGGAGAAAGATGCAGTATTAAACGAACAGCTTACAGATGAAAATGCTGCAGGAGGAATCTTTTTTGGAGGAGGCGGTTCCGATGTATTGCTTCAGGGTGGAAAAGAAGACAATATTCTGTATTTTTGCAATAAAGAAGGCATTTTCCGCCATGTCCTCAATGGCAATGTGTCCGAACAGCTGGTGGATGGATCATTAAATTCCATGTCCGATCCCAGCGTGATGTTTAGTGATGTGGCTGCGATGAAAGATGGTACCTTCTTCCTGGCTTTTACGAAAAATAATGGCAATAATTTAGTCCGTTATACATATTCTGAAGATACACCGTCGGTTCCGGAAAAAGAAGTAAATATCTATTCACTGAAAGAAAATGTGGAAATACGTCAGGCAATTGCTTTGTTCCAGAAACAAAATCCGGATATCCGTGTAAACTATGAGGTTGGAATAACCGGTGATGACGGAGTTACCGTATCAGATGCAATTCGTACATTGAATACTAATATTATGGCTGGAAAAGGACCTGACCTGTTTGTTCTGGATGGAATGTCTATAAAATCTTATGAAGATAAAGGACTGTTAGAGGATATGAGCGCTATTCTCAAACAAGTTGCAGACCAGGATGGATTATTAGAGAACATTACAAAGTCATTTGAAAAAGACGGCAAAACTTATGCAATTCCAACCAGATTTATGATTCCCGGAGTGCAGTCAGACAAGAAAACCCTGGATGGGATTACCGATTTGAAAACATTGGCGGATACTGTGGAAAGTATGAAACAGGAGAACGGGGATAAAGAAATTTTGGGAAGCAGACAGCCAAATGATCTGCTGGACCGTTTGTATGATACTTCTGCTCAGAATTGGATCAAGGAAGATGGTACACTCAAAGAAGATGCGTTAAAAGAATTCTTTACTCAGCTGAAAAGAATCTATGATGTTGATAAAAGAGATGTGGAGGAGAATAATGTAAATTCAGCTACCATGGTGTTTGGAGGGTTAGGACGTATCGGTGCCTGCATCTCAGATGACTCCATGCGGTATCTGGGAGGAAATGCCAAGCTGAATATAGGAAATATCAATTCCATAAATGATCTGATGCAGGTATTGGCAGTTGATGCTAAAATAAAAGACAGCACTTATAAACCACTGGACGGACAGGCGTCGAAAATCTTTGTACCCAGTACGATGATTGGCATCAGCAGCAAAGCGGTCAATAAAGAATCAGCAGAAAAACTTGCAGCCTTTATGATGTCCAAAGATGCCCAGACGGTAAGCCAGGGAGGCGGATTCCCGGTGAACAAAGCGGCTTTTGAAGAACTTTTTAATAATGATTCGAAGAGTGAGGTGCCAATGATGTCCATTTCTACTGTCAGTGAAAGTGGAGTAGATCTTTCCATTGATTTGAAGTGGCCAACAGAAGAACAGGCTAAACAATTTAAATCTTTTATAGAAGGGCTGACTACACCGTCAAATACAGACAGTATGATACGGGAAGCAGTAAGCGGTGCGGCAGCGGACTGTCTGAATGGAATTACCAGTGTGGATGAAGCGGTAAAAGCAGTCATGCAGAAAGTAAATCTTTACCTTTCTGAATAAAGAGTGAAATAAGAAAAGGTAAATATAACAGCCGGTTGGATCGTTAAAATCCAGCCGGCTGTTTCAATTGAAGCGGCAGCAGATCAATAGATAAAATAACCTGCAAAGCCTGCCAGAACCATCACCAGTATCGGATTCATTTTCCATTTACGGAGCAGGATCAGGCAGAAACCAAAAATGATACAGGCTATAAGATTCGGTTGGAAGGCTGAAACTTCCAATTCTGAGGTGCCAAAAAATGAGATCATCAGAATAACAGCGGCAGAGGAGGCAATCAGACCGGCTGAAACAGCTTTTAATCCATTTAATACCTGAAAAATATAATGATTATTGCGGTGTTTATGGAAAAAGCGATACAGGAAAATAGAAATCAAAAAGCCGGATAATATACAGCCCAGGGTTGCGATCAACGCTCCCGGAATGCCAGCGATCTGAAGACCGGTAAAAGTAGAGGTATTCACGGCAAGAGGACCAGGAGTCATCTGGGAAATGGTGATGATATCGGTAAATTCCTGCAGTGTCAGCCAGTGTTCCCTCTGTACGACCTGTTCCTGGATCAGAGGAATTGTGGCATAACCACCGCCGATACTGAATAATCCAATCTGGGTAAAACGGTAAAACAATCTGAGCAATAGTTCGGTCATGCCGCCACCTCATTTCTGCGCAGATAACATTCCAACAGGCAGAGCAGGGCGCTGATTACAATAATTAGTGCGGCATTTATCTGCAGGAAGAAGCTGGAAACAAATGCAAGGGGGATTAAGATAGAAAAAAAGAGTCGTTTTTCTTTAAAGATGCCGCGGCACATATCGTAGACCAGATCCACAATCAATGCGGCAACACCAGCCTCCATACCCTTTAAAACAGCGGAAACAGCCGTATTGTCACGAAAAGCCTGATAGCCCGCAGAAATTACCGATAAGATAATCAGCGCAGGCAGTACGGAGGCTGCACCGCTTACAATGGCACCTTTCAGACCGGCGGTTCGATATCCGGCAAGGACAGAAAGATTGACTGCAATTGCACCGGGTGAAGACTGTGCGATTGCAGCCATATCCAGAAGTTCGGATTCAAGAAATAATTTCTTATTCTGTACAAAATATTTACGGATCATGGGTATGACTACATAGCCGCCTCCGAAAGTAAAGGCACTGATGAAGAAATTAACGCCAAAGAGCCATAAGAGCAAAGGTAGTTTTTTCATAGAAGGGATCTCCTTTTCACCATTTTTAAAAATATAACACGTAACAGTTTCATTATAACCGCTGATCGTATATAATTAAAATTATATTATTTTATATAGATCATAATAAAACAGTAATGAAAAATCATGAAATAGGAGGAGCATAAAATGACGATACGCCATCTTCGTATTTTTAAGATTGTATGTGAAGAAGGGAATATCACAAAGGCAGCAAAAAAGCTCTATATGACCCAGCCCGCTGTGTCCCATGTAATCAATGATCTGGAAGAAAAGATCGGCAATTCCCTTTTTGACCGGGTATCCAAGCGGATATATCTGAATGAATTTGGAAAATTGTTTTTAGATAAAGCAATACACATACTGGAATTATATGATGATCTGGAAGGTGGTTTAGACTCCCTGAAAGAGCAGGCGGCACTGCATATTGGTTCCAGCATAACCATAGCGAATTTCTGGCTTCCGGCAATTTTGCGAAAATTTGAATCACAGTGGAGAAAAACGCCCGTCCGGGTAGAAGTGGAAAGTGCCCGTATCATAACTGAAAAACTTTTGTGCAATGAAGTGGATCTGGCACTGATCGAGGGAGTTTTCCCCAGAGAGAATCTGGTATGCATTCCTTTTTCTTCGTATAAACTGGTAGTGCTGTGTGCTAAGGATCATCCCCTGGCATCCCGCGAAGAGATTACAATAGAAGAACTTGCAAGGCAGAAGCTTTTGTTAAGAGAGAAGGGAAGTGCCATACGGGATACATTTGACAGCGCCCTGACACTGCATCATCTGTCAGCTGATCCGGTGTGGACCAGCGTAAATTCCCAGGCACTGATCCAGGCAGCCAAAAACAATCTGGGCATTACCATCATGCCGGACATTCTGGTTGAAAAAGAATGCGAAAGAAAAGAGCTGGTACAGTTGTCCGTACAAGAGCTTTACATGGAGAATCAGAACTATCTGGCGTATCATAAAGATAAGTTTTTATCGGAATCCATCCAGGATTTTCTTAAGATTCTACAAGAAATCCCCTCCATACCACACTATTGACAGATTGCCTCTTTTATGGGTAAAATGAAGTTAATTGTAATTGTACATAAGAGCAGTAAGCATTTAAGGATTAAGGAATGATTAACTTAAAACAGGATCTAAGGAGAAGATGTCATGAAGAAAATCGGTTTTATTGGTGTAGGAATTATGGGAAAATCCATGGTGCGTAACTTGATGAAGGCAGGGTTTGAGCTTTCCATCTACGCCAGAAATAAGGAAAAGGCAGAAGACGTAATTAGGGAGGGAGCGGTGTATCACTCATCCATTAAAGAATGTGTAAAAGATTGTGATGCAGTCATTACTATTGTGGGATTTCCAAAGGATGTGAGAGAGGTATACTTTGGGGCAGAAGGGATCCTGGAAAATGTCACCAGGGGAACTTACGTCATCGATATGACTACTTCCAGCCCGAAGCTGGCAATAGAAATCTATGAGGAAGCCAAAAAACGCGGAATTTACGCACTGGATGCACCGGTAACCGGCGGTGATGTGGGGGCAAAGAACGGAACCCTTTCCATACTTGCAGGGGGTGATCCAAAAGATTATCAGGCATGTCTGCCATTGTTTGAGGCTATGGGTAAGAACATTCATCTGGAAGGCAGTGCTGGCAGCGGACAGCATACCAAGATGGCGAATCAGATCATGATAGCAGGAACCATTTCAGGCATCTGTGAAGCCTTTGCCTATGCCCGGGATAAGGGACTGGATATACCTACGATGCTGGATTCGGTGGCTACAGGTGCAGCCGGAAGCAAACAGCTGGAACTGCAGGCCGGTAAAATGCTGGAACAGGATTATGCTCCTGGTTTCTTTATCAAGCATTTCATCAAGGATATGAAGCTTGCAAAAGAAGAAGCAAGTGCGGATGGCCTGTCACTGGGTGTATTGGAGCAGACCCTTGCCGCATACGAGGAACTGGAAGAAAGAGGTGATGGGGAGCTTGGAACCCAGGCACTGATTAAATATTACGAGAAATAAAACAAGAAATTAAGGGATCAAAACATCTTAAGGCGTGCTGTACAGCTGGCAGAAAGCAATTTTAAAACGGGCTTTGTGCTTTACAATGCCCAGACAGAGAAAGAAGGTTGACTATGGCAAAGAATTACCGCTCCGAACTGGTAGGTGTTTTTGGGTGTCCGGTAGATGAAAACCCAACCGGGGTGATGGAAGAAGCCGCATTTGAAAAAATGGGTCTAAACTACCGGTATCTGACAATTAAAGTGGAAAAAGAAGATCTGGAAACGGCGATGAGAGCCGTTCGGGCATTTGACATGAAAGGAATTAATCTGACGATACCCCATAAAGTGAAGGTACTGGACTATCTGGATGAACTGTCAGAAGCGGCAGAGATTATTGGAGCCGTAAATACAGTGCTAAACCGGAATGGAAAGCTATTTGGAGAGAATACAGATGGGAAAGGATTTTTAACTGCGCTTAAAAAAGAAGGGATTTCAGTACGAAATAAGAAAATTGTGATATTAGGAGCCGGAGGTGCCGCACGGGCAATCGGTGTGGAATGTGCACTGGATGGGGCTTCGCAGATTACGGTTGTGAACCGGAATGAAGAACGGGGCAGGGAACTGGCAGAACTGATTGATACAAAAACGAAAGCAGCAGGCAGATATGAGAAATGGGAGGGCAGCTATCCGGTGCCGGAAGATACCCACATTTTAATTAATGCCACCTGTGTGGGTCTGTATCCAAATGTATCTGACAAGCCCATGATCAACTACGATACCATAAGGGCGGATATGACTGTCAGTGATGTTGTGTTTAATGATCCCAATACCCTTTTCTTACAGGAAGCCGGAAAACGGGGGGCGAAAACCGTGAACGGACTTGGAATGCTGGCGCAGCAGGGAGCGCTTAATTTTACCCTGTGGACCGGAGCTGATGCACCTGTGGAAGTGATGGAAGATACCTTGAAACAGGAGTTTGGGTTAAAATAAATTCCTTATTTCAGGCTGAATTAAGAGAGGTTTGTCAGGAAACAGGCAGTTTTGAAGAAAAAAATGCCATCTGTAAAATATGCAGATGGCATTTTATTGTTATTTTGCCGCTTTTTGGGCAAAACTAGTATTAACCAGTTTATCATAAGGTGCACGCTGGCTGAGTTCTCCTGCATTTTCCAGGATATCCTGAAGCAGATTGAAACTGTTTTCTTCAAATACCATGTTATCCTTCCAGGTTTCCTGTTCGTGATAACGTTTTACAATGGTGGTAATGGTTGCCAGATCTGTTTCTTTAAACTGAGGCTCAATAATTTTTGCGATTTCTTCCGGTGTGTGGGAGTTCACATAGTCCATACCCTTTTGCAGGGCATCGGTGAATCCCTGGATAATTTCCGGATTCTTTTTGATGAAACTGCCTTTGGCACTGTATGCGGTGTAAGGCACATAACCGGAATCCGTTCCGAGAGACGCAACTACGTGGCCGCTGCCTTGCTTTTCAAGAGAAGTGGCACCAGGTTCAAATTCCACTGTAAAGTCTCCCTGACCGCCGGAAAATGCAGCTGCGGTAGAACCAAAATCAATGCTTTGGTCAATATTTAAATCAGCTGCCGGATTGATTCCGTTTTGTTTTAAGATGTACTCGAATACCATTTCAGGCATACCGCCTTTTCGGCCGCCAAGAACATTTTTTCCTTTCAGGTCACTCCAGGTGAAATCAGGCATATCCTGTCTTGCAACCAGGAAGTTTCCTGCACGCTGTGTGAGCTGGGCAAAGTTTACCACATAATCTGAGGCTCCTTCGTTATAGGCGTAAATGGTTGATTCGCTTCCCATAAATCCGATATCGGCATCCCCCGATACCACGGCGGTCATGGTTTTGTCCGCCCCAAATCCTGTGACAAGCTCCAGATCAATTCCTTCTTCCGCAAAATAACCTTCCTGAATTGCCACATATTGGGGTGCGTAGAAGATGGAATGTGCCACTTCATTCAGTGTTACTTTGGTGAGTGTGTCCGATTCTTTTTTACAGCCGATACAGGTCAATGCCAGAAGAACCGTAACAGCAGCCAGCAGTAAAAGCTTTTTTTTCATAACTTACCTCCAAAAGTTCTAATGCTATAAGATATGAAAAATTGCGTAAAAGTTGCAAAGAAAACCAACAAATCTAAAAGATAAATGAAAAACATTAACAAATACTAAAGAAATTATGTAAAATTAGTTGATATTATGAACAAAATCATGTTATAATAACACGAACAAAAAAGATAAAGGGAGAAAGACACATGAACGAAAAACAAAGTTTCAAGCCGTATATTCCTGCTGATAAGTCAGTACCGGAATTTACGCCGACAGCCATCATCCTGGGTGTATTGCTGGCTGTTCTGTTCGGCGGCGCGAATGCGTATCTTGGTCTTCGTGTAGGTATGACCGTATCTGCATCAATTCCAGCAGCCGTTATCTCAATGGGCGTTATCCGCGTCATTTTGAGAAAAGACTCCGTATTGGAGAACAACATGGTACAGACAATTGGTTCTGCCGGTGAGTCTGTAGCTGCAGGAGCTATTTTCACTCTGCCAGCGTTATTTTTGTGGGCAAAAGAGTGGGGAACAGCTGCACCTTCTTTACTTGAAATTGCAATTATTGCATTTATCGGCGGTACATTAGGAGTTCTCTTCATGGTACCACTTCGTAAAGCCTTAATTGTACAGGAACACGGAACACTTCCATATCCGGAAGGTATGGCATGTGCGGAAGTTCTTTTAGCTGGTGAGCAGGGTGGTGCAAAAGCCTCTACTGTATTTGCTGGTTTAGGCATCGCAGCAGCTTACAAATTTATCACAGACGGATTTAAATTATTCCCAAGTGAAGTACATTATGAAATTCCTGCTTACAAAGGAGCGGGTGTTGGTATGGACGTATTGCCAGCACTTTTAGGTGTTGGTTATATCTGCGGACCAAAGATTTCATCATATCTGTTTGCAGGTGGTGTACTTGGCTGGTTTGTGTTAATGCCATTAATCGTATTATTTGGTGCAAATGTTACATTGTTCCCGGCTACTATTCCGATCGCTCAGATCTATGAAGAGGGCGGATCTTTTGGTATCTGGTCCAATTACATTAAGTACATTGGTGCAGGAGCTGTAGCATGCGGCGGTATCTTAAGCTTAATTAAGTCGCTGCCACTTATCATCAAAACATTTAAGGATGCTATTAAGGGATACGGAAAAGGCGCAGCTGCTAATTCCAGCATTCGTACTGACCAGGATCTTTCCATGCCGGTTATTTTTATTTCAATTCTTGCACTGGCAATTGCAATCTGGCTGATCCCGATCATTCCGGTAAACTTATTCAGTGCCGTTTTAATCGTAGTATTCGGATTCTTCTTTGCAACCGTATCTTCACGTATGGTTGGATTGATTGGAAGCAGTAATAACCCTGTTTCCGGTATGGCTATTGCTACACTGTTGATTTCATCTATGGCGCTGAAAGCAACCGGACAGGTTGGACAGGGCGGAATGACAGCAGCAATTGCAATCGGTTCTGTTATCTGTATTATCGCAGCAATTGCAGGCGATACTTCACAGGATTTAAAGACAGGTTATATTTTAGGTGCCACCCCTAAGAAACAGCAGATCGGTGAAATCATCGGTGTATTAGCTGCAGCGATTGCGATCGGTGGTATCTTATATCTGTTAAATGAAGCATGGGGATATGGCTCTGCTGAACTTCCTGCACCACAGGCTACTCTGATGAAGATGGTAGTAGAAGGTGTTATGGGCGGTAACTTACCATGGAACCTTGTATTTGCCGGTGTATTTATTGCATTGGTAGTAGAAGTATTAGGAATTCCGGTACTTCCATTTGCAGTTGGTTTATATCTGCCAATCCACTTAAGCACACCTATGATGGCTGGTGGACTTGTAAGATTATTTATTGAAAAGAAAAAGGGAATGGACGAGAAGAAGAAGAAAAATGCCATCGACGGCGGTGTTCTATATTGTTCTGGTCTGATTGCCGGAGAAGGTTTAATTGGTATTCTTTTAGCGGTATTTGCTATTATTCCTATGTCAGACGGATCTCTTGGAGATGCCATTGCAAAAATAGGTGGTGGAATATTCCCGGAAAGTGTTGCTAAGATCGTTGGATTAATCTTCTTTGCACTTTTAATCTTCTCATTATTGAAGTTCTCTTTATTCTTAAAGGAAAAGAAAGCTAAGGCATAAGAATGGGAAAGAAAAACAAGAAGAATTATCTTGACTTTGTTCCAATCTGTAATCCCAAGTTTGAATGGGATCTGGATAAAAAAGGGAACGTAATCGTTCACATGGAAAATAAAGGATTCTACAATTGGATTGCCCAGAAAGTATTTAAAAGACCCAGATTCAGTCATATTACACTGGATAACTACGGGAGCTTTGCGTGGCAGCTGATGGATGGCAGAAAAACAGTATTTCAAATCGCAAATGAGATGAAAGTACAGTTTGGCGATAAAGCAGAACCGTTGTATGAACGTATGACGAGATTCTTTCAGACCTTGTATCAGAACAATTTTATTGGTTATGTGAGTGAAAAGAAAAAGAAAAAATAATTACAGACAGCCCGGTGGTTTAGCCGGGCTGTTTTTCTGTGAAAGACACTTATTATGATATAAAATGATTGCAAAGAGAAATCGGAACTTGAAATTTCCATAGGAAACACGTATAATAACCATGTTAGAGCGTACAGAAATGTATTTTCAAATGCGCTTACGTACTTCATCCGGTGAGTTTTATTTCTGGCCGCAGGAAGTACTGGAAGCTCATAAAGCTTGATGAGCTGTTAGAAGAGAAAGAAGGTTAACGAGATGAAATACGTATTAGATTCACATACACATACGCTGGCCAGCGGACATGCCTACAGTACAATACACGAAATGGCGTACCAGGCTGCGGCAAAGGGTCTGGAACTGATTGGCATTACCGAGCATGCTCCCAAGATGCCGGGAACCTGTCATGAGTACTACTTCATGAACCTGCGTATTTTAGAGCGCAGCATGTGTGGAATAGAAGTTTTATTTGGTGCGGAAGTTAATGTGTTGGATTATGACGGTAATCTGGACATGGATGACAGCCTGTTGAAGAAAATGGATGTGGCAATTGCAAGCCTGCACACACCCTGTATAAAATCAGGAACAAGAGAAGAGAATACAAGGGCATGTCTGAATGCCATGAAGAATCCGTACATCAACATAATCGGGCATCCCGATGACAGCCGCTTCCCGCTGGACTACGAAGCACTGGTACTGGGGGCAAAAGAGCATCAGGTATTGTTAGAACTTAACAACAATTCCTTACATCCCCTTGGAGCCAGGGAAAATCCAATTCCAAATGATATCGCAATGTTGGAAATGTGTAAGAAATATCAGGTGCCTATTATCTTAGGCAGCGATGCTCACTGTGCTGCAGATGTAGGGAATCATCAGTTTATCGACCAGTTGTTTGAGTGCTTTGATTTTCCGGAAGAACTGATCGTAAATCGTTCTGTAGACGAATATAAAAAGTATATCAACCGTTATAAAAATCGATAAACTTCTTTACACTAAAGTTTTGCTGTGCTAATATATAAAGTACAACGACGAACGAATGAAGGGGTAATTTTATGAGCAAAAAAATCAGGACAGAAGCAGTAGATCAACTGTTTGAGGCTATTTTAAACTTAAAAGATAAAGAAGAATGTTATTTGTTCTTTGAAGACGTATGTACTGTTAATGAATTGCTTTCTTTATCACAGCGTTTTGAGGTGGCTAAGATGCTGAGAGAGCATAAGACTTATCTGGAAATTGCAGAAAAGACAGGGGCATCCACAGCAACCATCAGCAGGGTAAACCGATCATTGAACTATGGTAATGACGGTTATGAAATGGTATTTGACCGTATGCAGGAAAAAAAGCAGTAATATTGAAAAACAGGATATTAAAATATAAAACAGGCAAAGCTGCTAGATAGAAGCACTTTGCCTGTTTTTATGATTTATTTTTTGTTTTTTTCTTTTTCTGAATCTTTTTTTGGAAGTTCATCAATTAATTTTTCAATGAGCTGCTTTTTAATATATACATCAAAACTCAGCAGACAGATAAAAGAAAAATATTTCAGGAATCCCTGATCTTCTTCATCTGCATTTTCAAAGGTCTTCTGGGAAGTATTGTATTTTTCCAAAATATCCTTAGAAATTTCATTTACCTGGCTTTTCTCCAAACTAAATACTTCCTGATAGAGTGTTTCCATATTAAAGTCGGAATCATTATGAAAGTATTTTTCTGTAATGGGATGGAGCAGTGTCTGAATGTCTGTGATGGATAGCACGCCTTTAAAATAATATATAAAAATCAAAACCAGCAGATGTTCTTTTGAATACTTTTTCTTCAGCGGTGGCGGAAGCAGGTCATTTTTAGCGTAATTATTAATCATGGTCTTTGTCAAAATTTTATCATCTGAATTTCGTTTCGAATGGGCTAAGTGCGAATCCATAAATGTAGTTACCTGGTCCATGTATAGGTCAATATTTGGAATATCTGCAGGTTTGATATAATCGATTCTGGATAAGCTGCGCATTATGCTGTTTATCATATCATCTGTATCTATTGTCATCTTGTTCACCTCTTATTACATTATATAGTTTTCATTACTATTTGTAAATGTTTTTATTGTAGTTTGTAATATTTCTTAATACTATCTGCAATATAAGAGGAAAACATAACTGTAATATTTACCTTAAGAAGTATTTTTTAGCAATGACACATTCGTAGACGATCATAACAATGATACACCCTGGCATGCCGCTTAAAGTAAGGCAGACCGTACACAGTGTCTGATCCGTAAGTCCAACAAATCCGCTGGCAATAAAGAACAGGGAATAACCCATAAACAGAAACCCCACAGCGCGATTATATTTTTTGATATCCGAAATTTTGTCAGATTCCGGGGCTTTCATTACAGAATAAATGCCAACCGGCTTTTTTGCAAAGCACATGGATATTCCGCTGACAAAAATAAAGAATCCAAAAATCCAGGAAACGACAGCAAGGGCAGGCTTAAAGTTTATTCCACTTTTAAAAAATACAGACATATCAGTTTCGAAGTAAAATGTTCCGGCTAAAGTTATGATGGTGATAAGATTAAAAATAACAACCAGAATGATTCCGGCAGCATATGCATTCTCTGATTTTAGAATAACCTTCACAAATGCACAGAGTGCTAATGTGAAAACAGGGAAAATCAGCAGTTCATATTTACTTCCGATGACATCCATTCCCTTACCTGATAAATGAGCGGTAGTAGTGATTCTGTCAGGAAGAAAAAACATGCTGATCAGGGTCAGAATCAGAGGCAGGCACATGAGGATGTTATAAATGAGGTATAGCCGTTTCATAAAATCAGCTCCTTTCGTTTTGATCTGCAGCGGTCATGGGATGAGTGTAGCACTGTTTTGGAAACCATTCAACCGATGCAGCTTAAGGTAAAGCGTTTTATGATTGAGATATTGCAGTTATATTCGATATTCCTCTATGAACTGTATGATAAGGGTGAGGGAGAAAGGCGTTGATTCAGATGAAAAATGATAGGTTGAGGATTATGGCTGAGAGATTGCAGGGTTGCAAAATATGGAGGAATGTACTAAGATATTAGAGGTATATCCATGGAAAGGAATGAAAATCAATGCGAGAAGAACAGTTTAAGATGGAAAGACCGGGCCTTGTGGAAGAAGGGCAGGAAGTAGAGATTGTAGAAATTAACACTTCCATGAATTACAGCTATATCATTGAACCAGCAGTTGCCATGTCGGGATGCTTTCCCTCCAGCAGAAGAATAAAAGCCAGAAAAGGGATTATTAAAAAAATTGAAAATACTCCGCGGGGCTACATCGTCACAGCAGCTTTTGAAGAATAGTGCCCATCAGAAAATATATTCTGGCGATCTCATACTCAGCAAACAGGAACGCACAGGTGCCAACAAAATCTTCAGGGAAGGCAGAGTGGCGAATAATCTTAAAATAAGATGAAAAATGTGGATTCTTGATGACAGCAGGCGCATTTTATTATATAATAAAACCCGAGACTAAAAGTTAGGTGGTATTACAATGAGCATATACGATACATTGAATGACATGCAGAAATCGGCGGTATTTTATACGGAAGGCCCGTTATTGCTTCTGGCTGGGGCAGGTTCCGGCAAGACCCGTGTACTGACACACCGCATTGCATATCTGATTGAAGAAAAAGGGGTAAACCCGTGGAATATCATGGCAATTACCTTTACCAATAAAGCGGCAGGAGAGATGCGGGAGCGTGTAGACAGCCTGGTGGGATTCGGATCTGAAAGCATCTGGGTATCCACATTCCACTCTACCTGTGTCAGGATTTTAAGACGTTACATAGATCGGCTGGGTTATTCCAATAGTTTTACTATTTATGACAGCGATGATCAGAAAACACTGATGAAAGATGTGTGCAAGCGCCTGCAGATTGATACGAAAGTATATAAAGAAAAAGCACTGCTGGGTGCAATCTCTTCTGCAAAAGATGAACTGGTAAGCCCGCAGGCTTATGAACTGAATGCGGCAGGAGACTTTGGAAAGCAGAAAATTGCCCAGGCATATAAAGAATACCAGAAGCAGCTGCGCAGCAACAATGCACTGGATTTTGATGATTTGATTGTAAAAACAGTAGAGTTATTCCAGAATTGTCCGGACGTACTGGACTACTATCAGGAAAGATTCAAATACATCATGGTAGATGAATACCAGGATACCAATACCGCACAGTTTAAACTGGTAAGTCTGTTTGCAGAAAAATATCAAAACCTTTGTGTGGTAGGTGATGACGACCAGTCCATTTATAAGTTCAGGGGTGCCAATATCGGAAATATTTTAAATTTTGAAAAAATGTTCGCCGATGCAAGAACCATTAAGCTGGAGCAGAATTACCGTTCCACACAGAATATCTTAAATGCAGCCAATGATGTGATCCGAAACAACGTGGGCAGAAAAGAAAAGACACTCTGGACCGATAACGAAGAGGGCGATTTAATTCATTTCCGTCAATTTTTAACAGCTTTTGACGAAGCAGAGTATATTGTTGGAGATATTGCGCAATATATACGAGAAGGCAATTATAATTATAAGGATTGCGCCATTCTCTATCGAACGAATGCCCAGTCCCGTATGTTCGAAGAAAAATTCCTGATGGCAAATATTCCATATAAAATCATCGGGGGCGTAAACTTCTACGCCAGAAAAGAAATCAAAGACCTTCTGGCTTATTTAAAGACGGTAGACAATGCCATGGACGACCTGGCGGTTAAACGAATCATCAACGTTCCAAAAAGGGGCATAGGAGCCACTTCTCTGGGAAAAGTGCAGGAATATGCAGATGAGTATGATATGAGCTTCTACGATGCGTTAAAAGATGCTGAGAGCATTGCAACACTGGGAAGAAGTGCGGTAAAAATAAAACCATTTGTAACTTTTATCCAGACACTGCGCAGTAAACAGGATTATCTGTCAGTACAGGAAATCCTCACATCAATTATCAACGAAACCGGTTATGTAAAAGAACTGGAAGCGGAAGACACCGATGAGGCGAGAGCCAGAATCGAGAATATTGATGAATTGATCACCAAAGTCGTATCTTACGAAAGTGATGCGGAAGAGCCGACTCTGAGCGGATTCCTGGAAGAAGTAGCACTGGTAGCAGATATCGACAGCCTGGAAGAAGACAGCAACCATGTGGTTCTGATGACCCTGCATAGTGCCAAAGGACTGGAGTTCCCTAATGTATATCTGGCTGGAATGGAAGACGGCATCTTCCCAAGTTACATGACCATAACTTCTGATGATCCTCTTGAGATCGAAGAAGAACGCCGCCTGTGTTACGTGGGAATAACAAGAGCAAAACAACGCCTGACCCTCACCAGTGCCAAGTCACGAATGATCCGCGGTGAGACCCAGTATAACAAAGTATCCAGATTCATTCGGGAAATCCCCCGTGAGCTGGTAGCCGTGGGTGGACAGGTAAAAGATAAAGTAGAAGATATTCCAAAACCAACCAATTATGCCCAGGCAAAAACAGCATTCAAAACAAAAATATTTGATCCCAAACAGTTCCAGGTAAAGAAGGCGGATACCCTGGATTACGGCATTGGAGATCAGGTAAAGCACATTAAATTCGGTGTGGGAACCGTCGAAGGAATCGTAGAAGGCGGCAAAGACTATGAAGTAACCGTCAACTTCGAAAAAGCAGGCGTAAAAAAGATGTTTGCGGCCTTTGCAAAACTAAAGAAAGTATAAAATATTTTTTTCATATAGTAAAATTTAGTATTTAGTGATATACTAGTCATAAGAGTAAATCTAATGAAAGGACGTGTAAGGGATATGAACAAATTTGAAGAATTACTGGCTGCATTACAGAAAAAAGAGGATGACAAAAACAAAAATACAGTGCTTTGGGTTTTGGCAATTATCGGTGCTGTAGCAGCAGTAGCAGCAATCGCTTATGGTGTTTATCGTTATTTCACGCCGGATTATCTGGAAGACTTTGAAGAGGACTTTGATGATGATTTCGATGATTATTTTGATGATGCTGATGATATTATTGACGATGTAAAAGAAGACGTCAAAGAAGCAGCAGAAAAAGTGAAAGACGCCGTTGAAGACGCAGTAGATTAATTAAAAATGCATAAAAGGGCAGATGTCATTTGGCACCTGCTTTTTTTTACGAAAAAATTGTATTATGGGGTGAGATTTGGTAGAATGGAAGCAGGGGTTAGTAGTTAGCGGTGAGATTAGAAAATAGATGGATTTAAAAAGTATAAAAGGGCTGATCTGAAGTTGACTTTTAAGAGAGACTTCATATTGTTGGAAAAAAACTAATATTATATGGGGGGTTCTACTATGAATAAAAACGGTGAATGCAAGTCTAATATGACAAAATCTGTAATGAGAGTAAGAATGGTACTGATTACTTTAATAAATACCTTAGCGATCAGGAAGATACTAATAAAATACCGGTACAGTCAGATTCCAGGGAGCGTGGCAAAAACGAAGAGCAGTGCCATGAACGAAACGATCCTAGAAATCCAATAGAGTCAGAAGCACCCGAATATATGAGGCTGGTTCCAATTCCGAATCTTATGATAGATGAAGTCAATATCAACTTTGATATGGAGGTAAAGGAAACTGCCGCAGAGAATAAAAGAGTAAAAGAAGAAAAAATAAAAGATTAAACAGTAAAAGAAAAAAGAGCAAAAGTAATTAATATCAATTCTTTGAAACTACGTTTTAATTATTTTGTAATTGTTATTAGTTTAACTAAGAAAGTTTATTATTTGAAAGTAAAGACAATAATTATGACAACAATAAAGATAACAATAAAGACAATAAGAAGGACAATAAAAAAGACGATAATAATAAAAATATAAAATATAAATGGAGCGTAAAATTGTGAAAAAAGGTCAAGTATTAGAAGGTGTTATAAAAGAAGTAGTATTTCCAAACAAAGGGATCGTAGAAGTAGAGAATGAATCAAAAACAGTTATTGTTAAAAATGGTGTTCCTGGTCAGAAAGTTCGCTTTTCTATCAATAAAATCCGAAAGGGAAAATGCGAGGGACGATTGCTAGAAGTCATTGAAAAGTCGCCTGTGGAAGTAGAACCATCCTGCCCGCACTTTGGTATCTGCGGTGGCTGTACATATCAGAATCTGGATTATCCGACGCAGCTTGCCATGAAAGAAAAGCAGGTAAAAGATCTGGTAGACAGCGTCTGTAAAGATTATGAATTCGAAGGAATAAAAGGCAGTCCCCAGCAATTTGCATATCGTAATAAAATGGAATTTTCATTTGGGGATGAAATAAAAGATGGCCCGTTGGCATTAGGGATGCATAAACGTGGAAGCTTTTACGATATTGTAACGGTTGATCAGTGTAAAATCGTAGACGACGATTATAATAAAATTCTGGACTATGTGCTGGAATATTTTAAAGAGACGGATCTGAGTTTCTATCATAAATTATCTCACCATGGATATTTACGGCATCTGTTGGTTCGTAAGGGACAGAAGACAGGAGAGATCCTAATTGATCTAGTAACCAGTACTCAGTCAATGCCCAATCTGGAAGGACTGAGTGACAGGCTTTTGGAATTAGAATTAGAAGGCAGAATCGTTGGGATATTAAATACATTAAATGATAGTCTTGCAGACGTAGTTAAGAATGATGAAACCAAAATATTATATGGACAGGATTATTTTTATGAAGAGCTGTTAGGTCTTAAATTTAAAATTTCTCCATTCTCATTTTTTCAGACAAATTCACTTGGCGCAGAGGTATTGTATGACACAGCACGTTCTTATGTGGGAGAGACGAAAGATAAAGTGATATTCGACCTTTACAGCGGTACCGGAACGATTGCACAGATGCTAGCTCCGGTTGCCAAAAAGGTTATTGGTATTGAAATCGTGGAAGAGGCGGTGGAAGCAGCAAAAGTAAACGCGGCTTTGAATAATTTGGATAATTGCGAGTTTATTGCAGGGGATGTATTAAAAGCAATTGATCTCGTGAAGGAAACACCGGATCTTATTGTCCTTGACCCACCAAGGGATGGGATTCATCCGAAGGCGTTGTTGAAGATTATTGATTTTGGAGTGGATAGAATGGTTTATATTTCCTGTAAGCCTACCAGTCTGGTTCGGGATTTGGAAGTGCTGCAGGGGAGAGGGTATGAGGTTGTGAAGGTTGTGGGGGTTGATATGTTTCCTGGGACTGGGCATGTTGAGACGGTTGTTCTGATGTCAAGAAAAGATAAATAATGTGCTGCAAACAGCGTAAACAAGGGATTTTTGACTTCTGGAAGAAGAACGCCAGAAGTCGAAAATCCCTTGTTTTCTTGTCCAACAGAACTGGTCGATTGAAAATTTGACTTGAGGTTGAGTTGATAGCATTGAAATAATGAGTTAGTGATTCAGATTCTCCATAAAATCCGCAACAGCATGGGAACGAAGGAACACGCTTATTGATACAACGGAATAGGTCTGTGGTATTCAAAGTAGCTGTGTATAGACTTTGTTAGACTAGTGTCTTAAAACTTGGGCTGAAAGGATGAAATGCTTTAAACAGATGTATTGGTTTCATAATGAAAATTGCATACTCCGTTAACGATAGACTTGGGGTTTTATTGTTTACTTTTTCTTGCTACTAAAAAGTAGACGAGATGAAATTTCAGTATTTTGCAGAGCGGAATTCAAACGGGGAATAAAGCAACAATATTCAGATGAGATGGTAACAGCAGTAACGGAGGCAATCTTAGCTAATAGTAATATTTCTGATGGGAGAAAAAGATTTTTAGCCACAAGCATTACTGCTATTTCAAAGAAGTCCTTATACATGTTGTTGCAATTGGTTTTTTTAGTTAACTTGAATAATATCAAAAGCGGTACAATGACGGCAAATGCAGGCGATTCTGTGCAGTTTTTACTTGTTTCGAGAGCAATTCTTTCAGGATTTTATTGCTCGAATGTGGATGTGCGCTCAAGTAGATACGATGCGGTAATTGATTATAGGAGCAAAATATTTAGAGTGCAAATAAAAGAGACATCTGGAAATACCGTTAGTTTTAAAGATAGAGATAGAGGTGGGCAAGGAATTAATACGCACCATGTAAGAAATATTGGACAGAGAATTACTTCGCAGGATTGTGATATTAACGTTGCTGTAGATAAGCAAGTAGGAATGTGTTATATTATTCCAATGAGACGTATTGACCTGTGGGATGATGAGAGAATAAAGTCCATGAATGTTTCGGAATTAGAAGTATCTGAATTATATGATTTTTTTGAGAATGGGAATAATGAATAGTATTTGAAGGGGGGATACTCCCTTCAAATTTTTTTAAATTAGATTGCATCATTTCTCTATTGTTGGTATAATGCATAGAGAAATGCGGCGTGTTGCAATAGTTGATATGATTTGATGAAGTATGGATAATACTATATTAAAATGTGCATCATTGTTTGCGGGAGTCGGTGGTATTGATATGGGTTTTGAACAAGCTGGATTCAAAACAATTTATGCTAATGAGTTTGATGAGTATGCTGCCGATACGTTTGAATGTAATTACGGTATTAAGGTTGATAGAAGAGATATAAACGAAGTGCTAACAATGGCCATACATTCAAGGTGATATGCGAGGTTCTTGATGCATTAGTATACAAAGTAGAACAGAGGGTTATGAATGCTTGTGAATATGGAAATGTTCCTCAAAACAGAGAAAGAATATATGTTGTTGTTTTCCGAGATGAGGCTGATTAAGATAAATTCAAAATGCCTTTGCCAGTAGAATTGATCAAGACAATTAAGGACGTAATAAACTTTGATGCTGTAGTTGATGACAAATACTATTATATAAAAGAGGGATGTTATTTTTTCGACCAACTTGTTTCAACATTACTAAATAAGAATACAATTTATCAGTTGAGAAGAGTTTATGTGAGAGAAAACAAAAGTTATTTGGTTCCCACATTAACCGCAAATATGGGAACTAGAGGACATTAATACTAACAGACGGTGGTAAATATAGGAAAATCACTCCTAGAGAATGCTTTAATGTTCAAGGTTATCCAAGAGATTTTGTACTTCCAGAACAAAGTAATACACGTTTGTACAAGCAGGGTGGAAATAGCGTAGTTGTACCTGTAATAAAGCGAATTGCAGAGCAAATAGCCAAAGTGATTTAAGAAGAAAGTAGGTGTGAATTATGAGTTTTTTTGCCTTGAAGATATCGGATCCGGCATCCGATAGTCTCGTTAATGATATCAAAGCTGGAAGTCAGACAATAACAATCCAACAATTAAATCAGTTAGAAGGTGAATTGAAGATTGGTGAGAAAGTTTTTATTCAGCTGGGTGGAGATAAGGTGAGTTGGGATAAGGGATTAATTGGTCTTGCTCAAATTACGGGAGAACCGTATGACAAAGGATACGATGAAAAAAATCCTCGAAATTTCAAACTAGGTTTAAAAATGATTTTGATTTTAAATGGAGTAATAAAACGAGAAGAGTTTAGATTCTACGTAGATGCGTATGATGCTGGTGGAATTGGTCCGAATACAAGAGGTGAGCAAAATCAGGCTATAAAAACACTTACTGATAAGCAGGCGTATGCCATTCTTCGTGCGATGGCAGAAAGACAGGAAGAATTAGCTAATAAGATTATGGAGTTGTTCTCAGAAGATGAATGTAAAAAGATATTTGGTAAGATGCCGTGTATGGTTGAGAGCAATATGACATATGAAGAATCTTTGGACTGTTCCAGAAATAGCGATGGTGTCGAAGAAGAGACAGATGATGTAATGGAATTGGTTTTTAATACAGCAATAGATACACCATATGAGAGAAATCGTATAGTATTTGGTGCTCCTGGTACAGGAAAGAGTTATAAACTAAAAGAAGACTGCAATAGTATGAAAAAAAAATTTGGGGGTGCATTTGAGCGTGTAACGTTTCATCCAGACTATACATATTCACAGTTCGTTGGTACTTATAAGCCTGTTATGGGAGAAGATGAGAAGATTCGTTACACTTTTGTACCTGGTCCGTTTATGAGAGTATATGTGGAGGCTATAAAGAGTGGACGCACTTATTTTACACAGCCATACATCCTTCTGATTGAAGAAATTAATAGGGCAAAGGTTGCAGCCGTATTTGGTGATGTATTCCAGTTGCTAGACCGAGATGATGATGGTGTGAGTGAGTATGAAATACAGGCTTCTGAGGATATTCGCAGATATCTTGCAAAGGAACTAGGAGGCTCTCCCGACAATTATAAGAAAATTCGTATTCCGAACAATATGTATATTTGGGCAACAATGAACAGTGCTGACCAAGGTGTTTTTCCTATGGATACTGCATTTAAACGCCGTTGGTACTTTGAGTATCTTGGAATTAATGCAAATGATGATGGTGTAGGGGGCAGTATTATGCTCGGAACGGATGTAACACAGGATGTTGAGTGGAACACTCTGCGTAAGGCAATAAATGAAAAACTGACGAAAGAGTACAGGGTAAATGAAGATAAGTTAATGGGACCATTTTTCCTATCCAAGAAAGCACTAAGAACAGTTAGCGATACAGATGACACAATTGCAGATAGGGATGGTTTTATGGAAACCTTTAAGAGTAAGATTATAATGTATCTGTATGAGGATGCAGCAAAACAGTATAAACATAAATTGTTCTCTGGATGTGAAGATACTACTAAGTATTCAGCGGTTTGCGATAGTTTTGATAAAATTGGAATGCAAATCTTCGGAGAGGATTTTGAAGACGCATATTATAATCCTCAGAAGGGATAATTAAGTATGAAGATTATTTCAAGCTATGTCCGAGAGCAACAGCGATACACAAAGAATCAGTTAAGAACAATGTTTTCATATGATGAATCTGGGCTTCAAAAATTCATCAAGAATCTCAAATCCTATGGAATACTTAAAACAGTGGCGAACAGTAGGAAACAAAGGGAACTGACTGATCTTGTGGATGATGATATTGAAATTATTGATGAAACTTCTGGAAATGATGATTGTCTATATACTTTTACATATGTAGGTGTAATAACTATGGGAAATCGCGTTATCAAGGTTTATCCAAAATATATTCTTTCAGAGAAAACACCGTTGATTAAGATGAAACAGATTGTTAAAGTTCTTCAGAGATATAGTCATTCTGAGGAACAGATAGTAAATTTGTTCAATGGCGACGGTGACAATAGGAGTTTAAATATTTTGGCGGTAATTCTTTATCTACTCAGAGATTATTTTACTTATGGAGTGTATAATAACACTGAAGATATTTTGGAAATTAACGGTGAAGGCGAAATTCAATGGGGACGAACTATTGATAATGGATTTGCAATTATTGAAGATAATCGCCCGTATTATCCTGAACTTGTTACGCAAAAGACTATATATGATGAAACTGATTATTTTAAGAGATTACATGAGTGTGTTCTAACAGAATGCTCAAAACAGTTACATGATGCAGGGCTTGATGATTTGTTTGAAATGGAGTCGGTCAATCTGTCGGAGGATACAATAGAAGATTTTGGAGATAGAGACTATATTCTCGACAGAATCATGGCTGAATTAAATATTCAGTTTAACACACATAGGCAAATCACGTTAAAGACAGTTTTTACTTATATTTCTCAAGATAGAAAGATGTTAGAAGAAAATGAAGGCATAAGTATGTACGGAACTAACGCATTTCATGCTGTATGGGAGAAAGCCTGTGCAGATATTTTTGGAAATAAATTAAATGTACCAATTGGCCAAATTAAAATGAGCGAACCACTTGCTAATGATTATAATCCAAACACAAAGTTAATTGATCTGATTGAGAAACCTAAATGGTGTGGAATTGATACAGTGAAGGAACCAAAGGATACTCTGATTCCAGATCTAATAACAATTACACAACATGAGGGTGTAGATTGCTTTATTATTTTTGATGCAAAATACTATCTGCTCCAATTAGAAAAAGGTTATTCTTTGCGAGGTAATCCGGGAGTAGGAGATGTAACAAAACAGTATTTGTATCAGCTTGCTTATAAGGAGTTTATAAAAAAGCATAATATAGGTATTGTTAAAAATTGCTTTCTTATGCCGACTGAGAAAAACGAGGTTATTGTTAAGGGAACAGCAAAAATGGAAATGCTTTTAGCTTTAGGTCTTGAGGATATTCAGATAAGACAAATTTCAGCAACAGAATTGTTTAGCTACTATCTTTCTAGAAAACGAATGCCAATAGAAAAATTGCAATTATTTAATTAGGAAACGATAGGGCTATATATGGTAGTTAACCGTTCATTTACAAAACATGTAGCGAAGAACTTAGATAATAATTCAGGAGGCAATCTTCTATGATAAAATACAAAAACTTTAAAGAATATATGGTAAGTGTTAATAAAGATAAGATTAGTGAACGCTTAAGAGATTTAGATTGAAAAAAATTTAAAGGATTTGATGCCGATGATAATCAAGACAATTAAGAAAATGACAAATACACAAGATAAAAGGCTTGTCATTATAGAAAATACATAATATAATAATTTTAAGTATTTACTTAATTTTGTAAAGACGGCCACAATACTGCCGCTTACACCAACAAAATGTAATCACTTCTTAATAAAAGTGGTGTCATCAACAGACAGCATACAGCCTTTTGCACGGAGCTTCTGTGAAAGCAGTTGCTGGTATTTCCCCAGAAGTTTGGATTCATTTACTGGGGACCGGGAAAAAACTTCTGTAAGGAGCGGACGGATTTTTCACCTAGAAATTGTAATGCAATTGGTTCAATGGATTTACGCTCTAAAGGGCTAAAAAGTCCCTTTATAAATGTGCGGAAAAGATTCCGTTGACATTTCTATTGAAAAGCACAATCATAGTTATGAAGATAGGTTTCAAACATCGATTCAAACTGATTAGAATTTTCTTCATCAGAACACCATTGTTCTAATGTAATAGGATCAAACTTTGTAGGATTCATCATAATATTACCCTCTTTATTATATAAAAAACAGAGGGATTATTCATTAAAAATATGTGCGTAATAGTACTAGTTGGTATCTGGTCTTTTGACGTATTCTATACTATAATTGTCTTATTAAATACAAAGGAGTTGAGCGAGAATGTTTTATGAACATCAACCTGTGGAACAGCAAGAAGGATATAAAGAAATGCTAAAAATTGTTGGCAGTTTATCAAATATATTTTCGGATTCTGATAGACCTATGATTTATTATAGGGCACATGAAAATATATTTTGTAAGTATTTTGAAGCAGATAATTTATCAAGAGAAGATTGTTCAGCGGACGCTGCAAAAAATGCAGTTGGTATTGGCTTGAAAACATGGGTAGGACGTGATGACCAAAAAGTTGCTGAATTTGGTGAATTAAGACCTACTTATGAAACACTCACAGGTATTGACCTTGTATTGCAAATAGCTGAATATCGTAACGAGAGAATACGTGTTACAAAGAATTTGCACGGTATTCAGGAAATGATTTATCATGTTTTGAAACGTGAAGTTGGTTCTATGCATATCTATGAGTGTGCATTTGATATGATTGACAAGGATAATATTGTACTTGATGAAACAAGGGGTAACGCTAATAACACATATTTCAACGATGGTCATCATACATATCATTTTTCCACATCAAAGAATACATTGTATATGATTTTTGATGATATGGAGCTTATGGATTCTTTTGATGTAAATATATTGGAAGACCCATATGAAATTTTGAAACAGTTACTTATAACAGTAGTAACTGAAAACAGAACAGCTTTGAGGGAGATTATTACTCCATCACCTGTTTTAAATCAGCTATGCTTGCGATTATATTCAACTGATAAAGCTGGTAATAAATTTGTTGCAGATAAAAGTGGCTTAAACCAATGGAATGGTGTTAGAACATCAAACAGAAAGTTAGCAGATGGAACAGTTATTCATGTAGAAAGCGAAAGAAATCCTGATGAATTTTATATTCCTTATCCAGCCGAGGATAGACTTAGGAAAGACTTTTTTCCACCACGTGATACTGAATTTGAATTAATATTGCCTGATGGAAAATGGATTAGTGCAAAGGTATGTCAAGCTGCATATTCAAAGTTTTCAGATGACAAGATTAGTAGATTGTCACAGGAAGAATGTGCGTTGTATTATGCTCGACAATTACAGGGGAAAGCTATTATGAGCAATCCTAATAGTGAGTTGGGAAAATGGTTGCTTCGTGATGTGTTTGAATTACCTTATGGCACGAAAGTAACATATGATATGCTACAGATTTTTGGCGTTGATAGTGTTATGTTTACTAAATTGGATGATTTAAAGTATGCTATTGACTTTTGCAATATTGGAACATATGAATCATTTTATGAATCAGTTGAAAATGAAGAATAATGATTGTTGATTTAGCGTCGGTTTTTTAGCGCCGTTTTTTGCAATAACATCACGGCTAATCGGATGATTAGCCGTGATGTTATTAAATGCTTTTTGCAATACTATCAGCTATGCGTGTAATTACAGAGACACATACAGAATTTCCAGCTTGTTTATAAAGCCTAGAATCGCTTACATCAGTAGGTAATATGAATTTTGAAGGAAATCCTTGTGTGTTAAAACATTCGTGTGGTGTCATTTTACGGATTCCGTGATCTGTTTTGATTAAGCATACATTATGACCACCTTCTCCTTGATTGGCGGTGAGTGTAGGGACAACACCTGATTTGTTTTTTCTTACATAGCGTCTACGCCATTGATAAACGGCTCGGTCATCATCCATAGCATCAACAAGTTGGTCATAAATGTTACCTTTATATTTACCAGCTGTGTAATAGTATTTTTCAGGTACTTGTGTATGAAAATCAATTACACTATCTATTTTTTTGGTTAGTGGTATAGGGTCAGGAAATTCAAAGTTTTTGTAGGCGTTTTCGTCTTTATAGCCTACAATATAGATTCTTTCTCTGTTCTGTGGGATATTACCATATTCCATTGCGTTAAGTACCTTATATTTTACATGATAACCTAATTTGTGTAATGTATCGAGAATAACAGCGAAGGTTTTTCCATTGTCATGTCCAACAAGATTTTTCACATTCTCAAGAAATACAATTTTAGGCTGTTTTGCTTCAATAATCCTAGTAACTTCAAAAAAAAGTGTACCCCGCCCTTTTTGGTCTTTAAATCCTTGTTGCATCCCTGCTATTGAGAAAGATTGACAGGGAAATCCAGCTAAAATTACATCACAGTCAGGTACATCTTCAGGTTGTACTTCTCTAATATCTCTACAATCCACTTTGAGTTTAGAATTCATTTCATATGTATGAACAGGGAAAGCATCAAATTCATTAGCATATACTACTTTGAATGCTTTTGTGTTCTCAAATCCAATATCAATTCCGCCGACGCCAGCAAAAAATGATGCACATTTTAATTTTTTCATAGTGTTACAACATCCTTTCTAATTATTGCGGCACGCCGCGATTTAGGGTATTGTAGCATGGTATCATTTTGATGTCAATAAAAATTTTAATTAATTAAGTAAGTAAAAATAAGCGTAAAAAGCTTTTGAGATTTATCTCAAATTGCGCTATAATTAGAGCTAATACTAGATAAAGTGAGGAATAAAGAATTATGGCATATGAAAAGAACTATCATTTTACAAGCTATTGTGGATTGAAAATGTTATGATTCTAAAGGATAGGTTTTTAAATTTAATACCCAGTAATTCATAGAAACCAACGGATTTAAAACCGCAGGCAAAGACTGTTGTGATTGATAGTGTGAAAATACAATCTATGTATTACGTGTCTAAGACAGATAAATATAAGCCTGTTCTTTCTGATACAGATGATTTATCACTTAAGGCAACTCAGAGCTTTTAGCAAGCGTCTCAAGAGAATATATCTGCAATTAAAGAGCTAATAATTCTACTCGTAGGTAACGGTAGACGAAGTAATCATAATTGCTTACAATATATTTAAAATGCCGTAAAAAATAGAATTGTAGGACGACAATGGATGACCGTGGAGAAATAATTATCTACCAGACTGACAAGAGTTATAGAGTACTATAATCTTGACGTAATTATTTCTGTTGGCTACCGTGTGAAATCACAGCGTGGTGTTCAATTCCGTAAATGGGCAACGAACATAATAAAGGAATACATCAAAAAAGTTTTGCGATGGATCATGACCGATAGATAGAACTGGGCGGTGGTGGATATTTTAAGGAACTGCTTGAAAGAATTCGTGACATTCGGGCATCTGAAAAGGTGTTCTATCGTTAGGTGTTGGAAATCAATGCGACCAGAGTTGACTATAACCCTACAGTGGCAGTTTCAATTCAATTTTTTAAATGAGTACAGAATAAAATTCATAATGCGGTTTCTGGAGAAACGGCTGCAGAAGTGATCAACCATCGTGCAGATGCAGAGAAAGATTTCAAGGGACTTATGACTTTATCTGGTGAATAGCCTTGACGTTATATAATAATTATATGCTTTTATCCTGATAACTATTAAGTGCTAATTGGCAACAAGTAGTTAAAAGTCATATAGATATATTATTCTTAAATTAAATGGAGTTGGTTAGATGGATAATCTTACAAAAGTACAGCGTCATAAAAATATGAAGAATATCCGTAGTAAAGATACAGAAATTGAAATAAAATTAAGAAGAGCTTTATGGAAGAGGGGGTACAGATATAGGAAAAATTACTCTATACTTCCTGGGAAACCAGATATCGTTTTGACAAAATATAAATTAGCTATCTTTTGTGATAGTGAATTTTTTCATGGAAAGGATTGGGATGACTTAAAAATTAGGTTGCAAAAATCAAATAATAGCGATTATTGGATAAATAAAATAGCCAAGAATCGAGAACGAGATGAATATATTAATAAGCAGCTATTTTATTTAGGATGGAAAGTGGTTCGATTTTGGGGTAACGAAATTAAAAAAAATACTGATGATTGTATCAAAGTCATTGAAGAAATTATTTTTTCTCAAAAAATTGAAAATGATGTGTACCTTGAGTAGGATGTCATATAGTAATATGAAACATACTATTGCAAGATTTAAAATATATATAAATTTAATACAAAATTTTGGCAAATGATTAAAGCATTAATTGTATCCCTATTAGTGTTGCAGATGTAACATTACTACTGGCGGATAGAATTTAAAAGCGGTTTTGAATCTATGGCAAAATTTGGGTAACCTTCTGGAGCCTTTTGGAGGAATAGGAAATGATAACATATTAGAAGACAAGGCCTTGGTGAATTATGCCATAGAGTATTTGTTTCAAAAGAGGATATTCTGATAGAAGCTAAGTCTATTTCAACAGAAGAAAATCTGACTTTTCCCTATCAATCGATTCAGAAAATAGTTGTTTCCTTTGTGAAATAAAGATGGGCGCATTTACCTTGTTGGAGCATGAAGCTGCGAAATGGTTAACCAAAGAAGAACTAGATAATGTAGATTGGCTTCCAGCGGATATGGAGCTGATTCCTATTTTAAAAAATATGCTGTAGATAATATTATTTGTTGTATCTTGTTATATAAATTTCAAAAGAAAGAAGTGATATCAATGTCCACTCCACCCCTACCTCAAACGCTCCCTGCATCTGATACCGTGGAATCCGGCTACCTGGAAAGTATGCTGGATAAGTTCTCTTCCAGTTATAAGTTATATTGGTTTAAAGGAATATTTACAGAAATACGAAAAGGGAAAAGAATTCTGGAATACAAAAGACTGGTAGCCAGAATGATTGCTGCTGCATGGTATCCGGTAGTGTACTTTAATCTAAGTCTTGGACATTCCGATAAGCTGGCGGATGCTATTTGGTATATTCACAAAGAGCTAAAGATTCCCAGAGAAGAACAGGAAGAAAAAATAGTAGAATTTGTTTATAGTTGTGATGATAAGCTCTTATTAAAAAAGGTAAAAGATTTTACGAATATGGTGCCTTATCGGCTAATCCGTCCTTTTTACCAAAGGGAAATTGAATTTGAAAAGAAAACGGATCATACATTTAAAGATAAAGATGTTAATGGACTGATTGAGAAGTATAACAAGAATGACCACAATCATGCATTATACGTTATGGATCGGATGAATGGAACACTTACGGTTTCCAAAAGATGGGTTGATTATATCAAAACGAATGCAGCAGTAATTGAAGGGTGGATGCATTACAAATTGATTGAATATATTCAGGCACGGAATTTGAATGTTCCGGCAATCCCTTTTAAAATATTCCCTCCTGTACAAAGGAAACTGGCTGAAGCGTCTAAGTATTGGGAGCTGGTACAGGCAAGTGAACATTTGCCGGATTTATACACCGGACAACAATTTACAACAGAAAATTTGGAGCGGTTTGGGACCATCAGCATCGACCATTTTATACCATGGAGCTTTGTTTTACATAATGAAATATGGAATTTATATCCGGCGTTTAAAAATGTAAACAGCCAAAAGGGAAATAAACTTCCGGACTTAGATCGATATCTCAAAGACTTCTGTCAATATCAGTTTCAGGCTTTTCAGGCTGCAAAAATGATTCCGAGGATCAACAAAAAGACGATGGATCAGTTTCTAACGATTAACCGTGATATACGTCATATCGATAATACCGAAAGGGGACGTGATGCTTTTGTAACCTCCCTTAGACAGACAATCGAGCCACTGTATCAGATTGCCAATAACCAGGGCTATGGAATCTGGTGGTACAATCTATAATGAAGTTATCTTGAAAATTATAATGAAAGCAGAGGTGGCAGTGTGGATTTATTATTCCAACCTTTTCAAATCAAAAATCTGAATATCAAAAACCGAATTTGTTTTCCACCAGTAGTATGTTACAGCGCCGGAAGGGAAGATGGTTCTGTTACGGAGCAACACATAGAACATTACAGGAATATAGCAAATGGAGGAACCGGTTTAATTATCCAGGAGGCAACCTGTGTAGATAAAATGGGACGCCTGTCCAGGAGACAGCTTGGAATCTGGGAAGACGGTCAGATAGAAGGACTTTCTGGTATTGTGAAAGCTGTGCATGAGGAAGGATGTCCCATAGTTATACAGATACATCATGCAGGTGCTGCAGGTGTAGAAAAAGAGCTATTATGCCCCAGCAATTATTGCTTTCAGAAAAATGGAAGCCAAAACATTGGAAGAGAAATTACCATTGAGGAAATCCATCAGATCAGACAAGAGTTTGTGGATGCTGCGGTTCGTGCTTATAAAGCGGGATATGACGGGGTGGAATTGCACGGCTGCCATCAGTATCTGATGTGTGAGTTTTTTAATGGCAGGGTAAATAAAAGAGAAGATGAGTACGGGAAATATCCGGAAAGGTTTGCTGTGGAGATTTTAAGGGCGGTCAAAGCTTGTGTTCCGAAGGAGTTCCTGGTGGGTATCCGCCTGGGAGGATTTGAGCCGGATCTTAACACATCCCAGCAATTTGCAAAAATTCTTGAAAAGGAAGGAATTGATTTTCTGGATATTTCCTATGGGTTTACTGGAGAAGATGAGCCGTATGCACCGGATGATTTTTTATTTCAGCCATGTATTTATGCGGCACAGGAAATAAAAAAGGTAGTATCGGTTCCTGTGTTTGCAGTTAACAGTATTATGAGTCCTGAAATGGCAGAGGAAGTACTTCAGAAAACCAATGTAGATTTGGTGGACATTGCGAGAGGAATTATGGTGAATCCCAGCTGGGCAAATGATGCGTTGGAAGGACGGGATACCGGTAAATGCCTGCATTGCAGGGAATGCAGCTGGAGCAAGGATATGGAGACATGTAAAGGGCGGATACTGCTTAAAAGACAACGGGGAAAAGAAAATCCAGTTAATAAATTATTTGAGTGATTTATCAAAGCAATAAATAATAAGCGAAAGAGCCGTAAATCAAATGTATGTTAAACAGAAAGCCGACAGAAAGCCAAATACATGTTACAAATTGACAACAACCTCAATGAAGTGTATAATATGTTATCCTAGTGTTTTAATAGGAAATAACAATTCAAATAAGCGGCCTTTTTAGCAAAGATTGATAGAGCAATTCAAGAAGCAAACATAAAAGGTACAGTTAAGGATGAACAGCATGGAATCAATAAATATTGAAGAGTTAGAATTAATTAATCAAAATGACCGTGTAATTATTGACATAAGAAGCAGGGATGATTTTGAAAAAGAAACCATTCCGGGAGCAGTTAATATCCCACTGGATGGATTTCAAGTTTCACAGTTGGATATGAATCAGGAAAAACCAATTTATATTCTCTGCCATACCGGAGAGCGAAGCAAAGACGTTGTGGATGCATTGCAGCTCGCAGGCTATCAGGCATTTAATATAGAAGGCGGCTACCGGTCTTATCTTCGGTTGAATTTAAGCAGACTGGTGCAAAAAGAAGATGAAATAAAAGAGCGCCGGGGAGATATTGAGCGAAGTATCATTAAGAAGTATAAGAAAACAGTATGGAGGCAGTTTACCAAAGGAATTAATGAATATGAATTGATTCAGGATGGTGATAAGATAGCAGTTTGTATTTCTGGTGGCAAGGACTCTATGATGCTGGCAAAGCTTATGCAGGAGTTGAAAAAGCATGGCAGGAATAATTTTGAGGTTGAATTCCTGGTGATGAATCCTGGATATAATGAAGAGAATTGGACGATTATTGAAAATAATGCCAAGCTGCTTGGGATACCAATTAAGGTGTTCCGGACGGAGATTTTTGATATTGTAGCGGGAGTGGATGACAGTCCCTGCTATTTGTGTGCCCGCATGAGAAGGGGTTATCTGTACGCGAAGGCAAAAGAACTTGGATGCAATAAAATTGCATTGGGACACCATTATGATGATGTAATTGAGACTATATTGATGGGCATGATGTACAATGGTCAGATTGAGACCATGATGCCAAAGCTGCACAGCACCAATTTCGAAGGTATGGAGTTAATACGGCCTTTATATCTGGTAAAAGAGGCAGCGATCAAGGCATGGAGGGATTCTAATGATTTGCATTTTATCCAATGCGCCTGCAGATTTACGGAAAATTGTGCAAGCTGCGGCGGGGCAAAGGGCTCGAAGCGGGATGAAATGAAAGAACTCATTCAGCAGTTCAGACAGAAAGATGAGATTATTGAAAAAAATATTTTTAGAAGTGTTGAAAATGTGAACATGGCAAAAGTGATTGGGTACAAAAAAGATAAAAAGAAATACAATTTCCTTGAAAATTATTAAAGAAAGAAGCCTTTACAAACAGTAATCATGAAGATGAATTGCCTGTTTGTAAAGGCTTTTATATATAAATGTTAAATTTTAGATAATTGTAAATACTATATTATAAAAGATGAAAAATGTAGAAGAGATCTTTATGATAAAAAAGTGGGTCTTTTTTTGCGCTTTTATTGGTGCAGTACCGCAAACCCGTACAGTATGCAGGAGGTATATAAATGATATAAAAAGGACTCCGGACTATATTTAATCCGGAGTCTGAAATATCGGGTCGCCCAGTTGTGGGAACTGGGCTATGAGTTATGAAATATATTAGCCTTAAGCTAATATGACATAACTCTATCATAATTTTTAGGCTTAATGTGCAACGATTTGAAACATTATATATGGGTAAATTTTGAATTTATATCCTGCGAAATAATTTTAAAAGGTTCTCGCCGCTGAAATTCAAATACGTCATGGTAAAGATAAATGTAAGTGCGGTAACGGTAGTGTTCATTGTTCATTACCCGATGCCATGCAGTGATACTGGATGCAGTTTTATTTATCTGCTCAGGAAACTGCAAATTACGAATAATTACATGGATAATACAATTGCCCTGGTCATCAATTTGATGATCTGTAATATTCATAATATAATACTTTGGAGATGCAAAACAGTATGTTACAGGGATAACAGCTGTTTTCAACAATAAGGCCATCATAATAAACAGCAGAACAGGCCTTATTAACAATGGTTTCATTCTCATAACTTTTCCCTCCCCTATAAATGTAACATGAATTTATATTAAAAGAAATGATTAATTAATCAATTATTAAAAAATATTATGTTGAATGTTTTGTTTGATCATTTCTTCTGTTTTAATGTTATTTATACATGGAAAAATGTTAATCCAATATACAATTAAGAAAATTTTTTTATGCCGGATTTTGGTTGGCAGTCTGCATTCTATTCCCTGTGAGGCGGGCATATGATAAATAAATCGTATTTGGAGGTCAGCCAGAATGAGAAAACCGGACAGACTGGAGCTTGCCAATTTACCCACGCCAATATGGTCTCTTGATGGGATGGATTATTGCAGGGAAAACGCCAGACTTTTTATAAAAAGGGATGATTTTACCGGATTTGAGATAAGTGGAAATAAGGTACGGAAGCTGGAGTATGCGTTAAAGCATGGGATGGATCAGGGGGCAGAGGTATTTATTACCTGCGGAGGGATCCAGTCTAACCATGTCAGAGCAGTAGCATCGGCTGCAGCATTATTTTCCAGAAAGGCACATTTGGTTTTGAAAGGCAGTGATATGCAGCCGGATGGGAATTATTTTCTGGATCTGCTTTTTGGTGCCAGTGTACAGTTTATTTCAGAAGAAGATTACAAATGCCGCAGACAACAATATATGGAGGATATCAGGGCTTCCTATGCACGCAGAGGTATTCAGGCATATATCATTCCGGAAGGAGCCTCAAACGGAATCGGATTCTTTGGGTATTTTCAGGCATACGAAGAAATTATGATGCAGGAACGTTTGCTGCGGGAGCCCTTTGACACGATTTGTGTGGCGGATGGCTCTGGTGGGACATATGCCGGACTTTATGCCGCAAATGAACTGTATGGATGCCGGAAAAGGATCGTAGGATTCAATATTTATGATAAAAATGCAGATGCCGAAATGCAGATAGCCGGGATCATTGAAGAGGGGCTTCGTATTGGAGGATGCCGTAACCGGATCAGTTATGACCGCATTCAGATATTGTATGACTATGTGGGTGAGGGCTATGGTATTACCTCTTCTCAGGTGATGGATTTTATCCACAAAACGGCTCTTCAGACGGGAATTCTGCTGGATCCTGTCTATACTGGAAAGGCCATGTACGGGGTGGTATCTGAACTGTACAAACGAAATCCGCTATTGACGGGAAATGTGCTGTTCATACATACCGGCGGCCAGTTTGGCATATTTCCCCAAAGAAACAGATTTTGTTTATAAATGATTCTGGAAAAGGAGTATATTCCTGAGGTATATTCTTTATAAGTTCTGCTATTCAAAGGACATGTGGAGTGATATAATACCGGTAAGAAAAAGCAAATAAAAATTATGACAGCACCAGTCGGGAGGAACCGTATGATCATTCGAAAGCTCAAACCACAGGAAACGAAAATTCTGGAAGATATGTTATATGATGCAGTCTTTCAGCCGGAGCAGGAGCCAAAGCTGCCTAGAGAGGTTATCTATCAGCAGGATTTGTACCACTATATTGAGGATTTTGGAAAAAAGGATGACCGGTGCCTGGTGGCAGAGGCGGATGGGGAAATTGTTGGAGCTGTATGGACCAGAATTTTGGCAGAACCCAATCCGGGGTATGGAAATGTAGACCCAGACACTCCGGAGTTCGCCATTTCCATAAATGAAAATTTCAGGGGCAGAGGAATCGGAACCAAACTGATGGAAGCGATGATACAGCTATTGAGAGAAGACGGTTATGCACAGGCATCTCTGAGCGTAGCAAAAGATAACTATGCTTTGAGCATGTATAGAAAAACGGGATTCCAAATCATTGAAGAAAAAGATGAAGATTATTTAATGTTATTAAAACTTTAGGTAGATGTGGCGGAAAGAAGAGAGAACAGGCAGTGGGAATCAGAGATCCCGGCATTCCTGTTCTCTTTTTGCTGTACAGCTAAAAATTTTAAAAGTTGCCTATTGCTAATTTTAAAGAAGGGGATTATAATGTAAGTAAATTAATTCCCAGTAAAATACTCGGAATTAAAATACACACTTTTACAGGAGGTTTTAAAATGTCAAAAGATTTATTACAAATAAATGATTTATCCGTAAGTATAGATAATGGTCTTATTTTACAGCATGTGGACCTGAATATGAAAAAGGGAGAGACACATGTCTTAATGGGTCCCAATGGAGCGGGAAAGTCTACCCTTGGAAATATTCTCATGGGCAATCCTCAATATCGGGTAGAACAGGGTTCTGTTGTATTTGAAGGCAGGGATATCACAGAAGAATCCACAGATAAGCGTGCCAGGATGGGCATGTTTCTTTCCTTCCAGAATCCACTGGAGGTTCCGGGTATCTCTCTTCAGAGTTTTATCCGTAATGCGATACATCAGCAGACCGGGGAGAAGTTAAAACTTTTATCTTTTCAACGTTCCATGAATAAAGCGATGGAACTGCTTCAGATGGATCCTTCGTATGCCGAACGGGATTTGAATGTGGGATTTTCCGGCGGCGAGAAGAAAAAATCAGAAATCTTGCAAATGCTGATGTTAAAACCCAAGCTGGCTATTTTGGATGAAACGGATTCCGGGCTTGACGTGGACGCTGTCCGGACTGTTTCCAAAGGTATTGAGGAATACCAGAAGCAGAAGGACGGTGCGCTTTTGATTATTACCCACAGTACGAAGATACTGGAATATCTCCACGTGGACTATACCCACGTTATGATCAAGGGGAAACTTGTGAAAATCGGCGGACCGGAACTGGTAGAGGAAATTAATAAGCATGGATTCGATCAGTTTTACCGGCAGATGGGAGATGAGATTGCATGAAAGAAAAGACCTATGTAGATGATATCGACAGAAGCATTTATGATGTAAAAGATGATGAGAAGGACTTTTACCGGGTACAGGAAGGTCTGACACCGGAAATTGTGGAGCAGATATCCAGAGAGAAAAAAGACCCGGCATGGATGGAATTATTCCGTCTGCGTTCTCTTCAGATTTATAACCAGATGGAAGTGCCCAAGTGGGGGCCGGCGCTGGATGGCTTACATATGGATCAGATCGTTACTTATGTAAGGCCCAATACTGCTATGAGCGGGAAGTGGTCCGATGTTCCCAAGGAAATTAAGGATACCTTTGAAAGGCTGGGGATTCCAAAAGCAGAGCGGAAGTCCCTTGCCGGAGTAGGAGCCCAGTATGATTCCGAACTGGTCTACCACAATGTGAGACAGGAAGTGCTGGAGCAGGGCGTTATCTATACGGATATGGAAAGCGCACTGAAAGGGGAATACTCAGATATGGTGAGAAGGCATTTTATGAAGCTGGTAACGCCAAGAGACCACAAGTTTGCAGCGCTGCACGGGGCAGTGTGGTCAGGTGGATCTTTTGTCTATGTACCGCCTGGTGTATCTGTTACCATTCCGCTGCAGTCTTATTTCAGGCTGAATGCACCAGGTGCCGGACAATTTGAACATACACTGATTATTGTAGATGAGGGAGCAGACCTGCATTTTATTGAAGGCTGTTCCGCACCTAAATATAACATTGCAAATTTACATGCAGGCTGTGTGGAATTATTTGTAAAGAAGAATGCGAAGCTTCGCTATTCTACAATTGAAAACTGGTCAAAGAATATGTTTAATCTAAATACGAAGCGGGCGATGGTAGAAGAAGGAGGCACAATCGAATGGATTTCCGGTTCCTTTGGCTCCCACGTGTCGTACCTGTATCCCATGAGCATTCTGAATGGGGAAGGGGCGCGGGCGGAATTCACCGGCATTACTTTTGCAGGAAATGGACAGAACCTGGATACGGGAGCGAAAATGGTGCATAAGGCACCTCATACCTCTTCCTTTATCAATACGAAGTCTATTTCGAAATCCGGTGGAAACAGCACTTACCGCAGTTCCGTAACGGTGACCAAAGAAGCGAAGCACAGCAAAGCTTCGGTATCCTGCCAGTCTCTGATGCTGGACAGCGAATCCAGATCGGATACCATACCGGCGATGGACATCCGGACCTCAGATGCGGATATCGGACACGAAGCAAGAATCGGACGAATCAGTGATGACGCCGTATTTTACCTGATGTCCAGAGGCATCAGCGAGGAAGAGGCGAAAGCGATGATTGTCAGTGGATTTGCCAATCCGGTATCCAAAGAACTTCCGTTGGAATATGCGGTGGAGATGAATAATCTGATACGGCTTGAAATGAGCGGGTGTATCGGATAGAGAGGAGGAATGAAAATGCAGATGGTATGTAATAAAAAAGTAAACAGACTTCCGGTTCCTACCTGGAACTGGTTAAAAATAAATGACAGTCAGATGAATTTTAATATGGATGTGAAGCAGGAGGAAATGGAGTGCAGCAGGACTGTTCCAAGTGGTATCCACCTGATGGAAAAAGAGGAACTGGAACGTATCCTGTCTGCCGTGGAAGAGATTAAAACGGGAATGGGAGAGGAAGTGGGAGCATTTCTTCACGAGATGCAGGCAGATACCATGGGATATCTGGCTGAAAAGGGATGCCTGGTTGGAGATCCGCTGTTGCTGCATTATACCAGCAGGGATCAGGGAGCATCCTTTGAAGACCAGATCATCTATGCCCGGGAAGGCAGCGAAATTGCCGTAATAATGGATTACAGCTCCACTAAAGACAGCGTGTCGCTGTTTGGCATCCGTACAAGGATTTATGCAGAGAAAAACGCACTGGTACGGGTGATTAAGCTGCAGCTTCTGGGAGAAAATGCAGATCATTTTGACGATATTGGGGCCGTTTGTGAGGATGGGGCAAAAGTTGAGGTAGTGCAGCTGGAGATCGGAGGAAACAGAGGATGGGCAGGCTGTCATACGAGGCTTAAAGGGTATCAAAGCAGCTTTGAGAGCGGAACGGGATATCTCTGCCGGGAGCAGCAGAAACTGGATATTAATTATGTCGCAGTACATGAAGGAAAGAAAACCAACAGCCGTATGGAAGTAAAAGGTGCCCTGCTGGATCAGGCAGAAAAGGTGTTCAGAGGTACGATCGATTTTTGCAGAGGAGCAAAAGGCAGTGTGGGAGAAGAACAGGAAGAAACGCTGCTCTTTGGACGGGATGTGATCAATAAGACAATTCCGCTGATTCTCTGCGGCGAAGAAGAGGTAGAGGGAAATCACGGGGCAACCATTGGAAGAATAGACGAAGCCCTGTTATTCTATATGCAGTCCAGGGGAATTGGGGAGGATGAGGCTAAGGAAATGATTATCCGTGCCGGAATTGACGCAGTCTGCCGCCGGATACCTCATGAGCCATCCGTGAAACTGGTGCAGTCCTATGTAGAGGAGGTGTTTCAAAATGAAACATAATTACAGAGAAGACTTCCCCATTTTGCAGAAAAGAGAATTGATTTATCTGGATAGTGCAGCAACATCCCAGAAACCACGTCAGGTAATAGATGCCATGACCCGTTTTTATGAATCAGAAAATGCTAATCCCATGCGTGGACTGTATGAGCTCAGTGTTCAGGCAACGGAGACGTATGAACGGGCAAGGCATGCCGTAAAAGAGCTCATCGGAGCCAGGCACGATTGTGAAATTATATTTACCAGAAATACTACAGAATCCATTAACTTGGCAGCATACAGCTATGGACTTTCGAATATAAAAGAAGGTGACGAAATCGTGGTATCCATCCTGGAACACCACAGCAACCTTCTTCCCTGGCAGATGGTGGCAAAGCACACCGGAGCCAAGTTGGTTTATCTGTATTGCGGCAGGGATGGAAAAATTCCCTGGTCCGAGGTGCAGAGCAAGATCAGCAGACGCACGAAACTGGTTGGGATCGCCCATGTATCCAATGTCATCGGGTGCAGAAACCCGGTGAAGGAGATCATCTCCTATGCCCATAAAATGGGGGCTGTTGTATTAGTAGATGGAGCACAGGCGGTTCCCCACATGGCAGTGGATGTACAGGAACTGGATGCTGATTTCTATGCATTTTCCGGGCATAAAATGCTGGGTCCTATGGGAATTGGAGTATTGTATGGCAAAAAGCAGCTGTTAGAGGAAATGCCTCCGTTTTTGACCGGAGGTGAAATGATTGACTCGGTGAGCCAGCAGGATGCGGTATTTGCACCCCTCCCCCATAAATTTGAAGCCGGGACGGTAAATGCACAGGGGGCAGCAGGATTAGAGGAAGCAGTCTGTTATATAAAGGAAGTGGGATATGAGAAAATCCAAAAACAGGAAGAGATATTAGTTGCCAGGGCAATGGAAGGCATCCGTAAAATGCCCCATGTACATCTAATCGGCTCCCAGAATCCGGAAGAACACAGCGGTATATTGACCTTTACCATAGATGATGTTCATCCCCACGATATTGCTTCCATCATGGATTCTGCACATATTGCAATACGGGCAGGGCATCACTGCGCAGAACCGCTTATGAAATATTTAGAATTGAATGCAACGGCGAGAGCCAGCGTATATTTTTATAACACGGAAGAAGAAATAGATCTTTTTCTGGAAAATTTGAATCAAGTAAGGAGGTGGCTTGGATATGGGGCTTAGAGAATTGTATACCGAGATTTTAAATGAACACAATCTGCATCCAACTCATAAAGCGGAGATGGAACACCCTACAAAGGTGTTAAGAGGTGTTAATCCAAGCTGTGGAGATGATATCCTGCTGCAGTTAAAAATTGAAGACGGCATAATCAAAGACGGGACATATACCGGTACCGGATGTGCCATTTCCCAGGCTTCCGCAGATATGATGCTGGATTTAATCATTGGAAAAGAAGAGCAGGAGGCACTGAAACTGGCTGAACTGTTTGGAAAAATGATAAAAGGGGAAGCGATGGAAGAAGAGTTGGAGGCATTGGACGAAGCGGCAGCCCTGAAAGATATTTCCCATATGCCTGCACGGGTAAAATGTGCGGTACTGGGATGGCACACCATGGAAGAAATGATTTCTGAATAAAGTATTTGAAATATTTGTCAAAATGTGCGAAAATAGGATTTGTCAGAAAAAGCAGGAAGAATATCTGTGAAAGAGCTTTGATAATAAGGAGAGAAATGAAGACAAGAAAAGAGATTATCCGGTATTGTATGACATTTCCTAATATATATGAAGATTATCCGTTTCATGATGATAACTGGACTGTCATGAGATGTGCTAAAAATAAAAAAAGTTTTGCATACATCTATGAGCGAAATCAGCAAATCTGGGTGAATGTGAAATGCAGTCCCGAATGGATTTCCTTCTGGCAAAATGCATTTCCATCCGTAGTGCCCGGATATCATATGAATAAAAAGTATTGGAATTCCCTGATACTGGATGGGACGATTCCGGATAAGGATATCAAAAGAATGCTGGCGGAGAGCTATGATCTGGTAAAGGAGCTGTGATTTTTCAAAATATCTGAATAAATATGCTGCAATCAGCCATAGTAATACTGAGGTGATGATATGAATAAAAAAGAGCTGGAACATCAGAATAAAAAGAAGAATCTGGAAGAATTCAACAGTGTAACCCAGAAAGTGAAGCCGGAAAATCAAAATCAAACGCACAATGTAAGAGAAGAAGCAGTAAATCCAAAGATCAGACAGGTATAAGCACCCGAAAGGGTGCTTTTATCAGGAAAGGGGGTGGGAGACATGCCGGATTATACAGACCGTATTTCCAGGGAACAGCATTATCAGGAACTTCGCAGACAGATACAGAAGTGCCGTACCTGTCAGGATCTGTTTGGCTATGAACCCCGCCCGATTCTCTTTGGAAATGTGGATGCCAGAATTATGCAGATCAGCCAGGCGCCGTCCAGGAAGGTACATGAAACCGGGAAGCCCTTTAACGATGCCAGCGGACAGAAGCTGCGTCATGATTGGTACGGCATAACGGATGAAGAATTTTATAACCCGGATTTCTTTTATATTGTCTCGGTAGCTCACTGCTTCCCTGGAAAAGCTCCGGGAGGAGGGGACAGAAAGCCGCCGAAGATATGTGCCGGAAAGTGGCTTTTGAAGGAAATGGAACTGGTAAATAACGAGATCTATATCCTGGTGGGCCGTTATGCGGCAGAATTTTTTTACCCCAAATGCAATTTCACAGATTTAATTTTTAAGGATCAGCGGCTGAATGGGAAACCGGCATATGTGCTTCCCCATCCGTCCCCTCTGAATGTAAAGTGGTTTTTAGACCATCCTGAATTTGAAGATAAAAGAATAAAAGAAATACGAGATGAGATTCACCGGATTTTGAATAAGAAATCAGAAAATGAGGCATAAAGAATGAAGTCCAAAATGAAGATGAGTTTATGGAAAAAAATAGCCATAATAACGGCGAGTGTGCTGGCAGTTATGGCGGGAGCATTTTTTATTTATACAGGGAGTTATTATCATGCGGAACATCCTGTTCTAACAGAAGCGCTGGCACAGGCTGACGGCAGCAAAGGTGTGGATATCACCCCGAAAGGGAACAGTTACGTTTTTACGCCATCCGATCGGAAACCGGAAACGGCACTGATCTTTTATCCGGGAGGAAAAGTAGAGTACACGGCTTATGCGGATCTGATGCAGATTATAGCCAAAGAAGGATATCTCTGCATCCTTGTAAAAATGCCGTTTAATCTGGCTGTCTTTGATATGAATGCTGCAGAGGAATATATGGATACATATGATACAATTAAAAACTGGTATGTGGGAGGCCATTCTCTGGGCGGTGCCATGGCAGCAGAGTTTGCAGCAAAGAACAGTGATAAGCTGGCAGGACTTGTGCTGCTTGGCGCTTACCCGGCAAGTGATCTGAGCAGCAGCAGCCTGAAAGTGCTCAGTATGTATGGAAGCATGGATCAGGTGATGAATCGTGAAAAATTTGAAGCAGGCCTGAAACTGATGCCAAAAGAGCATGAGGAATTCGAGATAGCGGGTGGAAACCACGCCCAGTTTGGCAGCTACGGGAAACAAAAAGGAGACGGCGAAGCTGTTGTCTCTCAGGAAGAACAGCAGAATACGGCAGCAAAAGAGATTAGCGGATTTATGAGTAAGAATCCGTAATTCTGCAAAGGAGAAATGATTGTGGAATCCTGTACACACGAATTTATAAAACCCAATGACGCAATTGACATAAACCTTGAATACTCCATAGACGAGGGGAGTGTGGTGCCCAAGCATTTTCACGACTGGATTGAAATTGTATTTCTGGTGAAGGGAACATTAGAAGTGCATGACAGCAGCCGGATGATTACCCTTCAGGAGAATGATTTTGTAATTATTAACCCTATGAGTATCCATTCCACCAGATGCATTGGCGGGAACCAGGCGATTTTACTGCAGATTCCGGTGTCATTTATTAAAAAGTTTATGCCGGAGGTGGTTCACTATCATTTTTCAGCAGACCTGGGTGCAGAAGATGAGACAATCCGGGCAAAGCTGGCCAGAATCCGTTTTCTTCTGCAAGACCTGCTTTTTGCCTATGAGAATAAGGAAGAGGGTTACGTTTTTCACTGCTACAGCCTGGTATTTGAACTGCTGTACATCTGTATCCATTCTTTTTCCAGGCGAATAGATGAAGCGAACTTGGTAAAGTCACAGAAGAATCAGCTTCGGATGCGTCAGATTATGGATTATGTAAATGCCCATTACCAGGAAGAAGTTATGCTGCACGATATTGCAGATGCAGTCGGATTAAACCAGGTTTATTTCTCCCGGTTTTTTAAACAGCAGACAGGAATTACCTTTCTGGAATATCTGAATACGGTTCGCATGGAAAGATTCCATAACGAATTGCTGCATACAGATTACTGCATCAAAGATCTCCTGGAAAAAAACCATTTCTACAACTACAAATTGTTTATGAGAATGTTTAAAAATTCCTATGGCTGTACGCCAAAAGAGCTTAGAAAACGTATCTCACCAGGCAGTACGGGAACAGGCCGATTTTAAAAGTTAAAATCGACCTGTTTTTTCGTTTGCTTTGCACCTACTCAATGCAGTGGATAATTGTTATATTAGGATTATCAAAATAAAGAAATGGATAATGGAAAGGAGAAGGAAATCATGAAAAATATTACCCATGTAATGAGCCGGGAAAGTGATTATTGGAAAGAAGCAGAGGTGTCCCATACGGTCAAAAGTGAAGATACCCTTATGCTTACGGCGGACTACCGACAGAAAGTGCTGGGATTTGGAGGCTGCTTTAATGAGCTTGGATGGGATGCTCTGAAAAAAACAGATAAAGTTACATCGGAAGCGTTTATCAAAGAGTTATACGGAGAAGAGGGATGTGCTTTCAATATGGGAAGAGTTCCCATTGGCGCAAATGATTTTAGCCTTGAATGGTATAGCTGTGATGATACCGATGGGGATTATGATCTGAAGGATTTCAATATTGAGCGGGATAAAGAATATACGCTGCCATTCATTAAAGCAGCACAGAAGTATTGTAAGGATTTAAGTCTTTTTGCATCGCCCTGGAGTCCTCCGGTCTGGATGAAAACAAAAAAGGCTTACAATTATGGACGAATTCGAATGGAAGAAAAAGTGCTGGATGCCTATGCCAGATATTTTGTAAAGTTTGTAAAAGCATATGGAGAACAGGGGGTTCCTGTGAATATGGTTCATGTTCAGAACGAACCTATGGCGGATCAGAAATTCCCATCCTGTCTCTGGTATGGTTCCGATATGCGGGATTTTATCAAAGGATATTTAGGACCGGAGTTTGAAAAGAGCGGTCTGGATACCCAGATCTGGCTGGGGACTATTAACGGACCGTTTGTGGATTTCAGGTGGCCCGGAAATGGTGCACCCTATCATGAATTCTATGATCAATTTGCCAACACCATACTGTCAGACAAGGAAGCCAGAAAATATATAAAAGGCGTGGGCGTACAGTGGGGCGGCAAACATCAGCTGGAGCAGATAGAAGCCAGTTATCCCCAAATGCATATCATGCAGACCGAAAGTGAGTGCGGGGACGGATTGAATGAATGGGAACAGGCGGAGTATATTTTCATGCAGATGTGGTATTATTTCCGCCATGGAGCAGAACGTTATACATACTGGAATATGGCATTGCAGGAAGGGGGAGTCTCTACCTGGGGCTGGTCTCAGAATTCCCTGGCAACGGTGGACCCGGAGACAGGGAAACTTACCTTACAGCCGGAATTCTACCTGATGAAACATTTTTCTCACTTCGTAAAACCCGGTGCCAGAATTATCCGAACCAGCGGGTGCTGGACATCCAATGCAGTTGCATTTGAAAATCCAGATGGAGAAGTGGTCATTACCCTGCTGAACAGTATGGATCGTGACCGGGAATTTACCTGCATCTGTTCCGATGGGCAATTTTCTGCTGGGATTCCGGCGCATTCGGTACACACATTTGTGGTGAAAAAGGTATAGATTAGCATCTCCAATAAATTCTGTTTACATATTTTCCAGCCCGTGCTAAAATGAATGAAACATATTTCATAAGGAGTTGTTAATTATGGCGAGTATTCGTGATGTGGCTAAAAAAGCAAATGTGGCGGCGTGTACGGTTTCCAGGGTGTTAAATGGTACCGCCTATGTGGCGCCTGAGACGAAATTGAAGATCGAGCAGGCGATGAAAGAATTAAATTATATTCCCAATGAACTTGCCAGGGGGATGTTTCGCCAGCGGGCAGGAATTATTGCCATGTTAGTGCCCAATATTCGTCATCCGTTTTTTTCAAGCCTTGCAGATTATATGGAAAAGGAACTTTATGAAATCGGATATAAGCTCATGCTCTGTAGTACGGACGATGATTTGGAGCGGGAGCAGGAGTACATGAATATGCTGAAATCCAATATTGTGGATGGTGTGATTATGGGGGTAAACAGTCTGGATGACAGTGAGTACGAATCTTTTCAAAAGCCCCTGGTGATGCTGGATTATCAGGTAAACCAACAAATTCCGGTGGTTGCTTCCAATCACGGTCTGGGAGGGCGGCTTGCCGCAAAAGAGTTAATCGCCAGCGGATGTAAGTCTGTAATTCATATCTGCGGAGAGTCGAAGAAAAAAGTTCTCTCTTTTGAATGCCACGAAGAGTTGGAGCGGGTACTAAAAGAACATGGAATCGCCTGTAAAAAAGTGTCTGTCCGCTGGAATGATTTTGACTTTGAGGGATATCTGAATATGGCGAAAACAATTTTGCATGAATCCCCGGAGATAGACGGCATGATGTCTGCAGACATGCCCTGTACGGCATTTTTGAAAGCTGCAGTACAGCTTGGGAAACGAATTCCAGAGGATTTCTGCGCTGTGAGCTATGATGGAACCTATGTGGTGAATATGAATCTAATTGATATAACCACAGTCAGACAGCCGATTAAAGAAATTGCAAAACAGGCGATTGCTGTATTGGAAACATTGCTGGCAGGGAAAACACCCAAGAAGAATCGCTATGAATTAAAGGTTTCCCTGGTAAAAGGAGATACGACAATCTGAGTACAAAATCATTGTGTGGGAGCCACTTTGAGCTGTGTGGTATCATACTTGAACGTATGTGATCCGTACTTGTGTGGTACGTGAGGGTATGAGGGTAATTCAGTCAAATGTACTAAAACGGATACAATGATTTTGTGTATAACGATGAAACAGAAGGAATCCACCTAAATATATTGACAGCGCTCTAAAATGAGTGTAGTATGAAATACATAAGAAACATGTTTCATTACTTCGGAAAAGCTAAATAAAGAAGTAAAAAAAGTAGAAATGAATTACAGTATATTTCATTACATGAAATGATGAAATGCGAATTAAAATATGTTATGGCGAACGAAAATCATCCATAGCATATTTTTATAACAATCATGAAACATGTTTCACCCAGAAGAAAAGGAGAAGGACATGAAAAGAAAATTTTTATTGGGAGCCACGTTGTTATTATGCATGGGACTGCTTACCGGATGCGGCGGGAAAGATTATGATTTTTACATTTTTAATGTGAAAAGTGAAAATGCAGATGCACTTGAAAAAGTATGCAAGGCCTATGGAGATGAGACGGGCCAGAAAATTAAAGTCTTTTCGATTGGTACCACGGATGGTATAGACCTTTTAAGAGCGGATATGAATTCCAATAACAAACCGGCGATCTATTCGGTAAATGCAGAAACTGTGCCGGAATGGGAAGAGGGAGGATTTTTAAAGGATCTGCGGGAAGCATCGACTCCGGAAATGCGTGAGCTTGCAGAAAGCATTCCCCAGGGGATGCGGCTGTCTTCTGGAAATGGGACCAACTATGGAATACCTTATAATGTGGAAGGTTATGGATATATCATAGATACCAAGATGGTGGATGCTTTATTCGGGGAAGAAAACACAGAGAAATGGCTGGAAGATTTTAAGACAGCCACTTACGATGAATTTGAAGCCCTGGTAATTGCTGCGGATGATTACATACAAAATGGTACCGCGGGAACCGTTCAATTAAGCGGCAATGCATATACCTTCCAGCCGGAAAAAAACGAAATTTCCAGTCAGCTTAATGGAGTGTTTGCAGTTGCCGGTGCAGAGAAATGGACTTACGGTGATCACATGAGCAATTTTGCATTGAATGCAGTTCTGGACAGCTTATCCGCTGCCCAGAATGCTACGGATGAGCAGGTGGATGAATTAAAATCCCCTCTGGAAAAGTCCATTCAGGTGGAAGATCTGATGACAAGCCATGCGGCGGGAGCAAAAGGGGCATTGAAGCGAAGCCCTGACTTTATCAATTCCACAACCAGCGGATATGACCAGGCAATTCAGATCTTTGCGGATCACAAATCCATCTTTATCAAACAGGGAAACTGGGTATACAGTAATATTGAAAAAATAAATCAGGAGATCGTGAAAACGATTACCATGCTGCCAGTCAAAATGCCGTTTACACAGGAAGATATTAAGGTGTCCGGAATGACGGTAGAGAAGTTTAACCGTTCCGTACCGGAATTTGTTCCAAGCTACTATGCAATTAACAAAAAAGCAGAACCCGAAGAGCAGGAAAAAGCGGAGCAATTCCTATACTGGCTGAATACATCAAAAGAAGGACAGGACTTTATTATCAATGACTTTGCTTTTATACCGTTTACTGCAGATGCATCCGTAGAATTTGAAAATCCTTTAAATAACGCACTGATCGGATACCTGAGAGAGGGAAATGTGTTGTCAAATCCATTCAACGGAGCGCCGCCCACCTGGGGGCAGGAAGTATATGGCAAAATTTTGATGGAACAGTACTTTATCAAGGAAGACTGGGAAGCGGATGCCTATGAAAAGATAGCCGATGAATGCATCAGCCAATGGAAAGCCTTAAGAAAATTAGGGGAGGAAGATTGAGATGGAAAAATATTATAAGAAATGGTTTAAGCCGTTGCTGCTGCCGGCAGTGATACTGTTCGTTGGAGTTATCATAATACCTTTTATCATAGGTGTATTCTATTCATTTTCTGCATGGAGGGGAACCTATTTCCATGGCGGTGCAAATGCTTTTGAATCGTTTGTAGGGCTGCGTAATTATATAAAAGTATTTCAGAACAGCCAGTTTTTGGACGCGTTGCTCTATACATTAAAATTCACCCTTATGGCTGTAATAGCCGTAAGTGTGGCTGGTCTTGTAATGGCAATGATGATCAGTGTCTTAAGAAAAGGCAGCGGCGTTTACCGTACCATCTTTTTTATGCCGAACCTTCTTGGAGGCCTTGCACTTGGCTTTATCTGGCAGTTCATCTTTCAGATTGTATATTCTAAAATGTTATTTGGGGAAGAGGGGCTTTTCCATATCCCGTTTTTGACAAATATGACTCAGGATTCCACCAAAACCCTGGTTGCCCTGGTGATTATGGTGGTGTGGCAGATGGCAGGTTATATGATGCTGATTTTTGTAGCCGGAATCAATAATATTTCCAGTGATTTGTATGAGGCAGCTTCCATCGATGGAGCAGGCGCCTTTACCAAATTCAGAAAAATTACATTGCCCATGCTGATGCCGTCCTTTACCATCGTTTTATTTTTAACCTTATCCAACTGCTTCAAACTGCTGGATCAGAACGTAGCGCTTACAGATGGAAACTTTAATACCAGGCTTCTGGCGTTACAGATCTTAAGGACGACAAAAGATACCAGACCGCCGGATTACGGTCTTGCCCAGGCACAGGCAGTCATATTCTTTATCTTAATTGCAATTGTAGGCTTAATACAGGTGTCCTATACGAAGAAGAAGGAGGTAGAAATGTAATGAAAAGAAAAGCAGGAGCAGTTCTTGTTCGTATTTTACTGGTTATTATGGCATTATATACGTTATTTCCCATTGCGTTTCTGATTCTGAACTCCTTTAAGAGCCAGGCTGAAATCGTTGATTCCCCCATGGCACTGCCAGCAGTGTGGACTTTGGATTATATAAAAAGTGCTCTGAGTCAGATTCATTTTGTCCAGGGATTCGGAATCACTTTGTTTATTACCGGTGTTTCTGTATTTGTTCTGGTTATTGTATCTTCCCTGGCGGCATGGATGATGGTGAGAAATAAAACGAAATGGTCCCAGGCAGCGTTTTTACTGTTCACGGCTGCAATGCTGATTCCGTTTCAATCGGTAATGTATCCCCTGCTCAGTGTATTCGATATGCTGCAGCTTCGTAACCTGGCTGGATTGATTTTAATGTATTGCGGATTTGGGCTTAGTATGTCGATTTTCTTATATCATGGATTTTTAAAAAGCGTGCCGCAGTCTTTGGAAGAAGCCGCAGCCATAGATGGAGCCTCTATTTTTCAGATGTTTTTCAAGGTGGTATTTCCCATGCTGAAATCCACAACGGTTACGGTAATCATTTTAAATGGAATCTGGATCTGGAATGATTATCTGCTGCCATTTTTGACAATCGGAAATTCCCAGTATAAGACCCTTACCCTGGAGCTTTATTTTGCCAAGATGGTATCGGGACAATACAGTAATTCCTGGGAATTGATTTTCCCGGCAGTTCTGGTTACGATTATTCCAATTATTATCGTGTATCTGTTTTTACAGAAATATATTATGAAAGGGATTGCCGATGGGGCAGTAAAGGGCTGATAGAATGGAAATGAAGTGGTGGAAAAATGCAGTTGTATACCAGTGTTATCCGAAAAGCTTTCAGGATTCCAATGAGGATGGAATCGGGGATATACAGGGGATTATAGAGAGACTGGATTACCTGCAGGATCTGGGGATTGATGTTCTGTGGATCTGCCCGGTGTATCAGTCTCCAATGGATGACAATGGCTATGACATCTCTGACTATTATCACGTAGATGAAAGCTTCGGTACGGATGAGGATCTGGACCGGCTGATTGGGGAGGCAGGAAAAAGAGGCATCCGGATATTAATGGATCTGGTGGTAAACCACACATCCGATGAACATGTCTGGTTCCGGGAAGCATTGAAGGATCCGGGGAGTGAATATGCGGACTATTACATTTTTAAAGAAGGGGTAGACGGCGGGCCTCCGAATAACTGGCGGTCCCATTTTGGGGGATCGGCGTGGGAAAAAGCAGGCGATAACCGTTACTATTTACATGCATTCAGCAAAAAGCAGCCGGACCTGAACTGGGAGAATCCCAAACTGCGGGAAGAAATATACAAAATGATTAATTACTGGCTGGATAAAGGCCTTGGGGGATTCCGGATTGATGCCATCTCCAATATAAAGAAGAATTTTGAAGCCGTTACGTTTGAACCTGACGGTGAAGACGGCATGTGTTTTGTTGGTAAAGGGATTGCAAACCAGCCTGGAATAGAAGTATTTTTATCAGAATTAAAAGAAAGGACGTTTCAGCCCCACAACAGTATGACCGTAGCGGAGGCAAATGTTCCGGAAGAACTGCTGGATCAGTTTATTGGAGAGAACGGGTTCTTCTCCATGGTATTTGATTTCAGTTATGCGGATATTGATATCCCCCAGACAGGTGAGTGGTATAAACCAACCAACTGGACTCTGCAGGATTTAAAACAAAACATTTTCCACAGCCAGCTGGAAACACAGAAACGCGGGTGGGGAGCGCTGTACCTGGAGAATCACGACCAGCCCCGTTCTCTTAATAAATATCTGCCAGAGGGAGATATCAATAAATACAGTACAACCATGCTGGCATCTCTTTTCATGCTGCTTCGCGGAACACCCTTTATTTACCAGGGGCAGGAAATCGGCATGAGTAATATCCGTATGGACAGCATGGATGATTATAATGACCCGGCGACAAAAGATCAGTACCAGCGGGCTGTGAATTCGGGAATGTCACCGGAGCAGGCGTTTGAACTGGCAGGCAGAAGAAGCCGTGACAACAGCAGAACCCCCATGCAGTGGAACGATGAGAAGAATGCCGGCTTCTCAGGCGCAGACAGTACCTGGCTGAAAGTAAATAAAAATTATCCGGAAATAAACGTGGCTTGTGAGTTAAAAAATGAAGATTCAGTGCTGAACTTTTATAAGAAGCTAATACAGCTTAGAAAATCCGGGAAATATAAAAATATTCTCACGGAAGGGACCTTTCTTCCGGAAGATACCAAAGACCAGAATTTAATTGCCTATAGAAGAGTTGCAGCTGAAGGAGAGATTTTAGCAATCCATAATTACCAGAACAAAGAAACGAAGATGGTACTGGATAGCAGCGGCTGCTGGGAAAAGATTTTCAGCAATTATGGAGATATGCGCACAGAAGGAAACCAGATTTTATTAAGGGCGTATGAGGCACTGGCACTGCATTGCGAGAATAACGGTGAATAGACGATTTGAAAAGAACAGGGAGCAGAACGAATATTGTCTGCCCCCTGTTCTTTTGTGATTGAATTACCCAGCAGATTGATATTCAGCTGTCTGTTTAGGAATGGCAATGGAATTATGTTTACATGCTGCTCCAAATGAAATATAATAACACAAGGGTATGTTTAATAACTTGCTTCTGACTTCCCGGGGCTGTTTATAGCCGGGAGTTAAATTTTACAGTAGATAGAGAGGAACAACAATATGGAACAGACAGTTGTGAGAATAAAAAAAGGCGAAGGCCGCCTGCTGAAATCTGGCGGGATGTGGATCTTTGACAATGAAATTGACCGGATTGAAGGAGATTTTATCAATGGAGATATCGTCTGTGTGGAAGACTTTGACGGATATTTTCTCGGACGAGGATTTATTAATACCAGATCTAAAATTACAATCCGAATGATGACCAGAAAAAAAGATACCCAGATTGATGATGCGTTTTTGGAAATGCGCGTGAGAGACGCATGGGAATACCGCAAGGCAACGGTGGATACTTCCAGCTGCCGCGTAATCTTTGGAGAGGCAGATTTCTTTCCGGGACTGGTGGTAGATAAGTTTGCAGATGTTCTTGTGGTTGAGTCACTGGCTCTTGGAATAGACCGTTTAAAATTGAAGATCCTGGACTTGCTGAAGAAAGTTCTGCAGGAGGATGGCATAAAAATACGCGGTATCTATGAGAGAAGCGATGCAAAGGTACGTCTTCAGGAAGGACTTGAGCGGACAAAAGGGTTTCTTTCCGAACCATTTGATACAAAGGTGGAGATTGTAGAAAATGGTGTGAAATATATGGTAGATGTGGAGGATGGACAAAAGACCGGATTTTTCCTGGATCAAAAATATAACCGCCTTGCAATCCAGAAGCTGTGTAAGGACAAAAAAGTACTGGACTGTTTTACCCATACCGGTTCCTTTGCTTTAAATGCAGGAGCGGCAGGGGCAAAAGAAGTTTTGGGTGTAGACGCATCTGAACTTGCGGTACTCCAGGCGAAACAGAATGCAGTGTTGAATGGTCTGGAAGAACGTGTCTGCTTCCTGTGCCAGGATGTATTTGAACTTCTTCCGGAACTTGAAAAAAATGGTGAAAAGTTTGACGTTGTCATACTGGATCCGCCTGCATTTACAAAGTCCAGAAACTCTATCAAAAATGCGGTGAAAGGCTATCGGGAGATCAATCTGCGGGGCATGAAGCTGGTAAAAGACGGAGGATACCTGGCAACCTGCTCCTGTTCTCATTTTATGGATCCGGAACTGTTTGCCAAGACCATCCGGGAAGCAGCTGGGAATGTACATAAAAGGCTCCGCCAGGTGGAATACAGGACACAGGCAGCCGACCATCCCATACTCTGGGCGGCACAGGAATCCTATTATCTGAAATTTTACATCTTTCAGGTTTGTGATGAAAAGTAGGGAAGCGCGTATTTATGTTGACAGAAGACTTGGCGTTGCCTATAATAATGGATAAGGATTTTATATCAACAGGAAAAGGAAATTAGTTATGATGTGCATTTTAAGCAATGTAATGAGAAGAAGAGAGGGCTTTGGACAAAACAGAACGATGAAACGTTGTGCAAAGCCGGAACATAGATAACTTACTTTGTTTCATCGGAACGTATACAAAAGTGTAGGCAGCTATACTTCTTTTTGTGTACCCGTTTCCGATGACAGATGCAGATATCAATAGGCTGTGGACGATGTTTTGTCTGCAGCCTTTTGTATTGGGAAAATGTTCCCGGACAGAAGGCGGCTCAGGCGGCCTTCTTTTTGTGGGCAAAATAAAAAAGTAAAACAGCGGGGATAAGAACAGCCACCGCTTTGGAGGAAAAGATAGATGGAACAGCAATTAAATCAAAAACAATCAAATCAACAGGAAAATATATTGGGTACCGGGTCCATTGGGATGCTAATTGCAAAATTTGCAATTCCCAGTGTGGTGGCAATGCTGGTAAATGCCCTGTACAATATCGTAGATCAGATCTTTATTGGCAGAGGAGTTGGCTATCTGGGGAATGGAGCTGCAAATGTGGTTCTTCTCATAACCCTGGTGACTCTGGCGCTGTCGCTGCTCATAGGAGATGGCACGGCGGCATATTTCAGCCTGCGGCTGGGAGCTGGAAATAAAGAAGATGCTGCGAAAGGGGTGGGAAATGCAATTCTGCTGATTACAGGGGTCAGTCTTCTGGCTATGGCTGTGGGGCTGTTGTTTTTAGAACCGATCCTCAGCGTACTGGGAGCAACAGATAAGCTGATGCCTTATGCAAAAGAGTACGGATATATCGTAGTTATGGGGCTGCCGTTTATTATGATCAGCACGTCCTTAAATTCTGTCATACGTGCAGATGGCAGTCCGAAATATGCAATGGCATCCATGATAATTGGGGCATTGGTAAACGGGTGTCTGGATCCGGTATTCATTTTTGGCTTTGGATGGGGCATGAAAGGTGCCGCCTGGTCAACCTTTATTGGGCAGATGGTTTCCTTTATTTTATCCGTATGCTATCTCAGGAAGTTTAGGTGCATTAAAATAACGAAGGATATTTTAAAACTGCGGTTTGAGACAGTACGTGAAATTTGCGGGCTTGGTATTTCCAGCTTTATCGACCAGCTGGCATTTTCACTTGTTATGGTTGTGAATAATAATTTAATTGTGCATTATGGGGCAGCAACGATATATGGCAGCGAGATTCCCCTTACCGCATATGGTATTTCCATGAAAGTGCAGGAAATCTTATTTACCATACTGCTGGGGATTGGAATAGGAATGCAGCCAATTGCAGGTTATAATTACGGAGCAAAGAATTATACACGTGTAAAAAAGACATACTTCATGGCAATTCTGATTGGGACCGTAACATCTGTGGCAGCTACCGTATTATTTGTATTTTGTCCGGAGCCGATTATACATTTATTTGGAAATACAGAGAACCAGTTATATCTGGAATTTTCCAGAAAATTTTTCCAGACGTATTTTCTGCTGTATATTTTCTTTGGATTTCAGACAATCACCGGTGTGTTTTTCCAGGCGATTGGAAAACCGGCTCAGGCAGCGGCAATTTCCCTGTCTTATCAGCTGGTATTTAAAATACTCTCTGCCGTTGTACTGACTTCGGCGATGGGGTTAAACGGCGTATTGTGGTCAGGTCCTATAGCAGACCTGCTGACATTTATGATCTGCCTGACGCTGGTTATTTTGCAAATGAAGAATTTAGGGAAGCAAATAAGCACATCCAATGGGAGATCGGGGCGAAATAAAGAGTAAAATGCTGGGTTAGATGGTCATGTTTAGGAGAAAACACATTATCTTTACCAATTGGAAATAATTTGGATTTGAATTTCATACAGTATCAATGGTATTTTATATAAAATAATTGTATAATTATTTTAACAGAATAATACCGGGCGGCATCGTAAACTATAGTGAATCTGTAATACTACAGCGGTTACCAGCGTGATCACCGGTGCCTGCATTGTAAATTACAGAGAAGCTGTATTGCCTGGTTTGAGCAGGAAGGAGGCAGAAAATATGACTAAGATTGAGCATTTGAAAAAGATACTGGAAGAAAGCCAGTATACCGTAGCATTATGCGGATCCGGCATGATGGAAGAAGGCGGGTACACAGGTGTTAAAAAACCTTTGCGGGCTTACGAGATTGAGCAGAAGTATGACGCGTCACCGGAAGAAATATTCTCAAGCGCTTTTTACAGCACCAGACCGGAACAGTTTTTTGATTTTTATATTCATGAAATGCTGGAGAATCCGCCGGAAATAACAGAGTCCGCTTCGGCACTGGCTGCAATGGAACGGGCTGGAAAACTGCAGTGCATCGTTACAGCCAATATCTATGAGCATGGCAGGCAGATGGGCTGCAAAAATATGATTAACCTTCACGGAAGTATTTATCACAATCAATGTCCACGCTGTAAAAAAGAGTATTCCCTGGATTACATGTTAAATGCGAAAGGCATGCCAATCTGTGAAACATGCAAGATTCCCATACGACCCATGGTATCCCTATTTGGAGAGATGGTAGACAGCAGGCTGATGACGAAAACAACAGAAGAAATTGAAAAGGCAGATGTATTGCTTTTACTGGGAACAACGCTATCCTCTGAAGTATTTGCAAATTACATCAAATATTTTGAAGGACATAGCCTCGTCATCATTCATGATCAGGAACACTATACGGACGTAAAGGCTGATCTGGTAATTATTGAAGAGCCAAGAAATGTGCTGCCTTTATTAGGGTATTAATACCATGGTGTGCCGGATAATTTATCAGAAAATTATCCGGCAGGCTGCCATATTACCATGTTCTGACACAAGACTTTAGCAATTTGCTAAGGTCTTCTTTTGATGAGAGGATGAGAGCCAATTCCTGTGAGTTTTATGTGGTGTAACTGCGCACACCCTTAGTGGGCACAGCATGGCAGGTACCGCCACTATGTGATAGGCGTTGTGAAAGGCTTCTATGTGATACGCTCTTGAAAGGTAGCGGGAACGATGCTATACTATAGAAAGTTTAGGAAAAATTCATACATAATCAGAAAATATAGGAGAGCTGCACATGAAAACTTCAGATTTTTATTTTGACTTACCACAGGAATTAATCGCTCAGGATCCGCTGGAAGACCGTTCCAGTTCCAGACTTTTAGTATTAGATAGAAAAACCGGAGAAATCCGTCATGAGATTTTCAAGAATATCGTACAGTATTTAAATCCCGGAGACTGCCTGGTTGTCAATGATACAAAAGTAATTCCGGCACGTCTTTTCGGAAATAAGGTTGGCACAGATGCCAAAATTGAGGTTCTTTTGCTGAAGCGCAAAGAAAACAATATATGGGAAACATTAGTAAAGCCGGGTAAGAAGGCAAAGCCCGGAACCAAGATCTCATTTGGGGAAGGACTTTTAATGGGCGAAGTCATCGATGTGGTAGAAGAGGGGAACCGCCTGATTCAATTTTCCTATGAAGGAGTTTTTGAAGAAATCCTGGATCAGCTGGGTCAGATGCCTCTGCCGCCATATATTACCCACCAGCTGAAAGACAAGAATCGTTATCAGACGGTTTATGCAAAGAATGACGGCTCCGCAGCAGCACCTACGGCAGGTCTGCATTTTACACCGGAACTGCTGGAAGAAATCCAGAAGAAGGGGATTCAGATAGCACATGTGACACTTCATGTTGGGCTTGGTACCTTCCGGCCTGTGAAAGTGGAAGATGTTACGGAACATCACATGCATTCTGAATTTTACGTTGTAGAAGAAGATCAGGCTCACATCATTAATGAGACCAAAAAAAATGGTGGGAAAGTAATCTCCGTGGGAACGACCAGCTGCCGTACTTTAGAATCAGCCACGGATGAAAATGGGGTTCTGAAAGCGGGAAGCGGATGGACGGAGATCTTCATCTATCCCGGTTATCAGTTTAAGATGATCGATCATCTGATCACGAATTTCCATCTGCCGGAATCTACGCTTTTGATGCTGGTTTCAGCGCTGGCTGGGAAAGAGAATATTATGAATGCGTATGAGACGGCAGTGAAGGAAAGGTATCGGTTTTTTTCGTTTGGGGATGCAATGTTTATTGAATAAAACTGATGGTATTTTCAATATCATAAAGATTAGGATATAATTGATACAGGTAAGTCTTACTTGGAAAGGAGTGGAATATATGACGAAAACAGATGTGAATTTATTAGAATATATTGTTGTTTGCATCAGTGAATTTGCAAATCACTACGAGATGCATATGCGGGATGCATATATTTATTTAAAGCGGCATAGAGGTATTGAGTTTCTGAAAGAATTCTATGATGTTGAGCATACCCTTTCATTTGATGATGTGATGGATGATTTAGCAGCAATATGCAAAAAGAATGGGGGTGCTGCAAAGTGAAACTTTTTCATGGTTCTAATATGGATATAGATAAAGTTGATTTGTCAAAATGCATGCCTAATAAAGATTTTGGATGTGGGTTTTACACCACGTTATTGGAAGAACAAGCATGGAGAATGGCACAACGCAGAGCTAAAATTGATGGTGGAATTCCCACAGTTACAGTATTTGAAATACCAGATGACTTAACTGAAAAAGACGATTTAAATTGTCGTATATTTGGAGATAAACCTACGATTGAATGGGCTATATTTATAAAAAACAATCGGGATAGAAAATTTGTTGATTTCAATAGTATAGAATGTAATCTTGATTTTAAATATGATTTGGTAATCGGTCCTGTTGCAAATGATACGGTTGGCCTTTTGATCCGGCAATTTAGTCGGGGAACGATAGATGCAGAATACATGAAAAAAGAGTTTGACTTTGGAAAACTAACAAATCAATATACATTTCATACTGAGAATGCACTGCGGTATTTAAAGAAAGTAGGTGTGATGCATGACAAACAAGCAGCAGGAAATGATTGAGTACACTACACAGGAAGTGATCGGGTATCTTATCGAGGATAATGGATTTATTATGGATCAGGCAATGGAATTATTCTATATGTCTAAAACTTTTGAAAAGTTAAGTGATGTAGAGACTGGTCTTTATCTGGAAGGATCGGCTTATTTATATGAAATGTTAAAAAGGGAATTACGAAATAAATAAAATTCGTTGTATTTTTATAGATATGCCATGAAAAGAACCAATTGGTGCCATTGAGATCGCAGTAAAATAAGATAAAGCCAGAGTAAGAAAATCAATCACAACAGATTGAATTCTTTCCAAATATCGGTTATAATTATGAATAAATTATAAAATTACAGACAATCGTTCAGGGAAGGCAGATGCCCGGGAATACTTGTCAGATGATAAAGAGGAAGAAGGTGAAGTTTTGAGGTGGAATGTGGCAGCGGAATGTATTTCCGTAGTTTTTCTCATTATCATCTGGTCTTATGCAAGAAAAGGGGATTTGCTTCCATCCTTGAAGAATCGTTTATTTCAATGCTGTTTTTTAGCGACTTTTTGTGCTATGTTTTCAAATATATTATCTACGGCATTTCTGGCATTTCCCCAGTATGTGCCGTATCAGGTCTCATGGGCGGTTACAATCGTTTATTTTATTGCAACTCCGCTAATGGGAATGGCATATTTTTACTATACAACAGCGACGGTATATGAGAATCATGAGGGCATTTTTAAAGTAATCGGATGGTCATGCATTCCGGGTATACTTTATCTGTTCCTGGTTCTTCTAAATCTTCCCTGCAAATTATTGTTTAATATTAAGCCCGATGGCACGTATATCCAGGGACCGCTAATTATTACCACCTACCTGGTATTCTACATATACTGCCTTGCAGCAATGGTGATCGTGTTGATTAAGCACGCCTGGATCGAGCGGAAAATACGCCGCATTTTGGCGATCTTTCCATTTATCGCAATGATAGTTATTGTCATTCAACAGCTGTTTCCCACGATACTGCTGTCCGGGTCAGCGGCAACCAGTGCGTTACTGTTGATTTACCTTTATCTGCAAAATAAACAGATATCCTTTGATTATCTTACGGATATACCAAACAGGCAGGAATTTTTAAAAATGCTGGAATTGATGATCCGGAAAAATGAAAAATCATCGTTTACGATTATTGTTCTGTCACTGCGTGGTTTTAAGCAGATCAACGATACCTTTGGACAGCAGAGCGGTGATGCATTTTTAAAGGCGGTCAGTGCATATCTCCATACGATTATAGAAAAACAGTATTTGTTCCGGTTTAGCGGGGATGAGTTTGCCATCCTGGAAAAAAATACGGAACAGGAAAAAATTCGTCATATCATCCGTACCATTAAGGAAAGAATGATTTATCCCTGGACGGTTAAAGAATATAGCTGTATTATCCAGTCTGCAATGGGAGTCGTAAGTTATCCTGAAACGGCTGACAGCGTGGAAGGAATGATTAACGGTATTGAATACGCAGTTTCCAAGGCAAAGCAGGACAGAACAAAGGCAGTCTATTATTGTGGACAGGAAATGATGCGTGAACTGAGACGGAGGATTCAAATAGCCGAAATTCTAAAAGTGAAGTTAAAGAACAATGATTTCGATGTATATTATCAGCCGATTATAGATACCAGAAACAATAAATTTGTGCTGGCAGAATCGCTTCTTAGGATTCCGGATTCACCCATTGGTGCAGTTTACCCGGATGAGTTTATACCCATTGCGGAAGAGACAGGCATGATTATCGAGATGACCTATCAGATTCTCCGGAAAGTATGCTGTTTTATGAATCAGCTGCTGGAACATGGAATCGAACTGGACGGCATTCATGTGAATTTTTCGACAGTACAGTTTACCCAGCTGGATCTGGCTGAAAAGGTATTGAAAATCATTGAAGAAAATCACACACCATATTCGAAAATCAAGATCGAAATAACGGAGAGTGTACTGGCGGAAAGTGCCCAGCTGGTAATCGGATTTGCCGAGGAGATGCATAAACACGGCGTAATGCTGGGGCTGGATGATTTTGGAACAGGATATTCAAATATCGTATCGGTTATGGAGACCCCGCTGGATGTGATTAAAATTGATAAAAGCCTGGTCTGGTCCTCTATGGCTGTGCCCAAATCAGCAGGGATGCTGCGCAGTATGACCGGTATCTTCCACGACATGGATTTAAAAGTGCTTGCAGAAGGGGTTGAGACACCGGAGCAGGATAAGTTTATCAAGGATTCCGGTATTGATTTTATCCAGGGATTCTTATATGCACGCCCAATGCCGGGGGATGAAATGCTGAAATTATTGTTGGCGGAAAAACAGGGCAGTAAATGACAGGAGAGCAGGACAGTTGATGAATTTTAAATGTTACGAGCACAAAGCACAATATTATGAGACAGACCAGATGGGAATTATCCATCATTCCAATTATATCCGCTGGTTTGAAGAAGCCAGAATTGATCTGATGGAACAGACAGGCCTTGGATACCAGGCAATGGAAGAGGCGGGGATTATAAGTCCCGTACTCTCTGTAAAATGCCAGTATCGAACTATGGTACATTTTAACGATACGGTATTGATTGAAGCCCGGTTAAAAAAATATAATGGTATTAAAATGACCTTGTCTTACATCATTTTGGATAAAGAAACGAAAGAAGTCCGTTGTAACGGAGAGACTGAGCATTGTTTCCTTTCCAGGGAGGGTAAGCTTATATCATTAAAAAAGGCCAATCCTGCTTTTGACCAGATGTTTCGCGAGATCTTATGCGGTGATTGAGCATCATAGGCAAAAGGAAAACTTTTAATAATATCAGAAAATCAGAATCAGAAAATTAAAAATCAGAAAGTCCGGTATTTTAATATAATCTGTAAAGAGAAAGAATATAGAGCCGTAATATTTACAGCTGTCATAATTCTCTCAGATATATATAAAATACCGGACTTTTATGATGCATTAAAAGTAGGGAAATAGGTCGAAAACTTTAGTTTGACATGCTGGAAAAAGTTTAATTTGGAACAGAATCGATAATTTAATATATTTGTTAATATAATAACGTATTTTTCGAAATATACTTAAAACAATATATAACTTGACACAATTTAGGCGGAGTGATACAATAAATTTATACAAAATAACGACATAAAATAGGTGGTGATCTTAAAAATACGTGATAATCACGAATAAAAGTATGGGTAAAAGAAATGGCACAGCGGGGTGTCTTTTTTTAATACCTATATTGCGGTTGTGAATGTATGAAAACTAAAAACGGTTCCATTTATAAGGAGGTATTTTTAATGGGTGATGTTGAACAATTAAGACAGGAGAGAACGCAGATCTTTCATGATGTGTTTGATAACAAGATTCCGAAACGTGTGCCGATCAATGTGAATCTGACGCTGGAAGTCGTTGCAGGATATGCGGGTGTGGACGGAAAAGAAGCTGCCTGGCATCCGGAGATACTGATGCAGGCTGCAGATGAATTGTGCCAGAAGGTGCCCTCTGATATCTGTGTATTTGGCGGAACGATACGTATGCCGGATTCCTATCAGGCGCTTGAGTCAAATAACTTTAAAATGAATAAATCAGGGCTGATGCAGCATCCCAACACAGTAGGTCTTTTGCCGGAAGAATATGATGATTTTATTGAGAACCCGATTGATTGTCTGATCGAGAAGATTCTTCCCAGAAACTATAGTGCATTGGATTTTGCCAAAGATCCGGTGAGAGCGATGTTTGCATTAAATCAGGGTATGACGGCGCGAAATCAGTTTATGATGAAAAATGGTGCTATCATCGGTGCACTGACCCAGAAATATGGTTATTATGCGGCAGATCCGGCAGCGAAAGCTATGTGTTATGCACCTCTTGATATTTTAACGGACAATATGCGAAGCTTAAGCGGCATGTGCATGGATCTTCGCAGAAAACGTGATAAAATCGCAGCTGCAGTGGAAGCAGTATATCCTCTTAATTATATGGTAGGTATTCCAAAGAAGATCAGTAATTACGGACAGGTATTCTTCCCCTTACATCTGGCTACTTATATGAAGGAAAAAGATTTTGAAAAATTATGGTGGGAGCCATTCCTTCGTCAGGCGAATGACTATGCATCCCTGGGACTTCATATGAATGCATTTTGTGAACATGACTGGATGCGTTACCTGGATTACCTCTATGAAATGCCTACTGATACATACCTGACTTTCGAGATGGGTGATGCGAAGCTGGTGAAAGAAAAACTTGGTAAGAAACATATACTTGCCGGACTGTTCCCTCTTGGTATGCTGAGAACGGCTACGAAACAGGAATGCATTGATTATACCAAAGAATTTCTGGATATCATGATGCCGGATGGTAAATTTATATTCCAGTTTGACAAAGGAGCATTGACCTATAACGATATTAACCTTGAGAATCTGATTGCTGTCTGCGAAACAGTACGGGATTACGGGGTATACACAAATGCGGGTGAAACAGCGGGAATGCAGTTTAATAAGGAAGACTACACACATTCAGAAGTAGCACCTATCCAGAGTAAGTATTACAGAACCTGGGAGCAGTATCAGGAATTAAATCCGGAAACGCCGGAAAGCGCCAGGGAGATTGTAATGAATCTGGAAAATGATATTATTAAATATCTGTATTTCTTATGTGAATAATATAAACCATGCGGGTGGATAGGAGGATTTTATATGGCTGATTATGGAAGATTGAAGGATGCAATGGGAGATCTGGAGGAAGATGAGGTATTAGAGATACTGGAGAAAGTAATGGAAGATGGCGGTTCGGATGCCGGCGATGCGATGAAAGCTTGTCAGGAAGGGATGAATATTGTAGGCGAGCGTTTTGCAAGCCAGGAATATTTTGTATCGGATCTGATTTTCTCAGGGGAGTTGATGACGGAAGCTATGGATATTATTCGTCCGGCACTTTTATCACAATCCAGTGAAAAAGCGGGTAAAATGATCTTGTGTACCGTGGAAGGTGACCTTCATGACATTGGAAAAAATATTGTAAAAGCCATGCTGGAAGCAAGCGGCTTTGATGTTGTGGATATGGGGATCGATGTTCCGGCAGCAGAAATTGTAAAAAAGGCAAAAGAAGATGGCATTCATATCATCGGTCTGAGCGGTGTACTGACACTTGCGATTGACTCTATGAAAGCTACGATCGAGGCATTTAAAGAAGCTGGGTTGCGGGAAGACGTCAAGATCGTAATCGGTGGTGCACCGGTTACAGAAAAGGTTTGTGAACTGGTAGGCGCAGATGCCTGGGCTATCAATCCGGCAGATACAATCAGAACTTGCCGTGAGTGGTCCGGCAGTGCAGCATAGGTGGTGGACATATGATAATAATCGGAGAAAAAATCAATGGTGCAATTCCATCGACTGCTAAAGCGATAGCCGGCAGAGATGAAGAATATATTCGTAATCTGGCAATCCGCCAAACGGAAGCCGGAGCCAATTTTCTGGATGTGTGTGCAGGAGGTGCTCCGGAGAAGGAACTGGAAGAGCTGACCTGGCTGATGAATATCGTACAGGATACGGTAGATACCCCACTTTGTCTTGACAGTCCCAATCCTCAGATCTTAAAAGAAGTAATGCCTCTGGCTAAAAAGAATGGAATTATCAATTCCGTGTCCGGAGAAGGGGATAAATGTGAAGTGATCTTCCCGTTGTTAAAGGATAATGATTGGGAAGTAGTGGCATTAACCTGTGATAATAAAGGAATACCTGCAGATGCAAAGCGAAAAACCGAGATCGCATTTGAACTGATTGAAAAAGCGGCGGCATATGGCATCGGACCGGAACGAATTTATATTGATCCTTTAGTGCTGGCACTTTCAGCAGTAAATGACTCTATGCTGAACTTTATGGAAGCGATCCGAAATATTAAAGCAAAATATCCAACAGTTAAAATAACGTCAGGATTATCCAATATTTCTTATGGGATGCCTTATCGGAAAATCGTGAATCAGAATTTCCTTGCGCTGGCATTGTCTGCGGGAATGGATTCTGCAATTGTAGATCCTACAAACCGGGATACCTACGCAACGATTTTAGCAGCCGAAGCACTGCTTAATCAGGATCGTTTCTGCAGAAAATATAACAAAGCATACCGGGCAGGGAGAATTGGACCAGTGAAAGACAAGTAACATTCGAGGCAAATATACCGCAAAGTGGGGCGTGAAGATGGCAGAAATGAATTTTAAACACGCCCCGGAGAAGGAGGCGTTTCGTAAAAATATGAAAACTACTATCATAGGTTGCAAAACCCTGCAGGATGAACTGGAAACCGCCCTCCAATTAACCGGATTATCCTATCCGATCATCTGGATAGAGTCTGGACTTCACAATACTCCGGATAAATTAAGAGCGCGGTTACAGGAAACCTTCCGTGGAATTACAGATTCCGAAAGAGTGCTTGTGGCAATGGGGTTTTGCGGTAATTCCGTGCAGAACTTAAAAGCAGGTAATTTTGAGGTAATTATACCGAGAGTGGATGACTGTATAACACTTTTACTTGGGTCTGTTCAGCGAAGAGAGGAGATCGCAAGACAAAAAGGAACTTATTTTCTCAGCAAAGGGTGGCTGAACGGGGAACAGAATATATGGGCGGAATATCAGTATGCTCAGAAGAAGTACGGGGTAAGAAGAACAAAGTCCCTTTACAGAGAAATCCTAAAGCATTACAAAAGGCTGGGAATACTGGATACCGGATGCTATCCGATTGAGAAACTGATGGAAGAAACAAAAGAAATTGCAGATACGCTGGAACTGGAACAGGAACAGCTCAGTGCATCTGTAGATTATCTGGTGAAGTTATTAAAAGGACCCTGGCCTGCGGGACAATTTCTCACAGTTGCCCCCAATGCAATCATTGAGTATCGGGATCTGTGGTTGAAATAGAACAGGTGCAGACACGCTCTAAAGGGGATTGCTGAGAATTTTATATGAAAAGACGGTATCTGAAATAGTTGGGATACCGTCTTTTTTGTATATAAAGCAGTTTATTTAGTTGTTTATTCAGTTATTTACTTCGTTATCTGTTCAGTTATTTATGAAGCTGTCAAACAGAGCCTCATGACTTTAGTCCGTCCAGATCCCGGTAGAATCCAGGATAACTGATATTCACACAGTCTGCATCTTCTATCTGTGTTGTGCCGCCGCTTGCCATTGCCGCAATTGCAAATGACATGGCAATCCGATGATCTTTATGGCTTTGAATCGTACTGCCGTGTAGAGCAGTTCCGCCGTTAATAACCATGCCGTCATCCGTCCCCTGGATATCGGCACCCATGGAAGAGAGGTTATTCACCATTACGTCAATGCGGTTGGATTCTTTCACTTTTAGTTCCTGGGCATCTTTAATGACGGTGGTACCTTCTGCAAAACAAGCCAGAACTGCAACTACCGGGAGTTCATCAATGAGCGTAGGAATAATGGAACCACCCACTGTAATGCCTTTTAAGTTACTGTGCCGCACAAGTATATCTGCCGTAGGTTCGCCATTATCACAATTTTCATTAAGCAGTGTAATATTACCGCCCATTTCCCGGCACACATGCAGGATGCCGTCTCTGGTGGGATTTATTCCAACATTTTTAATCAGGATCTCGGAACCGGGCACGATCAGTCCGGCTGCAATAAAGTAGGCAGCAGAAGAAATATCCCCGGGAACGGACACCTGTTGTCCTTTTAGCACTGGATTTGGAAGGATTTCAGCAGTTGTTCCTTTGCGGGTGACATTAGCGCCGAAATAATTCAGCATAATTTCCGAGTGGTTCCGGGATACAAATGGCTCCGTAACGCTGGTAGGTGTATCTGCATACAGTCCCGCAAGCAGAACAGCAGACTTTACCTGCGCGGAAGCAACCGGTGAGATATAGTGTATTCCATGCAGCGGTCTTCCAATGATCCGAAGGGGAGCACAGCCGTTCTCCCGGATACTGACCAGTTCGGCACCCATCATGGATAAGGGATCGATGATGCGCTTCATGGGACGTTTCTGGATGGATTCATCGCCGTTTAGAATACTTTCAAAAGACTGGCCAGCCAGAATACCTGAGATCATACGTGTGGTAGTACCGCTGTTGCCGGTATCCAGAATATCTGTGGGAGCAGTCAGACCATGGAGTCCTTTGCCGTGTATGCGGATGCAGTCCGGGGTGTTTTCAATATCAACGCCCAGCTTTTTAAAGCAGCTGATTGTAGAAAGGCAGTCAGCTCCCTGTAAAAAATTTCGTACCTCTGTAGTTCCAAGTGACAGAGCACCGAACATAACGGCACGATGTGAGATAGACTTGTCACCGGGGACTGTAATTTCTCCTTTTAACGCTTTTGTTTTTGTGAATTCCATAAAATTAAAATCCTCCATATGTACAATCATCCGTAAAGTAAAACGTAAAATGCTGTAAAATCACCATTCAGCAATTGCAGGATTACCGTTCATAAACCGTATAGCGGTATTTTCTTAACAGATCTACTGCCTTTTTTAATGCATTTTCTTCATAAAACTCTACCTGCAGAACAGCTTCTTCGAATTCACGGTTGTGTACGATACCGATGTTCTTAATGCTGATGCCGTTGGTTGCAAGAATGGTTGCCAGAGCAGCGATCCCGCCGGCTTCGTCTACCATGTCGCAGTAAAGCATATGTACCTTTTTCAGAGGACCGCTGGAAGAGTCGGAGATGGAATCCCTGTACTCCCGGGAACTGTCAAACAACTGATAGATATCCTGGCTGTCTTTTTCAGTTAAAGCAGTTTTTACCTGCTTCAGATTTTCAATATAACGGTTTAGAACGGTCAGGATGTTACTGCTGTTTGTCATACAGATCTGCTCCCACATTTCTGCAGAAGAAGAAGCAATCCTGGTAATATCTTTAAAGCCGCCGGCTGCAATTGTTTTCATGGTTTCATTCCCGGTATCGGAATCTTTTACCAGATTCACCAGAGTGGAAGCGATGATATGGGGCAGGTGGCTGATGGCAGCCGTTGCAAAATCATGTTCTTCATAATTTAATACAAGGGGTATTGCTTTTAAGTCAGATACAAATTTTTGATACTGTTGTACCTTTTCTGCCGGAACAGTGGCGGATGGGGTAAGGATGTAATAGGCGTTTTCAATTAAATGACGCTTTGCATTTATAATCCCCGTCTTTTCGCTGCCCGCCATGGGATGCCCGCCGATGAAGTTATCCTCCATTCCAAGGGCAATGACTTTCTCGTGGATATCGGTCTTGGTGCTGCCTGCATCAGTCAGAATACAATCTTTTTTTATTAAATTTTTTAACTGACTGAGATAAGCGGCATTGGATTCTACCGGAGCGCATAAAAATATATAGTCGCAGCTGCCAAACTCCGGTGTAATACCTTCGCATGCAGCATCAATAATGCCTTCCGACAGAGCATAGTCAATCGTAGACCGGCTTCTGGTATGGGCAATTATTTTTGTTTCCGGATAAAAATAGCGGATGGCTTTGGCAATCGACCCGCCAATGAGTCCCAGGCCGATAAAGCCAACGGTTACATCATTCATTTAAAAGTCCTTTCTGCAAGTGTTGCAAATGGAATCAGCTCTTCAGAAAGCCTATCGAACTGATCAAAAGTCAGTGACTGCGGCCCGTCGGAAAGTGCACATGCCGGATTGTTATGAACTTCAATCATCAATCCGTCTGCTCCGGCTGCAATTGCGCATTTAGCCAAGGGTGCTACATAAGCTCTTACTCCGGTGGCGTGGCTTGGATCCACGATAATCGGAAGATGGGACTTGGATTTAATGACAGGGACAGCACTGATATCCAGTGTATTTCTGGTTGCCGTTTCAAAGGTTCGAATTCCTCTCTCGCAGAGAACCACATTTGGATTTCCTTCCGCAATAATGTACTCTGCAGCATTTAACCATTCATCAATTGTTGCAGCAAGACCACGCTTTAATAATACCGGAAGTCCGGAACGTCCTGCTTCTTTCAGCAGTTGGAAGTTCTGCATGTTTCTGGCACCGATCTGAATCATATCCACATATTTAGCGGCAGCTTCTATGGCCTTTTCGCTGATTACTTCACAGATGGTGCTAAGGCCCGTTTCTTCTCTTGCAGTCTGCATGTAACGGAGTCCTTCTTCTTCCAGTCCCTGGAATGAGTAGGGGGAGGTACGTGGCTTGTATGCGCCGCCGCGGACAAAGGTTGCACCTGCTTTTTTAACAGCATGAGCGATTAAAAGAAGCTGTTCTTCTGATTCTACTGCACAGGGACCCGCCATGATCGTTAAATTATTCGGACCGATTTCAGTATTGCCTACTTTAATTACGCTGGGTTCCGGATGGAATTTTTTATTGGATAATTTGTAAGATTCCGTTACCGGTACGATCTTATCAACGCCCGGAGCGATCTCAAGATTCTGGTTGGATAATTTGGTTTTGTCTCCAACCACACCAATAATCGTTACTTCCTGGCCCTGTGACAAATGGGTTTCCAATCCTTTGGATTTTATTAACTGCACCACGTGGTCAATGTTTTCCTGGGGTGCGTGAGGTTTCATTACAATAATCATAATTTTATTCTCCTTCTATGTTTAGCTCCTGTTATTCTACTATTGAAAAGCATTTCTGTCAATACTTTGTCGCTTTAACGCGGCGAATTTTAGGGGCTAAAAAAATATTTGTTAAAAGTGAATAAAATACTTGAAATATTGTGACAATTTTAGTAAAATATATCCATAGACTAAACAAGGGATGACAGCAGTGTCATTCGCAAAATAACTAGTATTGGAGGAATTGAATATGAAAGTGTACACATCAGACAGGATTCGCAACGTAGTTGTCTTAGGGCATGGTGGAGCAGGTAAGACCAGCTTAGTGGAAGCAATGGCTTATTTATCAGGAATTACCAGCAGATTAGGCAGCGTAACAGAAGGCAATACCGTAAGTGATTTTGATAAAGAAGAGATCAAAAGAAAATTCTCAATCAGCACATCCGTTGTACCGATTATTTGGAATGATGTCAAAGTGAATGTTTTAGATACCCCCGGATACTTTGATTTTGTAGGTGAAGCGGAAGAGGCAGCTGCAGCAGCAGATGCAGCGGTGATTGTTATTAACGGAAAAAGCGGCGTGGAAGTGGGAACGCAGAAGGCATGGGATCTCTGTGAGAAATATAAATTGCCCAGAATGTTCTTCGTAACAAATATGGATCTGGATAATGCCAGCTATCGTGAAGTAGTTGAGCAGCTGACCGATTTGTACGGCAAGAAGATTGCGCCGATCCATCTTCCTATTCGTGAAAACGAAAAATTTGTAGGATATGTAAATGTTGTACGGAAAGCCAGCAGGAAATGGGTTGAGAAGGGACAGAAGGTAGACTGTGAGACTCCGGAATATTCATTGGAGTATCTTGAAAAATACAGAGAAATTCTCCTGGAGGCTGTAGCTGAGACAAGCGAAGAATTTATGGACCGGTATTTTGGAGGCGAAGAATTCTCCGTTCATGAAATTATGGCGGCTCTCACCGTAAATGTATCCGATGGTTCCATAGTCCCGGTATCTATGGGGTCACCTGTGAATATACAGGGTGTGGCAAACCTTCTGGATGACATTGTACAGTATTTCCCAAGTCCCGACAAGAGAACATTTGCCGGAATTAATATGAAGACCAATGAAATCTTTGAGGCGAATTATGATTTTGCCAAGGCAAAATCAGCATATATATTCAAGACAATTGTAGATCCGTTTATTGGAAAATATTCTTTGATAAAAGTATGCTCCGGCGTTATTAAGAACGATGATACGCTGTTTAACTATGATAAAGATTTGGAAGAGAAGATTAATAAGCTGTATGTATTTGAAGGAAGCAAGCCGGTTGAAGTTACGGAATTACATGCCGGAGACATCGGAGCAATCGGGAAACTGTCCCATGCACGTACCGGTGATACCCTGTCCACGAAGACGACTCCAATCCAGTTTGGTAAGATGGATCTGTCTATTCCTTATACATATAAGAGATATAAGGCAAAGAACAAAGGAGATGAAGATAAGATCTCACAGGCACTGACCAAGATGATGCATGAAGACCTGACCATGAAAGCAATTAATGACGGAGAGAACCGCCAGTCGCTGCTCTATGGTATGGGAGATCAGCATCTGGATATTATCCAGAGCAAGTTATTGAGTAAATATAAGATTGAAATTGATCTGGATAAGCCGAAGGTTGCATTTAGAGAAACCATCCGCAAGAGTTCTGATGTGGAATCGAAATATAAGAAACAGTCCGGCGGACACGGGCAGTATGGTCATGTTAAGATGCGTTTTGAACCATCAGGTGATCTGGAAACGCCTTATGTATTTGAGCAGATGGTAGTGGGTGGTGCCGTACCGAAGAACTACTTCCCGGCAGTAGAAAAGGGCGTTCAGGATTCTATGCAGAAAGGACCTCTGGCAGCATATCCGGTTGTGGGTTTGAAAGCAGTGCTCTATGATGGTTCTTATCATCCGGTAGACTCTTCTGAAATGGCATTTAAGACTGCAGCAGTGCAGGCTTTTAAGAAGGGATTTATGGAAGCGTCCCCGGTACTTCTTGAACCAATTGCATCTTTGAAAGTAACTGTTCCGGATAAGTATACGGGTGATGTTATGGGCGATATGAATAAACGCCGCGGCCGTGTGCTTGGAATGAACCCGGATTCAAAGGGAAACCAGATAATAGAAGCCGACATACCTATGACAGAACTTTATGGATATTCCACAGCACTTCGCTCTATGACAGGCGGAAGCGGTAACTTCTCATATGATTTCGCACGTTATGAGCAGGCGCCATCTGATATTCAGGCAAAAGAAGTTGAAGCCAGAGCAAGTAAAGTAAATACAAATGAAGAATAAATTGGAATAGGAAAGGGGGCAGAAGTTTGCCCCCTTTTTGTTTATCGGAAATACAGCAGACACGCGCTAGAGGAAAATGGGAGAAAATATATGCAGCTGAATATGGAACAGAAGAAGCTCATTACAAGTGGGGTTATGGGTCAATCATTAATAAAGGGAGTTGCTGGTTCCGGGAAGACCACGGTGGCAGTGAACCGTATCTCCTTTTTATTAAACCATCATTGTGTGGAACCGGATGACAAAATCTTAATGGTCACTTATAATAAAAGCTTAATCAATTATATCGAATATATCTATACGAACATTGAAAAGGAAGAACAGATTTCTCTATTCGCAAGGGATACCATTGAAGACCGGGTGTTCATTCGAAATATAGATAAGTTAATACATAATTATTTCGTCCAATTCTGCAGAGAAGAGGGAGAATTCTATAAGATTGCAAAATTCCAGCAGGAAAATGAGATATTACAGGAATGTATCTGGCGGTTACAGAAATCGTTCCCGGAAGTAAAAGTTCTGGATGGCAAGTTTCTGGGGTTCTTAAAAAAAGAAATCCAGTGGATAAAGTCCTGCAATTATATGGAACTGGAAGAATACCAAAATGTAGACCGGATTGGAAGAACCGGAAGCCGTAATAATGAAAACGGACCAAAAAAATTACTGAAAAACAGCCAGACACGTCAGAGTATACATGAGCTAATGAGACTCTTTCAGCGTAAGATGGCGAAAAAGAATCTGTGCGATTTTCAGGATATTATTTTAATGGCATTACAATATATGAAAACACATAAGATTCCGAAATTTACCCATATTATCATTGATGAAAGCCAGGACTTGTCCCGCATACAATTAGAATGTCTGCGGGAGTTATATAATCAGGAAAAAGAATACAGCAGTATCCTGTTTGTAGCAGATACGGCACAGAGCATTTATGAAGGTTCCTGGCTTGTGAAAGGGCGCAGTTTTGCAAGTATTGGGATGGATATGACGGGGAAGAGCAATCTGCTTTCTAAAAATTACAGAACTACAACACAGATTGCAGAAGCGGCATACAGCCTGATCAGCCATGATATAGATATCACCGGAGACGATAATTTTGTAAAACCTTCACTGATTGACAGACAGGGCAGCTATCCGGTCTTGCGTAATTTTCTATCTCTGGAGGATGAAATACATTATGTTAAGGATCTGATTTTAAGGAACCTCAGCCGCGTGTATGAACGAAAGGACATAGCCGTAATCGCAAGGACGAAGAAACTTTTAGAACAGGTAGAAGCAGGTTTTGGCAAGGAGCTTTCCAGCAATTTGTATACGAGCAGTACCGGAATAGATTTTCAATCCAATGATGTGAAATTATTGACCATGCATTCGATTAAAGGGTTGGAATTTAAAGTGGTTATTCTGATTGGTATTTCTGAAAAAATCATACCAAATAATATGGCGCTGGCAGAAGCTGATGATGTAAATTATGCAGAAACCATGGAGCGGAAATTACTCTATGTGGGCATGACAAGGGCAACGGAACGTCTGTATATCAGCAGTCACAATGAACCGTCCAGATTTATCAGAGATATCAATGCATCTTTTTTAAGATTAAAAGAAGGGGCACGGCTGCATAATCTATATCAGGTTCCCCTAAAGGATTATCTGTTCTTAAACAAGATAGATGATCCTTATACCAAAGAGGAATCGGTACGCCAATGGCTGATCAGAGAGCTGACAGAGATCTACCGCTATCCTGCGAAAATGCTGGATATTGAATACCGGGTGCAATTATTTTCAAAAACAGGATTTGTAGATATTGTGGTATATATTTATGCCAATAATGAAATGATACCTTATATATTTGCAGAAGTAAAGCAGCCCGGTTACGGAATCAAAAATGCTCTGGAACAGATGAAATCTTATCTGGCAGCAGCTCCCAAGGCATGTTATGCTATCATTACCGATGGCAATGAATTAAAAATCTGGGACAGAAACCTGTCAGAGATAGAAGATATTCCGGTATTTGATACTTCAATGCTGCCTTCCAGCATAGAGTATTATCAATATATGGATTTAAACAAGTCATTAACCGTTAATTTCTTGCGGGATATAGATAATCCAAACGAAATTATTATTGGTGACAGCAGCAATCAGGAAATCATAAGCAAAAGCAGATTGACGCGCATTCCCATGTTTTCCAGTATTGCAGCGGGTCAGCCAATTGACATGCTGGATGATATGGTGGATCTGTGTTATTTTCCATCAGAGTGGCTTGTCAGTCCGCAGGAGTCCTTTATCTTAAGTGTAAAGGGGAATTCTATGATTAACGCTAATATCAGTGACGGAGACCTGATAGTGTTGAAGAAGTCGAATGTGGCACAAAATGGACAGATCGTCGCGGTGGACATTGATGGAAGCGTTACATTAAAGCGATTCCGGCAAATGGGAAGTATGGTACTTCTGATCCCCGAAAATGATGACTATGAGCCAATGGGAGTCAATGCGGAGCAAGTCCGAATACTGGGACTGGCACAGGGAGTTATAAAGAAAAGACAATTTTAGGAGCGTATAAAATAATATGAAAAGCAGCACATGTGTATTGTTATATGGATTTAAAGATACGGATAAAGGAGAAAAAGTAAAGACAGTTCTGAAAAAAATGGGAATTGAATTTAAAGACATTCTATTGGAAGACTATTACCAGCCGATAGGTTTGCTGGCAGGTATCACAGGATTTAAAAGGGAAGAACGTAAATACACCGGAGGCGGTTTCCCGGAGGAGATGATGGTGATGCATTTAAGCAGCAGTCAGATCGATACCCTTTTAGCCAGGTTTCGGCAGGAAGGAATAGAGCGCATTCATCTAAAAGCCATGATAACAGAATTCAACCGGTCCTGGAATTCCCTGCAGCTCTATTTAGAATTGCATAAGGAGCACGAAGAGATGTCCAGGCTGAATCCATGAGGAAGTGAGCATAAGGAGGAAGCAACTATAAGACGGCTCCATCAGACATAAATGCAAAAGGCGTATATACACAATAAAAAAACAGCCCTCGAAAATCAGGAAGGGGGCTGTTTTTTATGTAAAAATAGGAGGTACCATATATAGTATAGGAATTGTAGTGCCTGCGGATGACATTACAATTCCGCCATAAGCTAAAAAATCAAGATTAATATATCAATCTATTTTTTCAAAATAAGATGCATCCTTGCCGCATACCGGACATACAAAGTCTGCCGGAAGTTCATCTGCTTCTAATATATATCCGCAGACACTGCAGCGAAAGCCTTTTGTCTGGCTTTCCTGATAGGAAGGAGCATTTTTCGGAGTAGTTCCTTTCTTTTTGCTGTGATAATCGGCATAGGTCAGAACCTGGGAGTCAGAAGGAATCTCGGCTTCTGTTACTTCTCCGATCAGGATAACATGGGTATCCACATCCAGTCTGTCCGTGACTTTGCAGGAAAATCTTGCTGCAATACCCTCAGTGGGATAGGGATTTCCGTTTAAGTCCCGCTCATAAGATGTCTGCTGAAACTTCTCGCTGTCCCTGCTGGACTGGAATCCAAAGGTTTTAATGAGTTTCATATCTGCTTCCTCGGCAAGCACAACAGCAGAGAAAGAACCGGCGCCTTCGATTAAACGCAATGTTTCATTATCCTTATTCAATGCGATGGATAGTCTTGCAGGTGAAGATGTCACCTGAGCCAGCGTATTGATCACACAGCCCCCATCCTTATCTTCGAAATTGGCGGAAACGATATATACGCCATAACTGAGTTTAAAAAAAGCTTTTGTATTCATTGTATAATTTCCTTTCATATGACTTCTGGCAATCAGAAATTGCAGCTATTTGCTATCTTATATCTTTCCACAGAACCTGTCTTTGTATTCCATATTTGTATTATATAGGAAAAATATCCAAATGTCAATAATAATAATTGTTACTGATACTAAATATTTTCAGGTTAATTTGGGTTACCATCACAAAACTAACATTTATCATCCATGGATTCAACACAATTATCGATTATTCTAGTTGCATAAGATATTAAGCAAATTTAAGACAGATGAAAAGTACGTAAATGGAGGGAAATATGGTAATGAAACAGAAAAGAAAAAAAATCAAAATCTGGAAAGATAAGAAAAAGAGGAAATGGATCTTGATCATTGCAGGGGTTTGTATCATAGGCGCAGGCGGAACTACATTTCTCATGACCAGGCAAAGGATGCCGGTAGAAGCAGCGGCAGCTTCCAAGTCCCAGACAGCAACGGTGGAAAAGGGTAGCATCACCAATACCATCGTGGGTACCGGAACATTGGAAGCGGATACTGCAAGTGCAGTAGAAATACCTTCCGGGCTGGTGATCGATGAAGTGCTGGTGGAAAGCGGTGACAGCGTTAATAAGGGCGATGAACTGGCTGTCATTAATCAGGCATCTCTGCTTACAAAAATTGAAGATACTCAGGAAGAGATTGCAAAATTGGACAAAGAAATCAATGAAGCAAAGGAAGATACTGATGCAGATACAATTACAGCCAGTGTCAGCGGACGCGTTAAAAAGATTTATACCGCATCCGGTGATAAAATTGCAGATGTGATGCTGGAGAATGGGGCATTGATCCTGTTGTCACTGGATGGAAAGATGGCAGTGAAGCTGGAAAATGTAACAGGAATTGAGGCAGGAGACAGCGTAACCGTAACCCTGTCAAGCGGCACAGAGAAAACAGGAACTGTAGAAAGTGTATCCGGGAAAACCGGTATAATTACCCTTACCGATTACGGACCGGAATTAGATGATACCGTAACAGTTAAGGATTCTGACGGAAAAGAACTGGGAACAGGCAAGCTTTATATTCACCAGCAGCTGGCAGTCACAGGTACTGCAGGTACCGTAAGTTCCATAGATGTTTCCCTGAATGAATCGGTAGATGCGGACGATACCCTGATTGAACTAAAGGAGAGCGCATCCCTTGGCACCTATCAGGAACTGCTGGCAACCAGAGAAGAACTGGCACAGTCTCTGCAGGAATTAATGAATCTGTCCGCCAACCCAACCATAACAGCTGATTTTGACGGAATTGTCCAGACCGTGAATGTGACGGCGGGAAGCAGTACTTCTAATAGCAGTACCTCGGGAACCGGTTCCTCAGGAAGTTCCAATTCCTCAAATGGCATGACCGGGGTATCCTATTCCTCAAACTCCGGCAGTCAGGCGGTCTTTGCAACGGCATCCGTCATAAAAGCCACAGGAGTAAGCACAGAAGTAACCACCAGCGCTACTATCGTCGCATCGGCAGAAGTAACCACAGCCGCAGGCACATCAAAAGCAGCAAGCGATTCCATTGAAAATGAAGAATCCCAGATCTCACTTCTCACTGAGACCGAGCAAAACAAAACGGAAATAGCAGAGTGTTCGCCGGAGATTGCAGCACCGGTAAAAGGGGCTTCACCACAGACGATTTTGCAGGAAACGCAAAGTTATACCGGAAGTATCCTTTGGAATCCCACAGACACTGTCTTTCAGCCTGCGACTACTTATACCGCCGTTATTACGCTGACGGCGAAGGAGGGAAATCAGTTTGCGGCTGGCATTACACCACAGTTAGGCACAGGTGTTGTCTCCGGAATAACTCTGAGTGCGGATCAGAGTACGCTTTCCTTTTCCGCAGTATTCCCGGCTACGGCAGCAGAGGAAACGGAGAAACCTACAGATACGCAGACCGACCCGGTAACAGAGCCTTCCAGTGACAAGGAAACAGAGACAAATCCCCAGCCGTCAACCGATCCCAAAGAAACGCAGCCACAGACAGAGTCGGATACAAAAAATGGAAAAGACAGCAATAAACAGTCCGAGTCACAGAAAAGTACCGATAAAAATAACGGTATGGATACCAATGGAAAGAGCAGCGAAAGTACCGATAATGTAACAAATGGAAACTTTACCAATAATACAAACGGGAATAGCAGCAGTGGTTCCGGAAATACCGGGAATGTCGCTGGAAATACAGCACAGGCTGCCACAAGCGAAACCAGCTCTGCGGACAGTAAAACCAGTTCGGACAGTACCACATCCAGTACATCGTCCAGTTCACAGAATGTTTCAATTATGACGGTGTCACCACAGGATAATGTAATTCTTTCCGTTAACGTAGATGAATTAGACATTTTATCGGTCATCCTCAATCAGGAAGCCGAGATTACCTTTGACGCCATTGAAGACCAGACGTTTCAGGGAAGCGTAACGAAGATTTCCAATTCCGCCAGTTCCAGCGGCGGGGTAACAAAATATCCGGTGCAGATTACGATACCTAAAGACGAGTCTATGCGTATCGGAATGAATGCCTCAGCAACCATAACCATCGAAAACAAAGAAGATATCCTGCTGATACCAATGAATGCCCTTCAGGAACAGGGAAATAAAGTATTTGTCTATACCAGCCAGGATGAAGAAGGAACGTTATCCGGAGAAACCGAGATCGAGACCGGGTTATCAGACGGAACAAATGTAGAAGTTGTCAGCGGGCTAAGTGAAGGGGATACCGTCTACTATAGCCGGTCAGGCTCTTCTTCCAGCACAGAATCAGGTGGCTTTATGCAGGGAGGAGAAATGCCGTCAGGTGGTTTTAGCGGAGAGATGCCGTCGGGAGGCTTCAGTGGTGAAATGCCATCCGGAGGCGGAAGACCAAGCGGAGGTTCGGGCCAGATGAGTGCACCGGGCGGACAGTGAGGTGACGGCAATGATTATATTTCAGGACGTTTGTAAATATTACCAGATCGGCGGTGAAGAAGTGCGTGCTTTGGATCATGCTAATATGAGAATAAAAAAAGGAGAATTTGTCAGTATTATTGGACCTTCGGGAAGCGGTAAGTCCACACTTATGAATATTATTGGCTGCCTGGATGTTGCAGATTGCGGCGAATATTATCTGGATGGGCAGGAGATCGAACAGTATTCGGAGCGGGAACTTGGACGGATACGAAACCGGAAAATTGGATTTATTTTTCAGAATTTCAATCTGATCCAGAAGATGACAGCAGAGGAGAACGTGGAGCTTCCTTTAATATATCAGGGAATCCATTCGTCAGAACGGAAAAAAAGAGTAATGGAAGCATTAGAGAAAGTGGAGCTTTCCAGCAGAATGCACCATAAACCCACTGAGTTATCCGGCGGTCAGCAGCAGAGGGTTGCTATAGCCAGGGCACTTGTGACTAGCCCCTCCCTGTTTCTGGCAGATGAGCCAACCGGAAATCTGGATTCCAGAACCGGAGATGATATTATGAACCTGTTTCACGAACTGCACGGGCAGGGGAATACCATTGTCCTGATTACCCATGATAACAAAGTGGCAAAGCAGGCAGTGCGCAGAATCCATATCCTGGATGGGCATGTTAAGGAGGTGGAGTGATGATTTTTCAGTCCTTAAAAATGGCTTGGAGCGCCATAACCTCTAATAAGATGAGATCGTTTTTAACAATGCTGGGGATTATCATCGGGGTGATGTCCCTGGTGGTACTTGTTTCCATTGCAAATAGTGCAACCACATCAGTAACGGATGAAATATCCAATATTGGAACAAATCTTTTAACGGTCCGCATTGTGGACAACAAAGAAAATCCATTGAAGTTATCCGAACTTTCCAGTTTTACGGATAATGATGAGATCGCGCTGGCAGCACCCGTTGCCCAGAGCAGTGTCACGGCAAAAAGCGGATATACCAGCAGTACAGTTACCACATACGGCACAACCGGTTCGTATCTGGATATACAGGGGAAGGAACTGGCATATGGACGATTCTTAAAAGCAGCAGATATAGATAACCATTCTAATGTGGTGGTTCTAAATGAAGATGCTGCTACCGAAATCATCGGGCGTGCCAATGCAGTAGGAGAGAGTATTTCCCTGGACGGCAGAAGTTTTTTAGTTATCGGGATTATTAAGAGTGATGAGACCAGCAGTAAATCCTCATCCAGATCAAGCGGAAGTTCGGGATCAGGCAGGAGTAATTCATCTGCCAAAAGCAGTTCTTCCGGCAGCTCATCCAGCAGTTCCACTTATACCAGCCTGGATGCATATATCCCCTATACCACATTGACCAGGATGGCAAGCAATGTTTCATCAGAGATCACAACTTTTTATGCCACAGCCACCAGTGAAGACAGCCTGGATGCAGCAGAAGATGCCCTGTCGGAAATGCTGTTAGAACGTTTTGGGCAGGATGAAGATGCTTTTACCATTCAGAACCAGTCAACGCTTATGGAAACAATGAACAGCGTGACCAATACACTGGCATTAATGCTGGGGGGAATTGCAGCGATTTCTTTAGTGGTTGGTGGAATTGGAATTATGAATATTATGCTGGTTTCGGTAACTGAGCGTACAAAAGAAATCGGTATCCGAAAAGCAATTGGCGCAGGCCGGGGAAGCATTATGCTTCAGTTTATGTTGGAAGCGTTGATGATCAGCCTTTTAGGCTGTCTCTTTGGAATCTTATTATCCTGGGGGATATTGCAGGCAGCAGGGATAATCATGGACTCCATGAGCTTCCAGTTGTCCAACCAGGTAGTATGGATTGCGGTAGGCTTTTCCAGTATTATCGGGGTGATATTCGGAATCTACCCGGCAAATAAAGCAGCGAAGAAACATCCCATAGAAGCCCTGAGGTATTCCGGCTGATGAAAGCAGGAGCGCCCAATCAGATCAGAAAAAACGTCCGGATGCACTCCGGACGTTTTCAAAATTATATTTCTGCTACAAAGCAGTCGTACTTCTATTTTATTTTGCCAACAGCATCATGATTTCATTACTTCTGGAAATAAATTTGGTCATTTCTTCCGGAGCCAGCTGTTTGTGGCTTAAGAGTGCAAGATCATATAACTGCTCACACATCATCGGAATATTTTCAGAGTCTTTATTTTCAAAGATATACTGTACTAATTTATTATTCGCATTTAATACAAGGGTTTCGGAAGAACCAAACATGCTTGGATCCATGCCATACATATTGTACATTTTCATCATATCCTGCATACGTCTGCTTTCTTCGGAAAGCGTCATAACAGAAGAGATATTTTCATTTTTCAGCTTTTCAACTTTGACTTCCAGTTTTTCTTTGCCAAGAGCTTTGCGGAATAATTCCGTTAATGTATCCGTTGTTTCCTTTAATTCTTCCGCGTTTGTTTCTTCTTTGAAGTGCTCGGTAACATCGGAATCAATACGCTGGAATTTCACTTCCTCATTTTTCTGCTCTACATGGCTGATGAAAGCGGAATCAATGTTATGCTTTAAGATCGCAGCATCCATGCCTTCTTCTTTAAACATATTAATATACTGGCTCTGCTGAACTTCATCTGTTACATAGAAGAGAGTGGTTTTGGGTTTTTCTGCTTCTTTTTTATCAGCATCGTTATCATCGCCGGTATCTTGTGAATCAATCACTTCAACTTCCGGTTCGTCCTTTTTGTTCTCTGCGATAAAGTCTGGCAGAGTTAAATACTTGCTGTCCAGGTTCTTCACAAGAATGTAGTCCATCATTTTATCACTGAACTTGCCATCTTTTAAGCAGCCAAACTTGATAAATGGGCTGATGTCATCCCAGTATTTTTCATACTGTTCACGGTCTGTCTTGCACATGCCGCTTAATTTGTCAGCTACTTTCTTGGAGATGTAATCAGCGATCTTCTTAACAAAACCATCGTTCTGAAGAGCACTTCTGGATACGTTAAGCGGTAAGTCCGGACAATCGATGACACCTTTTAAGAGCATCAGGAATTCAGGAATTACTTCTTTGATGTTATCTGCGATGAATACCTGGTTATTGTATAACTTAATCTTTCCTTCAATGGAATCATACTCTGTGTTGATTTTCGGGAAGTAGAGAATACCTTTTAAGTTAAACGGATAGTCCATATTTAAGTGAATCCAGAATAACGGCTCTTTGAAATCCATAAATACTTTACGGTAGAACTCTCTGTATTCTTCCTCTTTACAGTCATTTGGATGCTTGGTCCAAAGTGGGGCAGGATCGCTTAAGGAAACAGGACGTTTGTTAATTTTTACTTTATCCTTTGCAGGAGAAACTTCTACAATTTCCTTTTCCCCGTTTTCATTTTCTTTTTCTTCGGTTTTAGCTTCTTCGTGGATATGCTCTACGACTACATCATCTTCACGAAGATCTGCTTCATCGATGGTTTCAAATTCCTGCTCCGCATTTTCTTTGGAAAGGAATATTTCAACCGGCATGAAAGAACAGTATTTTTCCAGTACTTCACGAGCACGGTATTCATTGGCGAATTCCAGACTTTCTTCATTTAAGAAGAGAGTAATTTCTGTACCTACGGTATTCTTATTACCGTCATCCAGAGTATATTCGGTACCGCCGTCACATTCCCAGTGAACTGGGGTAGAACCTTCTTTATAAGAAAGTGTGTCGATGTGTACTTCTTCCGCTACCATAAATGCTGAATAAAAGCCCAGACCGAAATGACCGATCATTTCATCGTCATTGGTTTTGTCTTTGTATTTTTCAAGGAAATCAGTTGCTCCGGAAAATGCAATCTGTGTGATGTATTCTTCAACTTCATCTGCTGTCATACCAAGTCCGGTATCGATGAATTTTAAAGTTTTTGCCTCCGGGTTTACAATTACTTCAATTTTGTTTTTGTGTTTTTCCGGGAAAGAGTATTCACCCATTACTTCCAGTTTCTTTAACTTCGTGATCGCATCACATCCGTTGGAAACCAGTTCACGGAAAAAGATGTCATGGTCAGAATACAACCATTTCTTGATAATTGGAAATATGTTTTCGCTGTTAATTGATAAGCTTCCTTTTTTGTTGCTCATAAGTAACACTCCTTTTGTATTATTTCATTTTTATCTAAAGCTAGTTTAATACGGGAAAAATAAATTGTCAAGAAAAAATTAGCACTCGATCAAGATGAGTGCTAACAAATTTTTATAAACTTTATAAACAAATCATAAACTCAGCCAATTTCTAGTACTTCATCCAGCTAGAAACCCTACTGACAGTGCTGATTATTTTGTCAGTCTGCAAGGCGGAGGATGGAAGCGGAGTGGTTCCTCCGCTGACTGACGACAACGCGGCAGATGACAAAATAGGCAGTGCTGTCAGTAGGGTTTCTAACCGGATGGAGTATTAGGTTATATTCATAAAAAATACCAACATGGAAAGAATAATAACAGTTTCTAAAGAGCGTAAAGAGAGCAACACTCTCTAAAGAAGTTCAAAAGCAATTTCTTTCTGTTTTAGAAACTTCTGAACCATGGTATCCCAGGACTGCTCCAGGGTTTTATCCATAGTGAAGATTCGGATCGAAGTGCCGGTAATACAGCTGAGATTATGGCCATCGTATTTTAAATTTAAAAATAATCCGTTGATATCCGTTGCAGACACAGGCAGTTTTGTCTGAAGCAACAATTTTTCAACATTGGAAGGGGAGAGCTGAAAGACAAATTTAAAATTCAGCGGTGTGCGTTTACCTTTGATTAATTCAAAGCAATAGGGACGTACCTGCATCCAGAAGGAATAATTGGTATTCGTTAGTCCACGTTCTTCCAGTTCATCCGGATTGTAATAATCATTTTGCAGACGGCCATCAATATGAAAGGTATTATAGGTAGTAATCACTGCTTCGGACAGCAGAAAATGGTCAAAAGTATCATTCAGCAATAGTTTTGACATAAATTGTTTAACATCTAATATATGTAATGCGATCAATTTTTTGCTCCTTTTTTATAAAAAATTTCATCTGCTTTTATTATAACCGTAATGTTGGAAGACGGCAAGCGGGGATTCATCCGGAAATGGAAAAAACCCCTTTTCAAACGAATTTATATGTGCTATGATTATGTGGTATTAAAAACTACATAATAAGATATGCTAATTAGTACGATATTGTACTTGAGAATATTCTGCATGAGTGATGCAAGATTTTAGGAGGAATTTTTAATGGATTACAAAATAATTATTGACAGCTGCGGCGAATTGACAGAAGAGATGAAGAAAGACGGTCATTTTGCTACAGCATCACTTACCATGCAGGTGGATGATTACACAATTGTGGATGATGAGACATTTGATCAGGCAGATTTTTTGAAAAAGATTGCGGCAAGCCCCAACTGCCCCAAATCCTCATGTCCATCGCCGGAAGCCTATATGAGTGCTTTTGACTGCGGAGCGCCAAGAGCATATGCAGTGACACTGTCAGGAGAATTAAGCGGTTCCTACAACAGTGCGGAACTGGGGAAAAAGTTATTTTTAGAAGAACATCCGGATAAAAAAGTCCATATATTTAATTCACGTTCAGCCTCAGTCGGTGAGACCCTGATCGGCATGAAGATTCAGGAATGCGAAAATGCAGGAATGGAATTTGAAGAGATCGTGGACACGGTAGAAAAGTATATTGCCAGCCAGAGTACCTGGTTTGTATTGGAAAATCTGGATACGCTGCGGAAAAACGGCCGTCTTAGTAAAGTAAAGGCGTTTGTGGCAACGGCTCTTAAAATCAAACCGGTTATGGGAGCTACACAGGAAGGTACCATAGTTCAGCTGGATCAGGCAAGGGGCATGAATAAGGCGCTTGTTAAAATGGTAGACTTTATCGTTGAAAAGGTTGAAAATTCGGAAGAAAAGATTCTGGCTATATCCCACTGTAACTGTCCCGACCGTGCGAAAATGATCAAGGATGCATTGCTGTCCAGATTAACGCTGAAGGATATCTTTATTATCGATACCGCTGGAATCAGCAGTATGTATGCAAATGACGGCGGAATTATTATTGTTGTTTAAAATAACTGCCGTAAAAATGTCAAAAGAAGTAAAAAAAACATGCAATTCCTACAAATCTGTGATATAATATAGAAAATATGCTTGAGGAAATGACAGATAGCAGAAGTAAGGAGAAGAACATATGAGTCAGGAGAAAGTAGACCGCTACAAACAAGAAAAAGCGAATCGTGAAAAGATTCTAAAAAAACAGAAACGCAATAAGCTGTTGATGAAGCTGGGCGGTTTGGCAGTATGTCTTGTCATTGTAGGCTGGGTAGGTTTTTCGGCTTTTAATAAGTTCTATACACCTCCGGTGAAGAACTACGAGGTGAAGACAACAGCCGTGGACGATTATTTACAGGGATTAAATGAAACGGAAACAGAAGCAGCAAAATAATGGACAGCCGGAGTGCGTAGCATTCCGGCTGTAACTTTTTGGTAATAAGGAAGACAAGGAGGAACCGGAAGGTTGCAATTTGATTATAAAATAGAAAATAAAGAAGTAAGTATTCTACGCTGCTATGGGGAGGAAGGTAAAGTTGTGCTTCCCCCTCAGCTGGAAGGATATCCGGTGACTGCTCTGGGAAGGTATATATTTTCCGGGGCATATGACGGGGATGGGGGACGAAAGGCAGTCTGCGCCGATATGCTGGAAGAGGTGATTCTGCCGGAAACGGTGCGGACAATCGGTGATTATGCATTTTACGGCTGCAGACAGCTTACACGTTTGGCGCTGTACCAGGGAATCCGTGAGATCGGCGGGGGAGCATTTACCGGATGCGCAAAACTATCCAGGTTAAAGATCGGTCTGGATGGTCCTGAGGGATATTGTTTTAAAAATGTAGTTGCAGAGTTAAATCACGAGGTGGAAGTGAAATTAAGCCGGGAAGGACAGGTTATCGCCAGGCTGTTGTTTCCGGAATATTATGAAGAAGCAGTGGAAAATACGCCTGCCAGGATTTTAGAAACACGCATCCATGGTTCCGGATATACCTATCGGCAGTGCTTTCATAACGGAGCATTTAAATTTCTGGAATATGACAGCCTGTTTTACGATGCAAAAGCATGGGAATCGGAAGATTTCTGTGTCCATCTGGCGCTTTACCGGCTGGAATATCCCTGGCAGTTAACAGAGGAACATGAGCTGCAGTATCGGGAACATTTAACCGCTCACAGCGTAGCAGCAGGGATGTGGCTGATACGTTCTGACCGCATGCATCAGCTGGACTTTTTAAGCAGCCGGATCAAATGGCAGCCTGAGGTTTTAGAGCAGCTGATACGTTTTGCCGGGGAGCAGGAGCGCATGGAAGCGGTTGGATATTTTATGGATTATAAATATGAGCATTATGCAAACAAGAAAAAGAGCTTTGAATTATAGGTGAATGAAATATAGAAATAGAAGGGAGTCAATATGGCTGAAGATTTCGCGGCGAGAGAACAGGAAATATGGGAGCGGCTTCAAAAGGCAGGCTTTGATATCCTGATTAATGCCAGAAATGAGTTATACATTCATATGCGTTTTCTGGACGTTGCGCTGTCATCGTTTCAATATCAGATGGATATGGAACTGAACAGCCTTGGAACGGACGGAAATGTCATTTATTATAACGCCAGGTTCCTGGGGGGCTTATTTCGTGAGAGCCGCACCATGATTAACCGGGCATATCTGCATCAGGTGCTGCACTGCCTGTTTTTTCACGTGGTGGAAACAGAAAAACGGGAGGAAATCTACTGGAACCTGGCATGCGATATTGCTGTTGAATCCATTATTGACAGCATGCAGATACGCTGTCTGAAAAAGGGGATGTCCTGGCTGCGGGAAAGTACGTACCGGGAGCTTCGCAGGAGCCTGAAGGTGCTCACTGCTGAAGGGATTTACCTGGAACTGCAAAATATGGATTTTGGTGTGAATAACAAAAAACTGGAAAAACTGATTCGGGAATTCTGTCAGGACAGCCATCAGTACTGGAATAAACAGGAGGAATCCGAAAAAAACAGTGAAATGAACCAGAAATGGCAGGATATCCGGGAGCAGATGGAGATGGATCTGGATACCTTTTCTAAGGAATCTGTGGAGGCATCGGGAGGCTTGCGGGAGCAGCTGAAAGTCCGTAAGAAAGAGGGCGATGATTACCGCAGGTTTTTAAGAAAATTTTCCGTGTTAAAAGAAGAGATACAGGTAGATACAGACCAGTTTGATTATGCGTTTTATACCTACGGCATGACCATGTATGGCAATATGCCGCTGATTGAACCGGTAGAATCCAAAGAAGTGATGAAAATAGAAGAATTTGCCATTGTGATCGACACGTCCATGTCCTGTTCGGGACATCTGGTGCGGCTTTTTCTGGAGGAAACTTATCATATTCTAAAGGAGAACGACAGTTTTTTCAGGAAGGTAAATATCCACATAATCCAATGTGATGAAAAGGTGCAGCAGGACGATAAGATTACAACGGAAGAAGATTTACAGAAATATATGGAAGAGATGGAAACTGTGGGAAGCGGAGGGACGGATTTTCGTCCGGCTTTTGCTTATGTGAATGAGCTATGCAGAAAAAAAGAATTTACAAATCTCAAAGGTCTGTTGTATTTTACAGATGGGTATGGGATTTTTCCAAAGAATATGCCGCCCTATGATACCGCATTTGTATTTATGCGTGAGGACTACGATGATACACAGGTTCCTCCCTGGGCGATAAAAATAATTATAGATGAAGAGGAGCTGTCAAACCGGTATCCTGTTCAAGATGCCAGATGATATAGGAGAATAGAAATGAATATTAAAAGAGCTAAGGAAGAAATTAAAAATTCCATTGAAGCATATCTGATGAAAAATGAATACGGAGAATATCAGATTCCGTCAGTGAGGCAAAGGCCCCTGCTCCTGATCGGACCTCCGGGAATCGGCAAGACCCAGATTATGGAACAGATTGCAAAAGAGTGCAGGGTAGGGCTGGTGGCATATACCATTACCCACCACACCAGGCAGAGTGCAATTGGGCTGCCTTATATTGTTGAAAAAGAGTTTCAGGGGGAAAAGGTGTCGGTTACCGAATACACAATGAGTGAAATCATTGCTTCGGTGTATGAAAAGATTGAGAAGACCGGTATCCGGGAAGGTATTTTATTTATCGATGAGATTAACTGTGTGTCGGAAACCCTGGCGCCCACCATGCTTCAGTTTTTACAGTGCAAAACCTTTGGAAACCAGAAGGTTCCCGATGGCTGGGTGATTGTATCCGCCGGAAATCCCCCGGAGTATAATAAATCGGTAAGAGATTTTGATGTGGTTACCCTGGACCGGATTAAGAAAATTGATGTACAAGCGGACTTCTCGGTATGGAAAGAATACGCTTACCAGGCAGGTATCCACCATGCGGTGCTGTCATATCTGGAGCTGAAGAAAAATCATTTTTACTGTATTGAGACCACTGTAGATGGGAAACTTTTTGCTACGGCAAGAGGATGGGAGGATTTGTCCCAGCTGATCAAGGTCTACGAAGCTATCGGAAAAAGGGTTGACAGGGAAGTGGTTTACCAGTACATCCAGCATTGGAAGATCGCAAAGGATTTCTCTAATTACCTGGAATTGTATCAAAAATATAAAAAAGATTATCAGGTTGCCGATATTCTAAAGGGACACATATCTGAAACTGCTATTGACAAAGTGCGGCGTGCTGCATTTGATGAAAAATTAAGCGTGATCGGACTTCTGGTTTCCAGGCTGGATGAACTGTTTCGGACTTGTTACCTCAGTGATGCATTTGTAACAATGGTCTATGAGGAGTTAAAGCGTTTTAAAAACAGGTTAGGCAAATCTGCTTATGGGGCAATGGGAGAAATTGTCCGGAAAATGGAAGAAGAGACTGCCAGGCTGCTTTCTGCAGAGCAGCTGACCAAAGAGGAGGAGCACATCCGCAGAAAAGCTTCAGCCCAGTTGGAAGCCTATGAAAATCTGTTAAAAGCGGGAAGCTTTATAGATAATGAGGAAGCTTTTGAAGCAGTGAAGGAACGATTCGCAGATATTACGGTATCCCGCAGTACTTCCTTCAAAGAAGCAGAAGAGGCGCTGAATTTTGCTTTCGATTTTATGGAAGCAGCATTTGGGGATAGCCAGGAAATGGTTATCTTTATTACGGAACTCAATACTGATTTTTATAGTGTATGGTTTGTGGATGAAAACGGCTGTGACCGGTATTATAAATATAATAAGACCTTGTTATTTGCAGAAAAACAAAAAGGGATTTTACATCAGCTGGATGAAATTGAGGAGCTTGGGAATATTTAAAGATATCTCACAAGAGCAGGAAAAACAGAAAAAAGCAAGACATTTCAATTATCGATATGTCTTGCTTTTTTCTGTTTTCTACACGAATCCAGATATTTACTTTTACTATTTATTTCTATTATTTATTTTTTTCGATCTCAGCCATTTTCATAGCACGTACTTTTAACGGAAGACCAAACAGTGTGATGAATCCTTCTGCATCGTGATGGTCATATAACTCTCCGGTAGTAAAGCTTGCCAGAGATTCACTGTATAAGCTGTATGGGGAAGTAGTGCCGGCTTTGATGATATTGCCCTTGTAAAGCTTGAATTTTACTTCACCGGTTACATATTCCTGTGTTACATCAACGAATGCCTGGATTGCTTCACGAAGAGGGGTAAACCATTTGCCTTCGTATACGATCTGAGCAAATTTGTTGCCCATACCTTTTTTGGTTTCCATGGTGGCACGGTCTAATACTAATTCTTCTAACTGATCATGTGCTTCCATAAGGATGGTTCCGCCCGGTGTCTCATATACGCCGCGGGATTTCATTCCAACAACGCGGTTTTCTACGATATCTACAATACCGATTCCATGTTTACCGCCCAGTTCATTTAATTTGGTGATGATTTCAGATACTTTCATCTCTTCACCGTTTAAGCTGGTAGGAGTACCTTTTTCAAAGGTCATGGTTACGTATTCGCCTTCTTTGGGAGCTTTCTCAGGTGATACGCCCAATACTAACAAGTGGTCATAATTTGGTTCATTAGCCGGGTCTTCCAATTCCAGACCTTCATGGCTGATGTGCCATAAGTTACGGTCACGGCTGTAGCTGCTGTCTGCTGAAAATGGAAGATCGATGCCGTGCTCTTTGCAGTATTCAATTTCATCTTCACGGGACTGCATGGTCCAGATATCGGTCATTCTCCATGGAGCGATGATTTTTAAGTCAGGAGCAAGTGCTTTGATGCCAAGTTCAAAACGGATCTGGTCATTTCCTTTTCCGGTAGCTCCGTGGCAGATAGCAGTAGCACCTTCTTTTCTTGCGATCTCTACTAATCTTTTTGCAATACCGGGACGTGCCATAGAAGTTCCCAGTAAATATTTATTTTCATATACAGCGCCTGCTTTTACACAGGGCATGATATAATCGTCACAGAATTCATCAATGATGTTTTCAATATATAATTTGGAAGCGCCGGACAGTGCTGCTCTTTCTTCCAGTCCGTCCAATTCATTTCCCTGTCCACAGTCGATGCAGCAGCAAACTACATCATAATCAAAATGTTCCTTTAACCAAGGGATGATTGCGGTCGTATCCAGACCACCTGAATATGCCAGAATAACTTTTTCTTTCATAGGTGTATCCTCCTAAATATTTATGTATTATATTCATTGCTTTTCGCTAATGACTACTATACATCAACTGTCATAATTATGCAAGAGTAAATTTACATAAATTCCAAAATTAATTTTGGAGGATTCGGGGAAAAAAGCATAAGTCAGCATGTGGGGTGAAAAAGGCATATAAATAGGGAAGAAAGGAATCGAGACAAATCGTAATGTGTCAGAAATGAAAAAGCCGTCTTGAAAGTTTTTCCATAAAAACAAAAAAAGTGCTTGCATAATATACATAACAGATGTATAATTATGCGCATATTATTCATGCGGGGGAATGAAAACCAACGAGACAGAAACGCATATCAGGGCGGAGTATGAAAAACACTTTACTTCGCTGAAATCTTATTATATATTAATAGGAAAGCAGTTTTAAGAATGGCACAGCTGGATTAACCACTGGCGAAAGAAAACAGAAAAGGAGTTTTGAAAATGATAAAAGCAGGAATTATCGGAGCAACCGGATATGCCGGCGGTGAACTGGTGAGATTATTATTAGGACATAAGGAAGTGGAAATAGCATGGCTGGGTTCCAGAAGCTACATAGATAAGAAATATTGGGAAGTATACCAGAACATGTTCCAGATTGTAGATGCAAAATGTATGGATGACAATATGCAGGAACTGGCTGGCAAGGTAGATGTGATCTTTACGGCAACGCCTCAGGGTCTTTGCGCATCACTCATTACCGAAGAAATTCTTTCCCAGGTAAAAGTCATCGACCTGAGCGCTGATTTCCGTATTAAAGATGTGAAGACATATGAAGAATGGTACAATATTTCTCATAAGACACCCCAGTTTATCGAAGAAGCAGTATACGGGCTATGTGAAATTAACCGGGAAGAAATCAAAAAGGCAAGGCTGATTGCAAATCCCGGATGTTATCCTACCTGCAGTACCTTATCCATTTATCCTTTATTGAAGGAAGGACTGATTGACCCGGCTACGATTATCATCGATGCCAAATCCGGAACGTCAGGAGCCGGACGCGGTGCAAAAGTGGATAATCTTTATTGTGAAGTAAATGAAAATATAAAAGCATACGGCGTTGCATCCCACAGACATACACCGGAAATTGAAGAACAGCTGGGTTACGCCGCAGGTGAAGAAATCAAGATTAATTTTACACCCCATCTCGTTCCCATGAACCGCGGGATTCTGGTAACGGCATATGCTTCCCTGAATAAAGATGTAAGCTATGAAGAAGTAAAAGCCGTTTATGATAAATACTATGATAAGGAACGTTTCGTCCGTGTGCTGGATGCAGATGTGTGTCCTCAGACAAAGTGGGTGGAAGGCAGCAATTATGTGGATGTGAATTTCAAAATAGACAAGAGAACCAACCGCATTATTATGATGGGAGCTATGGATAATCTGGTAAAAGGCGCTGCGGGCCAGGCAGTCCAGAATATGAACCTGCTCTTTGGATTTGAAGAAAGCATGGGATTACAACTGGTACCCATGTTCCCGTAAGTTTTGAATATAAGGAGGAAGAACCATGAAAGTGATGAATGGAGGAGTTACTGCTGCTAAGGGATTCCAGGCAGCAGGTATTTATGCAGGAATTAAGAAAGACAAAAAAGATATGTCTATGATTTACAGTGAAGTGCCTTGTGTGGCTGCAGGGACGTTTACCACCAATATTGTCAAAGCAGCACCGGTTAAATGGGATATGGACGTGGTTTACAATTACCAGAACGCCCAGGCGGTGATCGCCAACAGCGGTGTGGCGAATGCCTGCACCGGAGAAGAGGGGATGGGTTACTGCAGGGATACGGCAGATGTGGCGGCAGAACTTCTGCAGATAGACCCCAAAGCAGTTCTGGTTGCATCCACCGGTGTAATTGGAAAACAGCTCCCCATGGAGCCGATCAAAGAGGGAATCAAAAAAATGGTTCCGCTGCTTTCAGAATCAATCGAAGCGGGTACTCTGGCAGCAGAGTCCATTATGACTACGGACACAGTAAAAAAAGAAGTAGCCGTAACCCTTGAAATTGGCGGGAAAACGGTGACAATCGGCGGTATGTGCAAAGGTTCCGGCATGATTCATCCAAATATGTGTACCATGCTGAGCTTTGTAACAACAGATGCTGCAATTTCCAAAGAGATGTTACAGAAAGCGTTGAGCGCAGATATTAAAGATACCTACAACATGGTATCCGTTGATGGGGATACGTCTACAAACGATACGGTACTTCTTCTGGCTAACGGCATGGCGGGCAATTCGTACATTTCCGAAGAAAATGAAGATTATCAGCAGTTTCTGGCGGCTCTGAACTATGTAAATACCTGCCTTGCGAAAAAGATTGCAGGAGACGGAGAGGGAGCGACAGCGCTGTTTGAGGTACGGGTAATTGGTGCCCAGACCAAAGAACAGGCGGTAACGCTAAGTAAATCTATTGTAACATCCAGTCTTACAAAAGCTGCAATTTTCGGACACGACGCAAACTGGGGACGCATACTTTGTGCCATGGGATATTCCGGTGCCGACTTTGATCCGGAACAAGTGGATTTATTCTTTGAAAGTGCTGCTGGCAAACTTAAGATCATTGAAAATGGAGTTGCGCTGGACTACAGTGAGGAAGAAGCCACTAAAATTTTATCCGAACAGGAAGTAACGGCAATTGCGGATATTAAGATGGGCGGGGAGTCAGCCACAGCCTGGGGATGCGACCTGACCTTTGACTACGTTAAAATTAATGCGGATTACCGTTCCTGATAAAAAACGGACGATAGCATACGCAGAAAAGTTACATAATCAATAAAAGGGCAGCACAAGGCAGCATAAGGTAACACAAGGCAACACCGGGCGTGCAGATGGCGGGAATGAATTTCCAGACACGCCCCGGGCTGAAAGAGAAATATGAAATGGAAAGGAAGCCACGCTGAGTCTTTCAACCTGATTAATGAGTGGCTGTATAGCGGGCAGGACTGCTATATGAAAGGGGTATTATTATGGAAACAATGGAAAACTGGCTGCAAAAAGCAGGTGTATTAATAGAGGCATTACCTTATATTCAACGGTTTCATGGAAAAACCATCGTCGTAAAATACGGCGGAAGTGCCATGGTGGATCATCAGTTAAAGAAAAATGTCATCCGTGACGTAGCACTGTTAAAACTGGTGGGATTCCGTCCGATTATCGTCCATGGCGGGGGAAAAGAAATTACGAAATGGGTAAATAAAATCGGTTTGGAGACCAACTTCGTAAACGGCCTGAGGGTAACAGATAAGGCGACTATGGAAGCGGCAGAGATGGTTTTAAATAAGATTAACAAAGGTCTGGTTTCCATGATGGAAAAACTGGGTGTGAGAGCGGTAGGAATCAGCGGAAAAGACGGATCTGTACTGCGTGTTGACAAAAAGCTCTCCGGCGGCAAGGACATCGGATACGTAGGAGAGGTGAAAAAGGTAAATACGGAGTTATTGAATATTTTATTAGATAATGATGTGGTGCCGGTGATCTGTCCCATTGGTTCAGATGATGAATACCATTCCTATAATGTCAATGCTGATGATGCCGCATGTGCCATTGCCTCGGCGGTAGGAGCTGCAAAACTTGCATTTTTAACGGATATTGAAGGGGTATACCGAGATCCCCTGGATAAGTCTACTCTAATTTCAGAAATGTCTATTCCCGAAGCAGAAGAATTTCTGGCAAGCGGGAATGTTGGAGGGGGCATGCTTCCCAAATTGCAGAATTGCATTGATGCCATGAAAGCGGGCGTTTCCAGAGTCCATATTTTAGATGGCAGAATTGAACACTGCCTGCTGTTAGAGTTCTTTACGAACAGAGGAATCGGAACTGCAATCATGGGTGATCAGGAGGAACGATATTACAATGAAGACAATGAATAATTATATGGAAGAAGCCGAAGAGGTCATATTACATACTTATAATCGTTTCCCGGTGGTATTTGAAAGGGGAGACGGAGTATACCTGCAGGATGTACAAGGGAAAAAATATCTGGATTTTGCTGCAGGGATTGCAGTTTTTGCCCTTGGTTACCACTATCAGGGCTATGATGATGCTCTGAAGAGCCAGATTGATAAAATCATACATACTTCCAATCTGTACTACAATATCCCCATGGGGGAAGCTGCTAAAAAACTGGCAGCATGCAGCAAAATGGATAAAGTATTTTTTACAAACAGCGGAACAGAAGCGATAGAAGGAGCTATTAAAGCCGCCAGAAAATACGCATTTAATAAAGACGGCTGTACCGATCATGAAATCATAGCAATGAACCATTCTTTCCACGGTAGAAGCATCGGAGCCTTATCGGTAACGGGAAATCCCCATTACCAGGAAGCTTTCAAACCATTGATGGGCGGTGTGAAATTTGCAGATTTCAACGACCTGGAAAGCGTAAAAGAACAGGTTACCGATAAAACCTGTGCCATTATTATGGAAACCGTACAGGGTGAGGGCGGAATTTATCCGGCGGATCCGGCATTCCTTAAAGGGGTGAAAGCAATCTGCGAAGAGAAGGATATCTTGCTCATTCTGGATGAAATCCAATGCGGCATGGGGCGGACTGGCAAAATGTTTGCCTGGCAGGACATAGGCGTAAAACCGGATATCATGACCTGTGCAAAAGCGCTTGGATGCGGAGTACCGGTGGGGGCTTTTGTTTTAAATAAAAAAACTGCCGGGAATTCACTGGTTCCTGGGGATCACGGAACAACTTATGGCGGAAATCCATTTGCCTGCGCAGCGGTTTCAAAAGTATTTGATATTTTCGAACATGACCATATCATAGATCATGTGAACGAGATTGCACCTTATCTGGAAGAAAAGTTAGACCGGCTGGTGGAAAAATATGATTTTATGGATACCAGAAGAGGTAAGGGCCTGATGCAGGGGCTTGTGGTAAAAGGCCGTCCAGTGGGAGATATCGTCAGTAAATCTCTGGAAAATGGATTGATCGTTATTTCAGCAGGCAGTGATGTGCTGAGACTGGTGCCGCCGCTGGTGATTGAACGTGTTCATGTGGATGAAATGATTGAGAAGTTAGAGACGGTATTTGAGGATATATAAAGATGGTCTTAAGATAATTAAGATCAGAAGTCATGTAAGATAAAGCGGTATATCATAATAGATAGTGCATTGACGGACAGGGGCACAGGCAGTTCTGGAAAAACCATATTTTCAGAATTTGCCTGTGCCCCTGCCTGTTGGTATTTTCCCCTTTGCTGCCACTTGACTTTTAAAACCTACAGATGTAATATATAAAGTATTACATCTGTAGGATATAATAAAATTAAGTTGCGTATGAAAAGTGAGGAAATTATATGATAAGAAACAGGAAGTCTATGAAGGTATCGGAAAAACAAACTTCGGTTTCCAGGGTGAGAATTTTAATAGCTGTTTTTATTGGGATGTGTATGATTTTGTTTTACCGTCTTTACCAGCTTCAGATATTGGAAGGGGCGGACTATCGGAATAATTTTGTAATGAAGATTAAGAAGACCCGTGTGCTGAAAAGCACCAGAGGGAATATCTATGACCGGAATGGGAAGCTTCTTGCGGGAAATGAGATGGCTTATGGGATTACCATGGAGGACAATGGGTCGTATCAATCGGAGCGGGAAAAACAGTTGTCCCTGAACGGGACAGCCTATCAGGTGATCCAGCTGGTACACAGGCAAAATGAAAAACTAACGGTGGCACTTCCCATCGTACTGGATGAAAAGGGCGAATATGTATTTAATAAAGAGGGGGTTTCGCTGAACCGGTTTCGGGCAGATGTTTTTGGCAGGGCGTTTATAGAAGATATGACCGGGGAGGAAGCGGCAGCCGGGGCAGATGATATTATAGCATATTTAGCAGGAGAAGAACGATTTGCTTTATATGAGAAAAACGGACAGGCATATACGAAGGAGGAACGAAAAAGCAGCGGACTTCCCCCACAACTCAGTAAACAAGACGCTTTGGAGATTTTAAATATCCGATATATGCTGTCACTTAATACATTTCAGCGATACATACCCGTTACGGTGGCGGTGGATGTATCCGAAGATACCGTATCCTATGTGCTGGAACATAAGTCCCAGTGGCAGGGAGTGGATATCAGTGATGAGGAGCTCAGGGTATATCAGGGCGGAGATGCCTTAGGGCATATTCTGGGGTATACCGGCAAGATCTCTGCCGAAGAACTGGAGGAGCTGCAGGAAGAGAATGTAAATTATACCAGTGATGCTGTTGTGGGCAAATCAGGGATTGAACAGTCTATGGAGCAGTACCTTCAGGGAATGGAAGGCTCAGAAACAGTATATGTCAACAATATGGGAAAGGTAGTTCAAAAAGAAGATACCCCCAAAGAACCGGTTCCGGGAAAAGATGTCTACCTGAGCATAGATAAAGACCTGACTGAAGCAGTATACCAGATTTTGGAGCAGCGGATTGCAGGAATCCTCACGACCAATATTGCAGATATCAAGGAATTTGATACCAGCAAAATAACAGATTCGGCAGATTTGGTCATTCCGGTTTACGATGTGTATTTTGCACTTCTGGATAATTCGGTAGTAGATATCACCCATTTTGATGATGTGGATGCTACCGCTTTTGAAAAAGAAATTAACGCAAGGTTACAGACTAAACTGGGCAGTGTGATGGATAAATTAAACACGGAGATGAAGGGAGAAGGAAGCGTCTATCAGGATCTGGATAAAGAAATGCAGGAGTATCAGGATTATATTGTGGATACGCTGCTTATGGAGGAAACGGGGTTTCTGGATGGAGGGAAAATTGACAAAGAAAATGAAAAATACCAGTCCTGGAAAAAGGATGGGGATATCAGCCTGAAGGATTTCCTCACAGAGGCAGTTGCAGAGGGCTGGATTGACATGTCACAAATTCCGTCAAAAGAAACATATATGGATTCCGGTCAGTCTCTGGAATTATTAAGCCAGACAATCAGTGAACATCTCGCTACAGATGAGGGTTTCTTAAAACGACTTTGCTGGTATATGCTGCAGCAGGAGGAGATATCACCCCGGGAGATCTGCCTGCTTCTCTATGAACAGGAGGTTTTATCAAAAGAGGACGGGGTCTATGAAGGACTCGTAAGTGGAAATCTTTCCAGCTATCAGTTTGTGATTGATAAAATCAACAGTCTGGAGATTAAGCCATCCTGGCTTGCCCTGGACCCCTGCTCGGGCTCTGCAGTTATCACAGATCCCGGGACAGGTGAAGTGCTGGCATGTGTTACCTATCCGGGATACGATGTGAACCGGCTTGCCAACCAAATGGATGAAGAATATTATCAGAAGCTCTATGAGGATAAATCAGTTCCATTTTATAACAGAGCCACCCAGCAGCTTACGGCTCCGGGATCCACCTTTAAGCCTGTCACTGCCATAGCGGGCTTAATGGAAAAAGTGATCTGGTCAGACACGGATGTGTTTTGTGACGGAGTATTTGATAAAGTAGAGCCGCCGCTGCACTGCTGGAATCTGTCCGGACATGGGGACATCCCATCGGTTGCAAGTGCGATAAAGAATTCCTGCAATGACTATCTGTGTGAAATATCCTATCGGATGGGGCTGGATGAGAAGGGAGATTTTTCCGATGACCAATCCTTAAAGCGGCTCACATCCTATAGTAAAATGTTCGGTTTAGATCAGAAATCAGGGGTCCAGCTTCCGGAGTCGGAGCCCCATATCACGGATAAATTTGCGATTCCTTCTGCAATCGGGCAGGGTACCCATAACTATGCCACGGTACAGTTGGCACGGTATGTGAATACGCTTGCCAATAACGGCAGCTGCTATGATCTTACCCTGCTTGACAAAGTGATGGATAAAGACGGGCACGTTACCGAGGAAAATCCTCCGAAATTAAGAAATCAGATCGAACTACCGGAAGAGGTATGGAATGATGTGCATACCGGAATGGAGGAAGCAGCCGACGGTAATGCTATGTTAAGCAAGTTAAGTATCAAGGCAGCCGGTAAGACCGGAACCGCAGAGGAAACTCCCAGCAGACCCACACATGGTCTGTTCGTGGGCTATGCACCCGCAGAGAACCCGGAAATAGCGGTTGCTGTCCGCATTGCACATGGATTTGCATCCGGGAATGCCGTGGGAGTAGCCCAGGATATATTTAACTATTATTTTAAACTGGAGAAAGAGGAGGATATTCTCACCGGAACGGCGTCCAGGGCCACGGATAATGCACATATGGATTAAACGGATCAGTAAATCTCTCCAGGTAAAAAAAGCTAATATAAAGTAAATTATTTCCAATAGAATCATGTTAAAATTACAGATATGATGAAAGAAGGTAAAGTTTGCCGGATCACAGATATATGCATGCATCTGTCTGGCATAAAAGGAGAGGGACATGAAAAACTATTGGAAGAAATTTTCAAATCTAAAAATCAAACAGAAGTTACTGATCTCCAATATCGGTATCATTCTCATTATGGTATGTCTGACAGGTGTATCGGGATATTACATATCCAGGAACCTGCTGATATCCACCTCGGTAAAATCCTCCGTAGATTTAATGGAACAGTTAAGTTCCAACTTTGACTATGCAATAGAATCTCTGGAGGATTTTATTTTAATGCAGACATTTAACAAAGAATTTTCCGGAATTATAGGAAAAAAGGCGGAAGAGGGGAACAGCAAGGCATTATTTGACCGGCAGAAGAAGCTTTTGAATTTCAGCTATAACCTGATGAATTTTAATAAGTACATCAAAGCAGTACTGGTACAGGATAATTATGAAAATATTTATTACTATTCACCGGATTATAACTCCATGAGCCTGGAAGAACAGGCGGAAAATCTGGCTTTTCAGAGAGCAAATGAAATGTGGGGGACTACATACTGGAAGCCCTATAAGGAAGAACTGGTTTTTGCCAGCAGCCTGGTCTTTGACTTTGAATCCATGAAGCCGCTGGGGGTGATTTCGGTAGGAATTGACACCGCTTATTTTAAAGAATTGTATAAAAATCTTTCATCCGAAAAGGCAAATGAGATCTTAGTGCTGAACCAGGACAGGCAGATCTTAATCGGGGAAGGCAATAAGGGGCGGGAACTGGCTGAAATCATTTTGGAGAAATATAAGCCTGTCAATGAAGAGGGGAAAGAAATCTATTATAAAGATGAAAAATATATCTATACTACCTGGAAAGCAAAAGGAAATGGAATCCAGGTCATGAACCTCATCTCTGAAAAGGTGATTATGGATGGCATTTTTAAATTGTTAAGTCCGGTTATCTGGTCTGCGCTTCTTGGGGTAATGCTGTCGGCTGCCATTGCAGTTTTGATTTCCGGGCAGATATCGTCCAATATAAAACTATTGCTTACCAATATCCGAAGTATTTCCAAAGGGGATTTTTCACAGAAAATTGTACCGGCAAGTTACGATGAAGTGGGGATGCTTGCAGTGGAATTTAATCACATGTCGGAGCAGATCGTACAGCTGTTTAAATCGGTAACCGATGAGAAAATACAAAAAAAGAATAGTGAATTAAAAGCGCTGCAATTTGAATATGATTCCCTCCAGGCAAAGATCAACCCTCATTTTCTCTATAATACATTGGAGAGTATTAACAGTCTTGCGAAGTTAAAGGGGCAGCAGGATATTGCAGACAGTATTTATCTGTTGGGTAAATATCTGCGGGAAGCCATCAGCAGTAAACGAAAATTTGTCTTATTGGAAGAAGAGATCCAGAATATCCGCAATTATGTAAAGATACAGCAGTTGTCTTATGGGGATAAAATCCAGATCATTTTCCACGTGGATGAAGCGCTTTTAGATACGGTTGTGCCAAAGTTAATTCTGCAGCCGCTGGTAGAAAACTCCATCGTTCATGGGATAGAACCAAAGATTGGAAAGGGCAGGATTGAGATTACAGCGCGCTGTGAGAAAAAAGATATGTTCCTTGAGGTATGGGATGACGGTGTGGGGATCTCCCGGGAGCAGCTTGAGAATACGCTGGAGCATAAGTCCGGAAATTCCGGTTATGAGCACACAAAAGTAGGCTTAATGGCTGTTCATAAAAGAATTCGAATCCTCTATGGAGAAGCCTATGGCATACATATTCACAGTGCACCCCGGGAAGGAACGTCCATTATGATTAAGCTGCCCATTAACTTTGAAGATGAGGAGGTACACTATGAGATTTAAAGTAGTAGTGATTGATGACAAACCCCTGATTCGCAGATCTCTGATCGAGACTATTCAGTGGGAAGCCCTGGGATGTGAGATCGCGGGAGAAGCAGAAAACGGACTGGAAGCAAAGGAAGTTATCCGTAAGGTAAAACCCCATCTGATTATTTCAGATATTAAAATGCCGGGATTGGACGGGTTGTCTCTGACGGAATTTGTAAAAGAATTTCTGCCGGATACAAAAGTGATTATCATAACCGGATACCAGGAATTCGAATACGCGAAAAAAGCAATTCAGCTTGGCGTGTGTGATTTAGTTTTAAAGCCCATTGACAATGGGGCGATGGAGGTAATTATTCAAAAAGCCATTGACCGCATCCGGGAACAGCTTCAAAAGGAACATTATCAGAGACAGCTCTTAGAAGAAAATGACCGGTATAAAATCAAAATAGACCGTTCCTTAAATGCGCTCCAGAGCCAGTTTCTACTGGAGGTCATAAAGGGCAGGCGTTCCCCAGAGCGGATAGAGGGGGAAGAAATTGTGAACCTGCACTTAGCGGAAAGTAATTTTTCTGTGATAATTGCAAGAATCCGATCTTCTGACCGGCAGGTGGTCAGGGAAGCTGTAAATGCGGCGGTGAAACTCATGGATCATTTTAAGGAAGCCTGCGATATGGGATTTGTGGATTTAATGGTAAATCAGGATCTGGTATTTATTGCGTTTCACCGTCCGGGTAAGAGTGCAAGGGAACATCGTGTACAGATGAAGCGCTGTCTCTATGCAATGAATGACCGGCTGTTAAAGGAACAGGGCAGTGTCTGCTGTTTTGCGGTAAGCAGGATAACCAACGATGTGGCTAAATTAGAGGAATGCTATAAAAATACGGTGGAAATATTAAATCAAAACTATTTTACGGCAGAGGAGAATATTTTGTTTCAGACATCCGCAGCCTTAGCGGTGTCTCCGGATACGGGTTATCTTCTGAAAGAACTAAATCAGTTTTATACAGATCTGGAACACATGGAAGATGGCGAGCGGGACCAGAAGGTTGTGGCGATGGTTGAGAAAATTGTGCAGGAGACAAAAGGGGATGAATTCCGGATTAAATGTATGTTAAGTGAAATCTGCATTACCCTGCTGCGCCACTATTCTGAAAAATTCCACAAGGATGATCTGAAGAAAAATACCAATAAAGTGATGGAGGAAATTAACGGATTCGTGGACATCCGTGATGCCAAAGAGTATCTGGTGGATTTTATCCGGGAGATTCGCAAGCATTTAAAGGAAGAAAACCGGCTGACCCATCCCCTTGCCCAGGGAACCATGGATTATATCAGACAGAATTATAAACAGAATATCACTTTGACACAGGTGGCGGATACTTTATGTGTCAATTCTTCTTATTTAAGCCGGTTGTTAAAAAAGGAGACAGGAGAGAATTTTGTGGATCTGCTGGCGGGATTTCGGATTGATATCGCCAAAAGACTTTTAGATGAACCGGGAAGTAAGGTACTGGATGTGTGCGAGAAGGCAGGATACAGCGACTATGCTTACTTCTATCAGGTGTTTAAACGGGTGGAGAAGATTTCTCCAAGTGAATATAAGAAAAGAGGTAAAAGAATCTAATATATTGTCAAATCAGACGTATGGTTCGGCAGGTCTTCTGTTGTTATAATAGCAGCATCAAATGAAGGAGGAAAGATTTTATGAAGAGAAAAGCGGTGTTGGCAATGGCACTTTGTATGGCAGTTGGAATGTTGACCGGGTGCGGAGGACCTAAGGAAGCAAGTAAGGCTGGCGAAACGAAAGAGAGCATTGCCCAGGCGGATACAGCGGCAGATGCAGAAGGCGGGGAAGCAAAAAGCGAAGAAGCAGAGGGTAGTGAAGCAAAGGCAGGTAATGACGGAGAAGAGGTAGTGGTTAGGATTTTCCATCATATTGGAGAACAGGAAGGAAGAGACCAGTTTGACAAAATTATTGAGAAGATGGAAGCAGATAATCCTGGTGTAAAATATGAAGCACAGGGTATCGATTTCAGTCAGTTCGGAACCATGCTAAAAACAAAAATAGCTGGCGGTGATGCTCCGGATATTATAATGGGACGACCCAAGGTATATGCGGATTTAATAGCTGCAGGTCACATTATGGATTTATCAGGTCAGCCTTTTTTGGAAAATATATCAGACACAACTTTATCATCCATGAAAGTAGATGATAAAGTATACGGAGTACCTATGAGCCTGGCAGGAATGGGAGTATTCTATAATCGCGAAGTTTTTGAAAAATACGGTGTAGAAGTTCCAAAATCACATAAAGATTTATTGGCAGCAGCAGATAAATTTACAAAAGAAGGGATAATCCCATTTGCACATGGATTCAAAGAAGGGTGGACGGCACAATGTGATATTCAGAGCGATTTATATGGATATGCACTTCAGCAGAATCCAAAAATGTTTGAAGATATTCAAAATGGAACCAAAAAGTTTGCAGATTATCCAGAATTTAAAGAGTGTCTGCAACGAAATGCTGATCGGTTATCTTATGAAGGCGGTGATGATTTTGGAACAGATGTTTCGAAAGCACGAAGCATGCTGATCAATGGAGAAGCAGCTATGTTTATAGGCGGGAACTGGGATATTAGTGAGTTTATCAACAATAAAGTAGATGACAAAATAGGATTTTTCGCTACACCAAACACGAATGATTCCGAACCTGTATTAGGCTTGGCTCCAGATGGTAGTTTTATGATATATTCAAAAACAGAACACAAGGAAGAAGCGTTAAAATTTCTTGAGTTTTGGGCAAGTCAGGAGGCATATTCTATATGGAATGTAGCAGGTTCCAATATCCCTTGCTCCCTGGAAGCATCAACCGAAGGGGTATCTCCTTTAGTAGCCGATATTATGGAAATCGCACGAAATGGCAAGACCTATAACTACGAATCCGAACCGGTATTTTCCGGGCAGTTCGATTCTACATTCCGGGCATGGCAGGAGGAATTTGCAGCAGATCCGGATCGTGACGCAGATACTTATATCCAGAAGCTGGATGATGAATTAGGCGCAATCAAATAAAGAAGGATGCAGCATATTGCAGGGAAACCTGCAATATGCAATGGGTGTAGAGATGAGAATAAAAATTAAAAAACATGCCGTAAACATGTTGTTCCTGGCGCCCGCTCTGATCTTGTTTATCGTGATGGTAGTTGTGCCGTTTGCAAAGGGAATGCAGTTTTCCGTAACGGACTGGGATGGCTTTTCGCCGGTTTATAATAATGTGGGAATGGAAAACTTTAAAAATGTACTGGCGGACCCCAGTATTAAAAAGCCCATACTGAATTCGGTGTTTTATACGGTGGTAACAGTTATTGTAGACAATGTTCTGGCGCTGTTTATTGCCCTTGCTTTAAAGAAGAACACAAGGTCCAACAAGACGTTTCGGACATTTATGTTTATGCCATTTATTATCAGTCTGGTACTGACCGGATATATCTGGACTTATATTTACAGTGATGTATTTTACGGGATCTTTGGAATTAAAAGTCTGCTTGGAAATTCAAAAACGGTTATGATCGGTATCTGCCTGATGAGTGTCTGGAGGGATACGGGTTACGCCATGCTGATTTATATCGCAGGGCTTCAGGGAATTCCAGATACCTACTATGAGGCGGCTAAAATTGACGGAGCCGGTCCTGTGAAGCGTTTCCGTTATATTACGTTACCATTGATCGGTCCGGCAATTACCATTAATGTAACACTGTTTCTGGGATGGGGCCTGAAAATATTTGACTATGTTATGACAGCCACAAACGGCGGTCCCGGCAGGTCATCGGAGACATTTGCTATGTATGTCTATAATTATACGTTTCCCTATAACCGCGCAGGATACGGGCAGGCAGCGGCGCTGATCATGATGACGGGAATATTTATCGTAACCGGAATTGTTACGGCAGCCCTTCGAAAACGGGAGGTGGAATTATAATGAGCAGACAGATAAAGACGGGAGCAGCCTTCCTTTTGAAATTGCTGGTCGTATGCCTCTTTGTTGCCCCCTTTTACATTGCAGTTGTATATGCCCTGAAATCTCCGGAGGAGACCATAGCCACCGGACTGGCACTTCCCACACAGATTCACTGGGAGAACTTCACGGAGGCGATCGAAGTATCGAATTTCTGGGTTGCCACGAAAAACAGTCTGATTGTTACGGTATGCAGTGTGATCATATTGATGGTAATCTGCAGTATGGCGGCATATGTAATCGCCCGCAACCAGAAATCGAAAGTTTACCAGTCCTTGTATTATATTTTTTTAGCAGCGATTTTACTTCCTTTTCAGGTCGTAATGCTTCCGCTGTATGTACAGCTAAAAGAGTTTGGATTAATGAACTCCAGAATAGGGCTGATCCTCACCGTGTGCGGTTTTCAGCTCGCCTATAATGTATTTGTCTATGTGGGATTCGTAAAATCTATCTCACCTGAAATCGAAGAAGCGGCATTTATTGATGGCGCCGGTAAATTCAAAACCTTCTGGCTTATTGTATTTCCGCTTATGAAACCGATTATTTCATCGACACTGATTTTAAATGCACTGGCGGTATGGAATGATTTCCAGATCGCGCTGATTATTGCACAGACACCGGAAGTAAGAACCATACCACTTACTCAGTTTTTCTTCTTCGGGCAGTACAGCATTCGCCTGAATATGGCATTTGCGGCATTTGTACTGGCTATGGTACCGATCATTATACTGTATTTTATCATGCAGAAATATATTATTGGCGGTGTTATGGCAGGAGCGGTCAAAGGCTGATCTTAATAAAAATGGAGGATATGAAAATGAACCAATTAGAACTGCGTTACCGCCAGGTGCATCTGGATTTCCACACCAGTCCTTTGATACCGGATATTGGAGAAAAATTTAATGGTGCCGAATTTGCACAGACGCTGAAAGATGCCCATGTGGACAGCGTAACCTGCTTTGCCAGATGTCACCACGGAATGTTATATTACGATTCCAAAAAGTTTCCGGAAAGGATACATCCCAATCTCACGAATAAAAATATGTTAAAGGAAATGATTCAGGAATGCCACAAAAGAGATATCCGCGTTCCGATCTATATTACCATCCAGTGGGATTATTTTACCGCAAAGGAACATCCTGAGTGGCTTGCCACAGATGCGGATGGAAGGCCCATTGGAACCGGCCCTTATGAAGCTGGATTTTATCAGGTGCTGTGTGTCAATACACCTTATCGGGATATGCTAAAGGAACAGATTACAGAGCTGTTTGAAGAAATGGAAGTAGATGGGATCTTTATGGACATCGTTTACCCCACAGAGTGTTCCTGTAAGTACTGTATGGAGAAAATGAAGGCTGCAGGAGTGGATGTCTATGACAGCGAAGCGAGAATGCAGTATGCCCAGGACATGATCGATGAATTTAAATTTGACATCAGCCGTCATATCCGCATCTACAGTCCAGATGCCAGCATCTTTTATAATACCAGCCATATCGGGGTAAAACAGAGAAAGGTAAAAGAGGCTTATACACATTTTGAACTGGAATCTCTGCCAAGCGGAGACTGGGGATATATTCATTTTCCGGTGACCATGCGCTATGCCAGGACACTTGGACTGGACTGCCTCTCCCACACGGGAAAATTCCACCTGGAATGGGGAGATTTCCACTCTTTTAAGAATCTTCCGGCACTGGAATATGAATGCTTCCGAATGCTGGCTCTAGGCAGTAAATGCCTGATCGGGGATCAGATGGAACCCTGCGGAAAGCTATCAAAACCGGTATATGATTTAATTGGAAACGTATATGAAAGGGTGGAAAAATTAGAACCCTGGTGTAAAAATGCCCTTCCGGTATCCGATATCGGAGTGCTGTCCCCGGAGGAATTTATGGGCGGAAACCGGGGCAGGCTTCCGGAGAGCTTAATGGGTCTTGAAAATATGTTTGACCAGCTGGGCTATCAGTTTGACATTCTGGATTCCCAGGGGGATTTCTCCAGATATCCGCTGCTAATTCTTCCGGATGACATTGTGGTAAATGATGAGCTGCATAGGAAGTTAAAGGAATATCTGGATCAGGGTGGGAAGATGATTGCCACTTATGAGTCGGGGCTGGATGAAAGTAAAACCGCAATGGTTCTAAAGGAAACCGGGGTCACGCTGCTTCCAAATCCGGACCGGACATTGGATGGGGAACTGGCAAGAGGAAAAATTACGAAGAGTAATGATTATGTTGATTATATAATTCCAAATGAAAAAATAGGGATCGGGCTGCCCATGACGGAACATGTCATGTATGCCAAGGGTACCGAAGTTTCGGCTGTGGAAGAAGCGGAAGGATTACAGAAATTTACAAAGCCCTATTTTGACCGTAATTTTAAACATTTCTGCTCACACCGACAGACGCCTTCATCGGGGCAAACGGGGACAGATGCGGTTGTGCAGCTGGGGCAGGTGATTTACTTTGCAAGCCCTGTATTTCAGATTTACAATGCAAGAGCGCCAAAGTGGTGTAAAGTTATGGTAAAGGATGCAGTAGACCGTCTGCTGCCAGAGAAATGCCTGGAATATACCGGACCGTCCACGTTGTTTGCAGCGTTAAATGAACAGAAGGAAGCCCACCGGAAGGTGTTGCATCTGCTGCACTATATTCCCCAGAAAATCAGCCAGGATATCCATACACTGGAAGATGTAATACCCATCTATAATATTCCGGTTGAAATCCTGGAAAATCGAAAAGTAACTGCTGTGCGAAATGTCCCGGAAGGGAAAGAACTGGAATTTGTCCAGAAGGACAACCGGGTAAGCTTTCGTGCAGATGAAGTAAATGGGTATCGGGTAATTGAAATTGTTTATGAAGAATAAGGAAGAGCTGGTCACAGTGTATTTGTCAGCGTATCCTATGGGCAATACTGAATTATTTGTTTAGATCTGTATCAGGGAGCATTCTCAGTGATTTTGAGGATGCTCTTTTTGTGCAGTTCCTGGTGCTACAACGTACAATTTCAGGTTATATATACTACGAACAATACAAGTCTTTACTTAGCAAGAACATAGTGAGCCAATGGGGTTATAGAGCACTAAATTTGGGTTTCGCTGATTAATGACGCTTTGTAGATGGAGGTAGTGTACGGAAAGAGAAGGGGGCGGATCAGGAGAGGTGTTTGGAATGCTTAACGCAGAACTGGCATTTTCTAACCTTCCCGAAGCGCTTTTTGGCGGCACGCGGGCATTCGCTCCGAAATCCTGATGCATTTCGCAGCTCA
>UQGG01000011.1 GCA_900540475.1 uncultured Robinsoniella sp. | reverse complement strand
TGAACCGAGAAATGCATCAGGATTTCTCGGTGAATGCCCGCGTGCCGCCAAAAAGCGCTTCGGAAAGGTTAGAAAATACCAGTTCTGCGGCCAGCTGACGGAGTCCATACCAGTTTCCCACGCCCATCTTTTCGTACATTACCTATCATAAACAAAGCGTCCTTAATCAGCGAAACCCAAATATAATTCAAAATAGCGGACCACATATAAAGTGTTTATTCTAGAAAACCAGAAATGATTTTGACACTATATAATGACATCCAGCCCTTATTATGATATTATTTTTACAAGTCATAAATAAGCTTTATTCATCAAGATCTTGAACCCAGAAAGTTACAGTTAACTGAATGTATGAATTTTAATAAATATTCGAAAGGCGGGTGCTAAAATGATTCAAAACACTAAAATCGATAATGGAAGAGGATTTGATTGGGGACGTACCTCAAGTGACTATGCCAAATACCGGGATATTTATCCCACAGAATTTTATCAAAAGCTTATAGATATGGATTTGTGTGTGGATGATCAAAAGGTATTGGACATTGGAACAGGTACCGGAGTGCTTCCCCGTAATCTATACCGGTATGGGGCGGAATTTACGGGAATTGACATTTCCAAGAATCAGATTGAGCAGGCAATCCTGTTATCGCAAAAGTCAAATATGGATATTAAGTTCCAATGTGTTCCGGCTGAAAAAATTGATTTTCCCGCTGATTCCTTCGATGTGGTAACCGCCTGCCAGTGTTTTACCTACTTTAATCATGAAGAACTGGCACCTAAGATCTATAAAATGTTAAAACCTAATGGCAGATTCGTGGTGTTGTATATGGCATGGCTTCCCTTTGAAGATCTTATAGCCGGTAAAAGTGAAGAACTTATTCTAAAATATAATCCGAAGTGGACAGGATGCAAGGAGGTAAGGCACGCCATCTCCATGCCGGATGTCTACAAAGAATATTTTACCCTGGAAAACCAGGATGTATATGATGTTTCTGTTCCTTTTAACCGGGAAAGCTGGAATGGGCGGATGAAATCCTGCCGTGGCATTGAGGCTTCTCTGTCTGAAGCAGAAGTGGGACAGTTTGACCAGGAGCACCGAAAGCTTTTAGAGGAAATAGCACCTGAGGAATTTAAAATTTTACATTATGCAGCGATTACAACAATGCGGAAAAAGTAAATCCACAGCAACATGATAAGGAGGATATAAAATGGAGCACGAAAAATTATATAAAATGATACAGATGGAATCATACCCGAGAAGAAAACATTTTGAGTATTTTAAAGATATGGCTCAACCTTATGTAGGTGTGACCGTAAAAGTAGATATTACCAATTTTTTTAAAACCGTAAAAGAACAAAACCTTCCCTTTTTTCTATCTTTTTTGTATTGTGTATCAAATGCTGCCAATTCCGTTGCGGAATTAAGGCAGCGAATTTATAAGGGTGGAATTATTGAATACCAGAGATGTCCCACCTCCCACACAGTTGCTTTAGAAAATGACACTTATTGTTACTGCAAATTGGACAGCAATCTAAAATTTGATGCCTATCTCCCCTATGCGGTTCAAACTCAAGAACGCGCTAAAACTGAGCAGTGTGTGGATGATGCCGAAGATGCATTATCCTTAATTTTCATTTCCACACTTCCCTGGATCAATTATGAAGCATTCATACAGCCAACTCCAAATCCAGCGGACAGCAACCCAAGAATTTCCTGGGGACGCTATAAAGAACAGAACGGACAGATATTGATGCCGGTATCCATTCTATGCCACCATGCATTAACAGATGGATTGCATCTTTCCAAATTTTATCAAAACCTGGAACTGGAACTCCGCCAGTTTGGAATATAGACATTATTTCCGCAGTGCAGCCGCTGGCTCAGTCCGTACCAAGGGCAGGCTTGCAACGCCGCTTAAAACCAAGACCACCGCAAATGCCGAGATAATGGTGAAAACTGCCTGGACCCCTGAAACAATCAGGGGCAATCCAAGCAGGTTACTGATGAACATGCTGGCCCCGAGCAGTCCCAGTTCCATTGCTCCCGTAAGTATGGCAAGCAACATATTTTCCTGCAGAATCATACCGGTAATCTGCCTCCTGGGATAGCCCAGCGCAGATAATAAACCAACTTCCCGGTACCTGGTATTTTGCAGTTTAATCAGGAGCACGGCACAAATAAACAATCCGATTCCCAGAATCAAAATGGATAGTACCAGAAATAATTTGCCCAGGCTCTGGAACGTATTCTGAAGCGCGTATACTTCATCTGAGGCATTGTCGGATTTCAGTCCCTGCAGCTTGAGCCGGTTGCTTACCGCTACAATATCGGAGAATTCTTTTACATCATAAGTGATGGAATAATTGTCCTGTTCAGGGAGATGCTCATAGAACTTCTGCTCCATATCGGGGCTTACGATAAAATCATCATATCCGGCGTTGTAGATACCGCTGATAGTGACCACATAGCTTTCACCATCCAGCTCCAATGTAAGCTCCCTGCCAACCAATGATTTAATATCTTCCGACATCTTCTTAGCCAGACTTGGCGTAATTGCAATTTCATCCTTTTCTATTCCTGGCATTACGCCATAAGATAATCCCTGCGTTGCTTTCGGAGTGGGAAATTTTTCAGCCAGCACCTGAATTTTCTTATCCATTTCCATAGATATATTTTCTAATTTATACTGATAATACACATTTTCAATCCGTTCATCCGACTTTAGATATGCTAAAATGGTGCCATCATCGGTTCCCCGGATGTATCCGTTATTAAATGCCGTGTTCTTTTCCTGAAATTCCGAAATAGAGTGTTCCATCACATTGCCGAAGGACAGGGAAAATAAAAATGCCAGCATACCGATAGAAATAGCCAGTGAAACCGCAATATAGCGTTTTAAATGTACCTTGAAGTTTTTTACTGCTTTGGAAAGCATGGCATTTTTATCCGGATTTCTTTCCCTACGGAGAAGGGGCCTTTCATTGGACATGTCCCGGCTTACCGGGCGCTCCTCCATTATTTTTTTCTCCCTGATATAAATGACTTCATCTGCAAATTCACATATTTTTGCGTCATGAGTGATTACAACAACCAGTCTGTCCCTGGCAATTTCCCTGAGTAAAGACATTATCTCTGCAGACGTCCCACGATCCAGCGCACCGGTAGGTTCGTCTGCAAATATAATCTGGGGATCATTGACAAGTGCCCTTGCAATGGCTGCCCGCTGCTTCTGTCCTCCGGAAAGCGTCTCTGAGGGCTGATCTGCTTTTTCTTCCATGCCAATCCGCTTTAAAAGCGCCTTTGCCTTACACAGACGTTCCTTTTCATCCTCTCCCCGTTCACAGGCAAGTAAAATATTTTCCAAAACAGTATAGCCGGGCAGCAAATGATAATTTTGAAATACGAATCCTACGTTATCTCTGCGGTATCTGCAGAGTTCATCGGGATTCATCTCCGTAACCGGGACACCTCCCACTGATATCATGCCGCTGTAATCGGTATCAAATCCTGCAATCAGATTCAGTAAAGTCGTCTTTCCTCCGCCGGATGGTCCCATCAGGCACACAATTCCGGTATCCGGAAATTCGTAACTGCAGTGTTCTAATATTATGCTGTTTCCATATTTTTTTGTAATATCATTTATTTTAATCATTTTATCTGTCTCCTGTCATCAGGGAATTTGTTATTTTCGCTGAGAAGCTAACCAGTGTTGTTACGAGACCTGAAAATATCCCCATTGCAAATATCAGTAAAATTCCCACGCCCAGGAGTTTGCCGTTTAAGATATTCACATCCCAGAATGCAGTGGTTGCAAAATTAGCAGCCGGTGATATACATAAGAATAAAACGGAGGATACCGCAGTCTGAAAGAGAACCTCCGCAAATGACAGAAGTGCCAGGTGCCTACCCGAATAACCGCTGACTTTATAAATTGCATATTCCCGTTTTCGGATGAATGCGGTGATGAATGCCACAGCCAGAATAATGATAACAGACATAACTCCGATCACGATGATTGCAGCACCGGACTGCTGATTCGTCTGCTGATTCAAACGCACCATATCTTCCACAAGCTCAAAACGTCCCAGGGGAACAATCCCATCTGCATTCAATTCGTCTTTTATTGCGATCATATCTGCCGGGGTTTTTGCCCGTATGGAGAAATTAACCTCTCCATTTTTCACTTCTGCCTGCGCCCGCATTTCATCAGTAGCTGATTTACTAAAGAAAAAGGAATCCTCTACGGAATATTCCATTAATTCTTCACCTGCATCGTATTTTACCGTAGTATCCATAACGCCCACTATTTTGCATTGGGATGTAACCGGCTTAGATACCGGTTCTCCGCTGTCCCAGTTATAGATTGCCCCCTGAAAGGTAACTGTCTTGCCCAGTGCCTCTTTGTCACTTAATCCTAATTTCTTTACAAAGCTCTGGGGAACAACAACTTCATTGTCACTGCCCATGGGCATAACACCTGCGGTCAGCCTGTTTATAAAGGGAACAGAATTACTGGTATCAATCTTAATATCCCTGCCATCCACGTTCACCTGTATATCGTTATATGCCTGGGTAAACACAATATGAGCTACCCGTTCATCTGATAAATACTTCTCGTAAAGCCCATCAATGTCCTGTGTTACATTTGCATCCGGCTCATCATTTTCCTTTCCGTCGGTTCCTCCCGCACTTACAAAGCTGCCTGCAATGCTGATATCTAAAATACTGTCTCCATATGTACGAAACAATTCGTCAAAAACCGATTGCCCCGTTCCGGTAATCCCTCCGCTCACGGCAGCAAGGAGTAATACCGCCCCCACGATCAAAGACAGTACATGAATGGAAAATCTTCCCCATTTGTTTTTTATATTACTGGCTGCGATCTTCATTGCGTTGGAAAAACCCAGCTTGTGTATCTTTGTTTTGGTAATTCTATTCCCTTTACCGTCAGTTTTATTTCCTAATCTCTCCGTTTTATTTCCGATTCTCTCTGTCACATCTACCGTGCTGATCAGTTCCCCTTTATCTATTTCATGAACCTTATCTTTCTGATTTATCAACTCCCCATTATGGGTTACGATTATAACCGTTTTTTTCCTCGAAATCTCACGCAGAATATTCATAATTATTTTTGAGGATTCTTCATCTAACGCACTTGTCGGCTCGTCCGCAATGATTACCAGCGGGTCTTTCAAAAGTTCCCGGGCAATAGCCACACGCTGCTTCTGGCCGCCGGAAAGTTTACCTGCCTTCTGCATTGCCAGCTCCCGGATCTTCAAGTCCGCCAATACCTTGTTCACTTCCTTTTGATCCGGCTTCTTTTTCAGATACCGGGGAAGCATGATATTCTCCATAACGGTGAGGTCATCCAGCAGATTAAAATCCTGCCACACGAAACCAAAGATATTGTTATAGTAATAGCTTTTATCCTGTTCTGTCAGATTTTTCATGCTTTGTCCGCAGTAAAAAACCTCTCCTTCAAAAGACTGTTCCATACCGCTGATTATTTTTAACAGCGTGGTCTTACCGCTTCCGGATGCCCCCACTATAAAATGAAGACCTCTGCCTATGGTCATGGAAATTTCCCGCAGGGCATATTCATCTCCAAACTGCTTTGATACATTTTTTAATTCAAACATTTCATGATCTCCTATATTAACCAGGCAATTTCATTACCATTCCTGTTAGAATTTTACCCGGCTTTCGTTTTAATACGAATATATTAACATGGCTGACATAAAATCTTTGTTAAGGCACCCGTAATTTTCTTAACGTAGAATTTATGTGTACGTGGTATAATAATGTAAAATCCAGGAGGTGGGTATATGAGAATTTTAATCGTGGAAGATGAAATAGATTTATGTGACTCCATTGCAGAGGGGCTGCAGATAGACGGCTATGCGGTGGATACCTGCTATGACGGAACAACAGCCTATGAACTTATCACAACGGAAACCTATGACCTGGTTGTGCTTGATTTAAATCTGCCGGGCATGGACGGTATGGATGTCCTGTCTAAAGTACGCAGACAGGATAAAAATACAAAAATACTGATCTTGTCCGCAAGAAGCAGCGTTACGGATAAAGTAACCGGGCTTGATTCCGGCGCTAATGATTATCTTGCAAAGCCATTTGATTTTGAAGAATTAGAAGCAAGGATCCGGTGTTTGCTGCGCCGAACCTTTACGCAGGAAGACACGGTACTTGTGTGGGAGGGGATATCGCTGGATACCGTAAGGCGCTCCGCATTTGTAAATGGCGAAGAACTGGCTCTGACAAAAAAAGAACTGGCTCTGCTTGAATATTTCCTGCTGAATCCCAGCAGGGTAATCAGCCAGGAAGAAATGATGGAACATGTGTGGAATATGGAAGCAGACAGCCTGAGCAATGCGGTACGCGTACATATTGCATCCTTACGAAAAAAATTAAAAGCAGCACTGTCTTACGACACCATTGCAACTAAAATCGGCGCGGGATATTTTCTGATCGGAGGTAATAAATTATGTTAGGCAAAATTTCTATCCGTCTTCGTCTTACCATACTGAATGTATTTCTTCTTACGGTCTGCTGTGTCATTCTGACTGTCATTTTAAATTTTTCTGCAAACAAAATGGCAAATGTTATCGAAGCAACCGTTGTTACTCCAGCCATGCAATCAGGGCAGGATGGTGAACCCCTCCATCCCGAACCACAGACACCTGATACTGCCGCTGACAGCACCAACTCAGTACCTGCTGCTCCAACCCATAATTCACAGTCGGCACGCCTGCATTTTTTATATCAGAGTATCATCTATATGGTATTGCTGCTGGTCATCGGCGGACTGCTGACCTACTTTATTTCCGGCAAGGCATTAAATCCGCTGCATATACTCAGCCGTCAAATGAGAAATTGTACTGTTTACAACCTTTCCGAAGATTTAAAGGTACCCAAAAGCCATGATGAAATCGCAGATTTAACCCGTTCATTCAATGAAATGTCCAATAAACTAAACGATGCCTTTGCCATGCAAAAACGCTTTTCCCAAAGTGCTGCACATGAGCTTCGTACTCCCCTGACTGTACTTAAGACAAAGGTGGATGTATTTAAAAAGAAAAAAGACCGCACACCAGAGGAATACGATAAATTACTATCCGTCATATCGGCACATACAGACAGAATGTCAGCTTTGGTCAAAGATCTCCTGGATCTCACCAATATGGATGCATTGGCATGTGACCAGGAAATCGAGGCGACCGAACTGCTGATTGATGTTGCGGCAGAATTATCTCCTCTGGCAAAAGAAAAAAATATCTATATTACTGTTTCCGGCAGCTCACCTGTCCTGACCGGCAACAAAAACCTGCTGCACAGGGCTTTTTATAATATCATTGAAAACGCGGTGAAATACAACGTTGAAAATGGGATCGTAGAAATTTCCATCCATACACACGAAGAGAATACCGCAATCACCATAAAAGATAATGGAATCGGAATACCAAAGGAAATGCAGGCTCTTATATTCGAACCTTTTTTCCGTGTGGATAAATCCCGTTCCCGCCAAATGGGCGGAGCCGGACTTGGTCTTTCGATTGTAAAATCCATTATTGAAAAACACAACGGAACCATTTCCGTATCAGATAATCCTATGGGGGGTACCATTTTTGAACTCTTGCTGCCCCAAAAAACATTATAATTTCTTCCATAACGAAGCTTTCTCTTAACAGAAATTTTATATTGGATTTGCTACAATAACTTCACTAACAAAAAAGTGAGGTAAAGAAATGAAACGAAAACTTCTCCTTGTAATCTCATGCCTGTTGGTTTTTTCTCTGGGGGGCTGCAATTCGAAACCTTCCCTGGAAAAAATCAAGGCAGCCCTGGATGATGGCACCATTACCGTAGAGGATGCCAAAGAAAAGGGGTGGATTGATGACGACTGGATTAATTCCAATTACGAGAAAGTCGAAGCAAAATCTAAAATCTATCTGTTTGATCCCTTTGAAACTACATATCTGGATGGAACTCCTGCCTCTTCCAATATCATTGAAGGAAAAACCTGTTTGGTATTTTTTCATACAACGGAAGAAAAAACATTGGAAAAGCTGGAGGTATTTAACGATATTTCGGATGAAATGAAAACCATTGGCGTACCTGTCATTGGTATCCTTACAGACAAAGACATTGACGGCGCTAAAGAAAAGCTGACAGATATCAAGTTCCCGGTAATTCTATATAATGATTCCATGCAGCAATCTCTGAAGGACTATGAATCGCTTATTGATTCAGACCTGGTTTCCATATTTACAAAAGAAGGCGGATTCTATACCGCCTGGAACACCAATGCTGAAGCAGATAAATTGCTATCCTTTGCCAAGGAGTTAAAAGATGAAGAATAAATATGCTGGAGGCATCTTATTGTTAGCCATTATCCTGATCAGTATCGGCGTTTACCGTGGCGAAGCAGCCGAAGTACTTTCTAAGGGCATTCAATTATGTCTGGAGTGTGTGGGCATTGGCTGAACATGAAAACCGCCGGAAACGATGGAAAATACAGGCAGCCGCCACGCTGCTGACCAACGCTCACATCACAGGCTTTTTCACCGGTAAAATCTACAAGGGAAATTTAAAAGGGATCTGTGTTCCCGGACTGAACTGCTATTCCTGCCCCGGTGCCATAGGCTCCTGTCCTATTGGATCCCTGCAGGCGGTAATTGGTTCATCAAAATTCCGTTTTTCCTATTACATTGTTGGGATGCTGCTTCTATTCAGCGTGTTGCTTGGACGGCTGGTGTGCGGCTTTCTATGTCCTTTTGGCTGGTTTCAGGAGCTGCTGCATAAGATTCCTACCAAAAAATTCGGTACCAAAAAGTTCGCCGTACTCACCAGACTCAAGTACCTGATATTATTCCTGTTTGTTATCATACTTCCCATGACCATCCTGAATGAAGTGGGGATGGGAGATCCCTGGTTCTGCAAGTGGATCTGCCCTGCTGGAATCTTAGAAGGTGCCATTCCCCTTGCTCTCGCAGACAGCGGAATCCAGGCTGCACTGGGCACCTTATTTACATGGAAAAGCTGTTTGCTGGCAGGGATCATAACTTTATCCATCTTTTTTTACAGGCCCTTCTGCAAATGGATCTGTCCCCTCGGTGCATTCTATGCCCTGTTTCACAAATTTTCCTTCTATAAGTTCCACATTGATAAGGAAAAATGCAACGGCTGCCAAACCTGCACAAAAGTCTGTAAAATGGATGTGACAGTGTATAAAACCCCCAATCACTCTGAATGTATTCGCTGTGGTGACTGCATCCGCACATGCCCACAGAATGCAATCTGTAAAAGTATCAATTTTAGAAAAGAGGACAACCATTGAACGTAATTAAGAAAAAAGCAAATAAACTGTTAGTTATCCTATTAAGTGCGGTTTCCGTCCTTTCACTTGCCGGATGTGGAAGCACAGAAATAGAAGCCACCAAAAAACCGTTCCCGGAATTTCAGGGCGTTGATTTTGACGGAAATACCATGACCAATGATATTTTTAAAGACTACGATGCCACCGTGATCAATTTCTGGACTAATGGCTGCGGCAGCTGTATAGCAGAAATGCCGGAGCTGGAAGAATACTTTCAGAATTTCAAAGACAGGAAGATCAATCTGATCGGAGTTGCCGTCAGTGCTGGAGAATCAGATGAATCAAAAACGACTTCTGAAATGATTTTGAAGGAGAAAGGCGTGACCTACCCGAACCTCATCCTGGATCATAAAAGCAGCTTCTATACCGATTTTATCGGTGATATTTCCGGTTATCCTACCACATATATCGTGGACAGCGAAGGTAACATGATAGGGGCACCGCTAATTGGAGTGGTGAAAAAGCAGGAAGATAATCTGATGAAGCGGTTAGATGAGGTTGTTGGGAAGTAGGGGATATGAATTTTTCCCCTGCTCTTTCCTTAGAACTGCAGCTAATAATAGCTCCACCTCATGCATCCTGTCTCGGGACACCACACAGTAATCATTCAGACAGTCCTTTTCATCCATTGTTTTCATTGCATTTCCTTCCTCATCATCTACCAGTACATGGTAGTACAGACGCTCCGGATACTTCCCGTACAATGCAAGAAAATCATCTAAATCCCCGATTACCTCAATTCCCTTTCCGGCATTAAATATTTTTTCATAGATCTCCATCCAATGCCGCGCGCTTGGCTGTCCTGCTCCGTAAACCCATTGGACTGCATTGATATCTTCTTTTAATAAATAATCCAGATGGTTTAAATTTCCGACTCCGTCCAAATGGTATATAGTATTATTAAGATATTCACATGCTTTCCGGATTTCCGGAAGCCCAAACTCTGCAAACATCTGAGGGCTGATCATATACGCGAAATCATCCTGCAGAATATAGGACGGCTCTTTGCTGTAAAGTCCTCCCCAGTCGCTGTATCCAGGATTCAACGGCATTAATACGGAATTAAGATCTTCATAGGCTTCCTGAAATGCCTGGTAAACCTCCGACTGCAGGCGGTGTACTTCCTCCGGTTCGTCCATCAGCTGGCACATAAGTTCCGTACTTTCGGCAAAGATTGCAGCTACATCCTGAATCCCACCCAGATCCGGCATGGACATCAGTACCATCCCGCCCCACCTCTCCTGTCCTGCACGGTAAATTTCCTTGATGCGCGTGACCCATTTGTTTTCCCTGTCGTATTGTATATGAATATTCTGGATTTCTTTTCTTTCCTCCGGAAAATACCAGACGCTTCCTGTACTGTTATCCATTCTTGCCCCGCAGAATCCAGCCAGGGATCCCGGCCCAAATGCCGCCATGTTCACAAATGGGAATGCATCCCCTAAGAATTCACTCTGTGATAATTCATAATCCAGAGCATCTATAATTTCCTCTGCGCTATACCGAAAATCATGGCATGTTTTCTGGGATAGTAATGGGACCGGGGGCTTTTCCCGTTCTGGTTCAAAGGCATGTTTTACTGTAACCTTAAACAGCGGTCTGTCTAATTCACCTTTCCACCATGCACTGTAATTTTTCTCTATCTCTAACCAGCGTTCTTTGCTGAAATGTATACTCATTTATAACCTCCATTTCCGGCACTACTGTAATTAGCAGGAAATAATTCTCGTTATTACCCTGCCCACTGAGTGTGCCTTAAAATTCTTTCCATCAACTATTCTCCGTCAGCTCTCTGACAATCTGTACAGCCCTTTTTACCTTATCTATATTTCCATGTAACGCGTAAATATCACGAAAGATATATTCACTTTTACATCTTTTTGTCAAATTCACTGTTTCCTGAATATATGCCCTGAATGCTTCTTTGTCAAAACCCGCCTGAATTCCAAGGAAATTTGGCGATGGCTTTCTGGAATATATGATATCTCTGCAGCTTAACCGCTCGGCCATGAAGGCTTCATTGCACCAGGGTGAAATTGAGACTTTACGAATATTTTCGATCTGCTCTATGCCGCCGTCCCAAAAATCGCTGACCGGCTCACAGCATCCATAATAAAGCATACCAAACTCCTTTGACAGTTTTTTCATATAAGGCAGTATGAACTCCTGAAACATATCCGGTGAAATTCCTACGGATTCCTGTGAATTCATATGTCCCCAGGTGTCTATACTGCGTACTTTTCCTGCAAAATCTTTCCGGGGCAGCTCTTTTGTGTAACAGTAGCTCCCACCTCCCATATAGTGGTTATGGTTGTTCAGCCACAGGCACCCATTTTCCTCCTCCCACCGCAGCAGGCGTATCTTGTCATCGGTAATGAACTGCATCAGCTCGTGAAACAGATCCGGCTCATCATACATGGAATAGAACATATTCTGCATCCCCATCAGCTCCACAACCTGCTGGGTAATGGAAAAGTCCCAATAATTTGTGCTGTTTACCAGTTCCACCGGCAAAATATCACCGATAACGGATTCTATGAATTGTTTTTTCACTGTATATTTCTGATCATCATATCCAAAAACAGATGGGGACAGCTTATTAAAATCTTCTTCCAGAGACTCAATTACAGATTCTATATGAAAGCCAATCCCGTCTTTATCATATACTTTTTTTGCTTCAATCCCATATTTCTGGTAATCCAGTTCCACTTCCAGGGCATAATATCCGGGTACCACTTTATCATCACCAATCAATTCCACATTCACAATGCTTTTAAGCAATTGATTTTCTATTTCCCGTGCAATACTACTTTTACACTGCAGCGGGGGACATATATTTTCCCAGAAGGTTATAGTTTCCATTATAATCATCGGACGCTTTCCCTGTAAGCTGTTATGTAAATACCAGAGCTTTTCTCTTTCTTTCATCATCGGGAGATCGGCATATTTTTTCTGTTTATATGCCAATTCTCTTAAATATTCTTTTTCATAAGATGAAACAGAATAATTATATTCATCATTCATTTTTTTCACTCCTTAAGCGTTTTTAAAATTGCGTTCTGCAAGATATTCGTTCCTGCAGGTGAAACGGATGTATTTTTCTACATGAGGGATGGACGTATTTCCCTGCAGCCGAATCTTGCAATGAGGAGATGCTGCAGTCTGTTGCAGCACCTCCTATAGTATTAAAAGATTATCTTCTTGCTGTCAGAATATGAACTATAGATTCTCTTGCCACTTGTCTTTTTATATCCTCTTACTTTAAACCGATAGGTTCTGCCTTTTTTTAATCCGGATTTGGTATAGGAAGAAGCTTTGGATGATTTTGTGGCTATCTTTTTATAATCGCCTTTATTTGTCTTCATATAAATCACATATCCGTCCGTACCTGATCTTCTGCCCCAGTTTACGATGACTTTTCCTTTGCCATCCTTCTTTGCCTTAAGCAAGTGCGGTTTTTTAGGTGCCGTTGCCGTAGTTATTACGGAGGAGTAGGAGCCATACTTCTTTTCTTTTCCAAGCTGGCTGTATGCCTTTACCTTGTACTTGTAGGCTGTTGCTGATTTCAGACCCGTATCCACATAACTAGTGGATGTTGTAGTCTTTACTTTCCTCCATTTCCTTGCTGAACTGTCATATCTGTATAAGACATAGCCCTTTGCGTTGGATGCCTTCTTCCAACTGATCTGAACGCTGCCCGATTTATGTTTGGACGCTTTTATTGAGGTTGGTTTTCCAGGCTTCTTCAGTGTCATCTTGCTCCACTGTGCATAGACAGTCGTATTTACATTTAACCTGCATATTTCACCTTCCCTGATTTGGGTACCGCCTGATGCTGCGGTAAACCAGCCCTTGAAGGAATAGCCTTCTCTTGACGGAACCGGTAGCCTGCCATATGCTGCTCCCTTTGTTACCGTAATCGAAGCAGGGCTTACTTTTCCGCCTCTTGGGTCAAATGCTAACTTGTAAGTTATGATTACTGCCTTTTGTTCAAACTCTGCGGTAACCGTTACGTCCTGTTCCGGCATTACGAAACTGCTGCCTGCTATTTCCACGGCTCCGCCATTGACCTTCAGCCTTCCTGCTTTCAGCTGATATCCTTCTTCCGGTACAACCGTCAGGATAATTAATTCTCCTGCCTCCGCTTCCGGTTTGTCTGCTTCAACATTTCCGTGTTCCATAGACGGATCTATGATTACTTTATACATTTCTGCTGCCTGCTTTTCAAACTCTGCGGTAACCATTACATTCTGTTCCGGCATAAGGAAGCTGTTATCTGTCAATTCCACAGCGCCGTCATTAACCTTCAGGCTTCCTTCTCTCAGCTGATATCCTTCTTCCGGTACAATCGTCAGCGTAACCATTTCTCCCGCTGCCGCTTCTGATTTATCTGCTTCGATGTTTCCGTGTTCCATAGCAGAATCAATCGAAATTGTATACATCTCTCCTGTCGTCTGTTCAAACTCTGCCGTAATCGTTACATCCTGCCCTGGCATAACAAAGCTGTTATTTGCCACTTCTACGTCACCATCATTTACTTTAAGGCTTCCTGCTGTCAGCATATATCCTTCTTCCGGGGTAATCGTCAATGTAACTGTCTCTCCTTCTGCTGCCTCTGTCTTATCTGCCTCAATTCTTCCGTGTTCCATTGCCGGATCAATCGTGACTGTATGCACTTCTGCAGGCCGCTGTTCAAATTCCGCCGTAATCATTACATCCTGTTCCGGCATAAGGAAGCTGTTATCTGTTACTTCTACTTCACCGTCATTGACTTTCAGACCTCCCTCGGTCAGCAGATATCCCTCTTCCGGGGTAATCGTCAGCGTAACGGTATCTCCTGCTGCTGCCTCTGTCTTATCTGCCTCGATTCTTCCGTGTTCCATTGCCGGATCTATGGTGACTGTATGCATATCTACAGGCTGCTGCTCAAATTCCGCCGTAACCATTACATCCTGTTCCGGCATAATAAACCTGTTGTCAGTCACTTCCACATCACCATTGTTAACCTTCAGGCTTCCCTCTTTCAGAATATAGCCATCAGCAGGTTCAACGATCAGGTTTACCTCTTCTCCTGCTTTTGCTTCCGTCTTATCGCTCTCAATATTTCCATTTGTCATATTGGTATCAATTGTAATCTTATAAGATTGTTCTGGTACTCTGTTATTCGGCATGAACATACGTATCCAGTGGAAATTAAGCCAGTCGCTCTGTGTAATTGCCAGATCTTGAATTCCCACAGGGCATCCTTCTGATATACTCTGGTCTGTGACTACATAATTCGCCCAGCTTCCGCTGCTGAGTGATACAGAAGAAAACGCTTCTCCCGTAGCAGAACCAGTATGTAGTTTCAAAATATTCTGGGCATTAGGATAGCTGTATTTTACCTGGTATTTTTCAATACCATTTTTAAAGTCTACGTTCTTATAGAGGATATAGGCATCTTTTCCCTGGAATGCCACCCCGCTGACTCCATCAGCAGCTGTAGAACTCTTCTCATCCGCCTCGGCACCTTTCAATTCAACGATAGTTCCGTCATAAACCATTACCGGTTTCTCAGCTTTTATAGAATGATCAGAATTTAATACTGCCTTAATGACAAGATTCGTTTCCTTTTCTTCCGGTATACCAACCGTAATTACTCCGGTTGTCTCATCTATGGACGTGTTGGTGTCATTTCCATCCAGTTCCCAGGTAACTGCCTTTTCTTCTGTCCTGTAACCCAGATCATCCCGTGTTGATGCGGTAAATGTATATTCTGTTTCCCCGTCCTGAGGTGCACAAACAATATCCTCACCGGACAGCTCCAAACTCTGTACACTTGATCCTGCATCCTTTTGTGAAAACTGTAAATCAACCAGATTTAAAGCTCCTGGATTTGCAACAATGTACAAGTCATGGATTCCTTTCACCTCTTCCGGATTTATATCAATCCAGGATTGCCCGGAAATTCCCCATGCTCCTGTAGTTTCGCAATCTACTTTGCCAATCAATGGACCTGTACTGGAATCCAATCGCAGGTCAATGCTTCCAACCCTTGATAAATTTCCTGTCTCATAGACTGCGGTGAACCTTTTTGCCCCTTCTTTGAAATCCACATTCTTAAAAGCAATGTAGCTTCCATTTTTATCCATTCCCACCTTTGCTCCCTGGTTAGAAGCACCATTTCCATAAGAATCCGCCGTTATTGCATCTGTCTTTTCATATAAATCTCGCGTTTGAATGGCCGTCTTTTGAACGCTTACCTTCACATCCTTAGTCAGATTTTCTCCATTCACTGCTGCCTGTATCCGAATCTCAGCTTCACCTTCTGCCTGTGCCTTAAGAAATCCTCTGCCATCAACAGAAACTATTTTTTCGTCGCTGGATTGATAACTGATATTCGTCGGTACTAAATAATGACCTGCTGATGTCTTAGCCTTCACATCAATCCATGATGTCTCATTCTTTTCAAGTACCAGATTCACGTCATCTGCTGTCAATTCCGCTCCCTGTTCTCCTACATAAATTGTATACTGGTCTGTCAGACCTTTTCCTTCTGCGGTTATCACTGCGGTTCCCGGGGAAATTGCTGTGACCAGCCCATTTTCGTTTACCGTGGCAATTGATTTGTCACTGCTGGCTAATGTTGTTCCTTCCGGATTTTCCACGGAATAACCTTTTTCGGTTCTCATGGATAACGACATCTGGATCATTTGGCCCGGATTGACTGCTGCCGATGCCTGACCGCTGCCTTCTGCAGATAAAAATAATGTCTTCGGTGCATCGTTCTTATCGCCATACCGGAAGTCTGGCAATAATCCAATTCCGCTTGTGTCTATTGGCGTAATTCCAATTGCCATTGCCGGTGAGTCTGCTTTTAAACGATAGTCGCGATTTTGCGCGTCCACAAACTGCGGATCTTCCATGATGCTGTTTTTGTCATACTGATGCACATTTTTGCTACTTTGCTTCCAGTCTGACAAGTTGAGTTTGCTGCCCAGCACCTCAAATTCCCCTTTGCCTATTGCATTAAAGTACAGGTTGTTATCCATAACACTCAAAGAATCCAGTGCCGCTGTCCCCGATACATTATAGGAGCCATCATCAAATTTCAGAAGAACACGATCTCCTGATCCATCTTCACTCCATGTACCGTTATTATGCAGAGTTCCGCCTGTATTTGAATAAACAATGTTATTTTTGAATGTCATACCACCGCTTGGCTCAATATACGGCCCGATATTTGCTGCACCATTATAGGCATAACCGATATCAAACACATTATTTGCCACATAGTTTGAGATACTCTTCATCATCGTTCCTGCGTTAACAGAAACAGCATTTTCATCGTATACTACATTATTGGTTACCATGGTGTGATGGGTGGCATCGTCCGTAAAAATACTATGTCCCCTCCAGCCTGTAGTCGCTACCCCACGGTATGCATTATAGATAATATTGTGGTCAATCCAGTTGTCCCTTCCGGTTCCCCAGCCTTCAATTCCTCCACCATCACCGGAACACATGCCGGTATTATATATCGTATTGTATCCTATATAATTATTCATTGTCTGGTTATATTTCCAATGGTCTTCAAACGGTACATCTACACCTATGGCAGAAAAGACACCATACCTTACACCTTTCATGGAAATTCCATAACGTGGAACTTCTGAAATATTATTATGCGTAATAGTATTATCTCCGCTGTTCATGAGATAAATCCCAGATCCATGGCTGACGAATTTCCCTGCATCTTTAATTCTATTGTTGGTAACCGTATTGTTCTTGTTGATATAATTTAAGCTTCCGGGATTTTCTCCTATCATGAAAATTCCCGCATATCCGGTATCCTGGATATCATTTCCGGAGATTGTATTTTCCTGACTGTAATGGTTCATCACTACCGCCATATATCCGGCATTCTTCAAAATACAATTGCTTACGGTAACATTGGATGTATTGTCCAAATCAACAATACCTTTCAGATTGCAATCATATTCCTCTGTCTTATCACCTTTACGACCGCCATGAGCAAGCAGATTTTCTCCAAAGTCATTCATCTCAAGCTGCAGGCCATCGATTGTAATATTGCGAACTTGATCTTCATTTGTTCCCTGCAGATAAAAGATTCTGTCTGTGGACGGCGCAATGATTTCGCTGTTTTCCGGCATAGTTCCCTCTAATGGTTTATAGTAAAGCGTGCTGCCTGCAATCGCCCACTCACCCGGCTCATTGATGTATTCCTTTGCCCCCTGCAGATACTGCACTCCTCCGGAGAATCCTCCTCCCGGGAAATCGGTCACCAGATTGGCGCCATTTACGGAAGTCACTTTCAATACCTCGCCAAACCAGCTGGTAGCACCGCCTAATACCGCCTGCATATGTGACTGATCCTCAACCTTTACATTCTGCCACTTCACTTCTCTGGCATTTGGCAGGCGTTCTCCATTTGCAAACAGAGAATAAAATCCTTCCCGACCGGTAATATCTGCTTCATAAATGCCGTCCCCGTCTTTATCTGTCCATCCGGTAACGGGAGATCCGCCTACAACGCGTGCTTCTTCGTCTTCGTAATTTTTATAAGTGATTCGATAAGTATTATCACAATCCTCGGGACCGATATGAACAGCATCTTTCAGATAATAGTTTCCACCTCTCAGAATTACCTGCACATCACTGTCCAGTCCTTTTGCCACCAGGTTGTGCACACCTTCCTGTGCCATGTCTAATGTCTGATATGGAGCTTCGAAAGATCCATTGCCCGAGTCATCGGATCCATCCGGTGATACGTAGATCTGGTTTCCGTCTGCTGCTGCTAATTGGAATGAAGCGGTAATGGTTACATCTTCACCCGGCATAGTGAACAACGTATCTGTAATCTGTTTTCCGTTTACTTTCAATGTCCCTTCTTCATATACATAACCCTTATCCGGCTTCACAGTAAGGAAAATCGGCTTTCCCTGGGCCGCCTTGCTATGATCTGCGGTAACAGTTCCGCCTTTCATAGATTCATCCACCTGGATCTTGTATTGCTTTGGCTGAGAAACTCTCACATTATCAACGGATATATAATCCTTGCCATATCCGAATCCGATACCACCATAGGAAAGAGATTCATCCTCAATTTCTGCAAATAAGCTTCCGTTCAGATAAATACGAAGTGATTTTCCAACACTTTCCGCCCGCATTCGGTAAAGCGTTCCTGGTACCGGATTTTCCTTCATTTTTACAGCTGCAAGCTGAGTCCAGTAATTACCATCTGCTTTCTGTAGTTCCATTTGCTTCTGTCCGTTCGTACGAATCAAAAATTCATAAAATTTTCTTCCGGCATCCGTGGATGCACGTGTTATCAATCCAAATGCAGAATAGTTCTCAGCACCCGGCTGCAAATCTTTGAATGTAATGTCCGCCTCTACCGCATAATCATCCCATTCCTTATTATTAAGACCTACATAATATTCACGCCAGCTGCCGGAAGGTTCCCATTTCCCATCTTTTACAACAGCATCTGCAGGATTTAAATTTGTCTGCTTCCCTGACTGATCCGTCCACTGGTCACTGATGGAACCATTTTCAAAATCATCACTGAACAGCATATTCAGTTCCCGCGTGTTAATCTTCAGTTCTTCACTGCGCGGACCTTCTCCGGAAGCATTTACTCCCGCAATCTGATAAGTATAATTTGTTCTCTCTTTTATCTGGCTGTCAAGGAAGCCCTTGCCATCCACATTTTCTCCTACAAGCGTATAGTCTGCTTCCCCTTCCGCTTTCCGGTATACATTTACCCTGTTCTTTGCCACAGGAGTCCACTGTACAAGAACGGCATCAATATCATTCGTCAGCTTTGCATTACGAAGCACTTCATCCGGTGCTGATTGTTTTGCAGTCTTAAATGACACAACATCACTCACCTGGGGCGTACCTAAATATTCTCTGGTCGTCACGCGGGCATAGTAAGAAGTATCATACTCCAGCTTATCCGTGGTCGCAACGCTTAAACGGGTCACGATCGTCTCTGCAATATTTTTAAATGCTTCATCCGTGGCGATTTCTATTTTATAGAGAGAAGCATTTTCACAGTGATTCAAAACGAATGTGGTTGGAATTTTGGAATTTTCACTGCCGTTTTCCGGACTTATAATTGCAGGCTTTTTCGTTTCTGCCAGTTTGTATCCCCCCATAGCATCCTGCACGCTATCCAATACTTTTTCCTTTTGGGCATCATATCCTTCCGGTACCTGAGGGAATTTTGCATAGGCATTATCAACACGCCTGTTTGAATAGGGTGAAAAGGATTTATCAATCGTTGCATTAAAATTGCCTGTACAGAGATTATTCTGTAATGTAAACCCAATTGCCCGGTCATCCATGTACTGCCAGAATACCCATGTTCTGGATCCCTCCAATTGCTCCTTCAGCACGTTGTAGGCATACACATTCCCCAGTCCGCAATACCAGGAATATAATGCACCTCCATCATCCATGGATTGTGAATAATCCTCTAAGATATTGTATTCAGCCACATTTCTTTCCGAATGCTGATATTTCTGTGCCAGATTTCCTATGGAAAAATATTCTCCATTGCCACCGTCCAGTTCGCTTTCCGGCAGCTGGTTCAGATCCTCAAACCGAATGCCGTACTGGCTGCTCTGTTTTCCGAACATATCGTAGGCTGCCCGTGTATCCGGTTTTGTTCTGCTGATTGAATTTTCGTCTGTTCCCACAATGGAAATACCCGCATAGGGAGCCCCTGCAATATAGTTGAATGCCATCGTGTTCGTGCCGCTTCCAAAAACACCTAAACCGGGTGCATGCTGATACGGCGCAACCCCCATGTTATAAATAGAGTTGTACATCACGATATTATTATAGTTTACATCAACAGTTCCTACCCCGTATCCATAGAGCTGTACGCCGCCGCTTCCCAGATCGTGCATCTGATTATGGAGGATTTCGTTATTCTGACCGTAGTGGTTCACGGTAACGCCGTAGCTTCCTGAATGCCGTATTTCATTATTGATCAGCCGGCAGTTTCTGGTTCCGTCAAAGTAAATGGCGGCATCCGGGTTCTCTGCATTTCGAATGATCCAGTCTTCTGGAAATTCATTCTCCGGCAGACGGTCTGTATACTGGAACGTAATTCCTTCAAAGGACAGATACTCTACCATATTTTCAAAATTTTTATCAACGCCGTCACCCTGGAGACGCAGAAGCTCATAGGGTTTTGGAGCTGCAATTTCATCCGTATTAATCGTTTCCTCATTCTTCGGCCAATAATAGACCTTTCCCGCCTGGCTGTCGATACACCACTCACCGGGCTGATCCAGATATTTCAGAGTATTGATGATATTGTAATAACCCTCACCAGTACCAAAGTGATCCGGCCAGAAATTGGAGGGGATCTGGGATTGGAGATATGCCGTATTATTACTGGAATCTATGTGCTTTACAAGGGGAATCGTATTCCAGTACATAACAGGAAGCAGAACCACTTCCATATCCTCATTTCCGTCAAGGCCATCCAGCTCACCGTCCCCAAATACAACCCGCGCACCTTTCTCAGGATCATAGCTAAGTGGTGCCCGTCCGTAAAACACAGGCCAATCCCGCCATTTATCCGTATTGAAACTGCGTGATACCTGCTGACGCTCTCCGTTTACATAAAAATCATGGAAACGCCAGCCCTGCTCTACATCAGCTACATACAGCTTTCCTTCTGCCGCCAGATTCATTCCTTCCACGCCTTCAGCTTTTCCCCAGCCGGTAATTGGTACCTCTCCGGTAATGACCGCTTTTCCTTCGTTTTTGGCTTTATATACAATGGGATTCTCCTGTGTACCGCTGTCCTGTGGTGTGAATACAATTGTGTCCTGTTCATAATATTTCCCGTCTTCTAACAGGACTGTGATTCCGCCATCCGGAAGTTGATCCAATCCTCGAATCGTGTCTCTGGCTGCCTGGATTGTCTGAAAAGGCTGTGCTTCTGTACCCGGATTGCTGTCAGATCCTTGCGGTGACACATAATAAAATGTCTCACATTCTTTGCTTTGATAAACTGATACCTTGCATTCTGCCGTTTTTCCGGCATAATCTTTATGTACTGCCTTGATAATCGCCTCACCCGGTTTTACCGCCGTTACGCGGCCTTCCCCATCAACAGCTGCAACCGATTCATCAGTACTGCTCCAGGTGATTTTCCCGGTACCGCTGGGTTCCGTGTAATATCCCGTTGTCAGATATAAGGGCAATGGATAACCGCTGTCCATATTTATACTGATTTCCTGATAATTCAGCAGGAACCGGTCTGCTACAGCCACAGTTTCTGCTGCTGTATTCGTAACTGCCGTCGTTTCCGGGACTTCCGTCGTATCCGGAACTTTCGTTGTTTCCGGGACTTCCGTTGTTTCATAAGCTTCCGTCGTATCCGGCGCTGCCGCATAAGACGTTAACGGATTCAATACCATAAATACTGATAATACAAGTGCTATCATTCTCTTTTTCATCCTGGGTTTCCTCCATATTATATAGTGTTTTACTGCTTTTGAAAGCTTAGTAAATTACTGTGCTAAGCGTTCCGTCAAAACCAATAAATTACTCACCTCACTCCAACAACTCCCATTAAATACCCCTCCCACACATCTGTCCGTCTCCCAATCTGACATATTCACTCGCTCGCAGATAAATCCTGCCGGAAGTTTCTCCCGGGGAACCGTTACATGATTCAACCCTTTGGAAGTCGCATCCTTTGGAACGTCCCAGGAATAAATAGGCCTTTTTTCCGTAGACATATATTGGCTGATTGTAATGGTAATTTCCTCATATAGCCGGCGATAACAGTCCTCTTTTGTCCAATCACAGAGTTTTTTCAGGCTGTCTCCCGATAAGGTACAGATTCCCGGTGCCGAATGCTTATTTTGTACATTTGCAAAGACTGTGCCGATAGTCTTCATTTTCAGTCTGTTAAATTCACTGGCCGGCGGAAATTCATAATTGTAAGCTACTACCCAGCTGCTGCACAAATGCGCCGCTGTCTTTGCATAAGAGAGCCATTCGGGCTTTAATGTAACCCGGTACAATTCTGTATAGCTTTCCAGAAGAGCAAAGGCACTCTCACTGTCGGGACATTGCAAGATCTCATTTGGACCTCCGGTTGTGTATCCTCTTTGTACAAAGTTATTATAGAAAAAAGCTGCGATTTCTTCCGCCGCATCGAGATATTGCCGATCACCAAAATATTCATAGGCAGATACAAGGCCAGCCGGAACAATGCCGCCTGCTGCGGATCCCCCCACCAGGATTTCACCTGTCACCGCATTTACAAATTGTCCCAATTGCCCATAGGCATTCCATAATTTCACAAATGCATCAGCACATTTCTTTGTCCCTTCTCTCATACTTTCGGGTACTTCTTTCATAAGCGCAAAGTGTTTAAACAGAAAATAAAATGCATCGCCGCTGTCCCGGACTGAACTGAACTCCCTTAGCCCCTCCATTTCCTCGTATTTACTTTCCCTTATTATTTCGCCCTTTGCATTACTCCCGGAATAAAATATGCCGCTTTCTCCCTGCAGATGGAATAAATGCGCAAGCGTTTGAATACTTCTTTCGTATTCCGTTTTTCCCCCAAGCTTCATGAGAGCATAACTGGAGATACCGCCGCCTACCCAGCCTGTCTCCCAGGCATTTCCTTCACTGTCTGTAGTATTGCTTCCGTAAAACTGCCCTTCTTCAAACCAGTTCATGCTGTTATGCTTTTCTAATTGAATCTGTTTCAGTTCTTCCCAGGCAGGTTCGACTGGCAGTTCATCATTCAGGTTCATCAGCTTCCTGTTCCGGAAGAAAATCTCGTAGAACTCTTCTATTGATTTGCAGGGTACTTCTAATTTCTGATATGGGATTTCTGCCTCTTCATCCACATATTTTTCATCATTTTTTACCATATGAGGCCATCGGTATATCAGCTCGCGATATGCCGGCCAGGTCAAAGTGACACACCCTTTTTCATAGGCAAGACCTATATTTCTGCCTTTAATCTGCTGAATGGTAAATACAAAAACAGCCTTTTGTTCCTCCTGCAGAAATATTCCAACGCAGGGCACAGACATATCTCCTGTAGTTACTTCTATCTTGCCACTTCCATCCTTATTCAAACGCGGCACATCCGTGATTACGGTATTCTGGTTTATCCCCATTTCTTCCGGCTCTAAAAGCGGGGGATATTCTTTTGGCAGAACGTCAAATTGATTCCCTTTATATGCACAGGCCGGGAAAAGTATGTATTCCTTACCGGTACAGTTTTCTATGTTTATTTGTATCCTGGACATTTTTTTTCCTTTCTGAAATCGCCAAGCGGTCGTAAATCATCCGCATTTTGCAATGATACGGTTTTGTGCTTCTTCATACATTGCAATAATATTCTCTATTTTTGTATCAAATTGAATATTATGTGTAGGTGCCAGGATGTATCCACCAGTTTCCCCAAGTACCTCTATGCTGTTTCTCACGTTTTTTCGAAGCTCAGGAATCGTATAGTAAGGAAGTACCTGCTGTACATCGATTCCTCCATGAAAGGTCAGTTGATTTCCAAATTTTCTTTTTATCACATCAATATCCATATTTTTTGCACTCACCTGAATGGGATCTAAGATGGTTACGCCAACACCCACCAGTTCCGGAATTAATTCCTGGATACTCCCGCAGCTGTGGAAAAAAATCTCTACATCGAAGTTTTTCTTTACCTCTCTATAAAATTTTACATAGAGGTCTTTAAAAAATTTGCGGAACATCTCTTTGGAAATCAGCAGTCCCGCCTGAGAACCATAGTCCCCGCCCCCATCCAGCTCATGAATTTTTCCTTTTCCCGCTTCCAGCGTCTTCAGTGCATGTTCCAGACGGATTTCATTGTGCTTTTCGATCATTGCTACGGCAAGTTCTTCATCTGCAATCAAGTCACAGAGAAACTTTTCATCACCAGCCCACATTGTGAGATGCTGCAGGCCTGACGGATCTCCGTGAGCCTTAATCCATCGCTGTCCGTTTTCATTGATGCGGTCAATGTCTTCTTCTATATTGGAAAAATCCCACCATTCCATTTTTCCATCCCATCCGGTTCTCCCTTCCAGGTCCCCTGTCTCTTCAATATCACTCCAGGGATGATATGCAATCGCTGTCGTATAGTCCCCGGCTTCATTATAGATCTTCCGGTTTCTGGGTCCGCCGCTTACAATAATTTCTTCATATCCATGGTCATCGGTCAAAAGCTCAGGTCCAATGTATCTGGGACCGACCGAACGTAAATCAATATCTAAAATATCCAGCACTGCATCTCTGGTATCCACTTTAAAATATTCCTTCATCCTGCCCCAGACAATATCCTCCGCAGTGAAGTCACAGGGCACACGATCCACCGGCTGATGCAGAATAGTATTTTTCACCCGCTCATAGCTGTTCATTTTTACTTCCTTTCTCTCCTGCTCCATGTTGTTTGAACAGTTCACACATATACTTTACACTTTCCTCGGGAAGACAGATGGATTCCGGCTGTGGATAAGTTTTTGCCATAAAGCCTCCTTTTTCGCTGCCCAGCAGATGAATTAATTTCTGCACACTCTCTTCTATTTGCTCCTTAGAACCATTTGGTAATATCGTCTGAATGTCACATGGGCAGAAAAAGCAGATTCTTCCTCTGTATTTTTCACTCAATTTTTCGATTCCCATATTATCCTGCTGGTCAATTTGAACCACATCTACTCCAATTTCAATAAAATCTTCAATGAGATCTATAATATATCCGCAGGAATGAATAAAGAAATGCATGCCATACTGATGAAGCTTTTCTATAATCTTTTTATATGCCGGCTTAAAGATCTGCCTCCATAAAACCGGGCTGATGATCAATCGATCCTGTACACCCAGATCCTCAATCGCAATCATTCCGTCCACCCCCCGTTCATGCATACAATCTACTACACGAAGGCAGCTTCCGGTAAGTTCCGCGATTAAATATTCAATCTCATCGGGACTGTCAATAAACTCATACATCAGATTTTCAAACCCCACCAGATCCAGCATTTGCAGAAACAGAAAATGCGGAAACATGCCCAGCATATATTTGTCTTCATTCTGGTTTACAGCCTTCTCAAGTTCCGCGTATCGTTCCTTTTTTGTAAAATCGGGAATCTGATAGTCGTATACCTTCGCAATATCGGATAATGGAAAATCAACCGCTTCTCCCAATTCTGTATGTATCGTCTCGTACACTATTCCCCATTCCGTTTCCCAGCTTTTTCTCCCTGCGGACGATTCTGCGTCATGTTGATACTGATTTACAAATACCCATTCAAAATCATCACCGTATTTTTCCGGTATCACAGGGGTACGATTAGAATCAAAATTACAGGGAATTCGATCTGGACATGAAAATTTAATTGCCCTTACCACTCTCTCCTTTGAAGTCATGATATCACCTCTTTGTTTTTATTAAGAATGCCCACCAAAGAGATGGGCATTTCTATGATTACTTCATATCCTTTTTATTTTGCTGCTTTCCATGCATCAATTTGTGTCTGCATTTCATCAATAATTTTCTGAGATCCTGCTTTTTCTAACTTGTCCAGGAATTCCGGCATTTTTTCCTCAGGATCAACTGCACCGGTATCCAGCATCAGCAGATACTCCGTAACAATTGCACTGGTACTTGCAATTTCTGTCTGAACCTTTTCCGGATCAAATACAAATCCTAATGCTTCTGATGGAATTGCTGCTTCATTCAAAGCTTTCGTTTCTTCCCAGACGCCATCTTCCTGACCTTCTCTAAGATACCCGTTAAACTGATTTCCAAAGGTCCAATCCACGTTAGGATTATAGCCTGAATTTTCGATTGGCTTTACATGTCCATCTTCTGTTTTTGTATAATGTGTTCCTTCAATACCAAAGCAGAGCAAGTTATAGAGAACCGGATCCGTATTAACTAATTCCAGTAATTTAACCGCTTCTACCGGGTGCTTGGATGTTCTGCTCACGGCGATCATAGTTGCATTAATGCCGCTGGTCTTTAAAATGGAATCTGATATACGGAATTGTTCCACGTCTTTATTGCCAAAATCTGCTTTTTGTACAGGAGTTTCACCCGGCTTTAGGGTTCCCGCCATAATCGCTGCATACTTGCCTGCTTTTTGTTCTGCTTTATAATCAGTAATCGTAGCAGCATCCGGTCTGAAATATCCTTTTTGATTCCATTCTCTCATTAATTTGAAATGCTCCATAACTTCCGGCAGGGCAAACTGATTCACTACTTTTAATTCTTTGTCGTCATATTTTACTGCTCCCGGAACATTCATGCCGGATAACTCGTCAAGTCCTAATGCCGCCGCAGTAAAACCATATATACTTTGTTTTGAATTAATTATCGGAAATACTTCCGGGTTATCCTTTTTAATGCTTTCAAAAATAGGATCCAAATCTTTCAGTGATTTTACGCTGCTGATATCAACGCCGCTTTTATCCACATAATCCTTTACGATGTAACCGCCATTGGTCATTGCCCAGATCTGGTAATTAGGAATTGCATATAATTTCCCACCTACCGTAGCTGCAGCAAACCCTGATTCAGGCATAATTTCTTTTAATTTTGGTGCTTCTTTTTCTACAATATCTCCAATATCTAGAAATGCATTTTTATTTACATTATTATAGAAGTTATTACACCAGTTTGATGTAAAGCAAAGATCAAATTCCTCCTGGGATGAGATCACCATCTGCATTTTCTGATCAAAGCTTCCGAAATCTGTTGATATGAATTTAACCTGAACATTTAATTTATCCTTTAAATATTCATTAACCGCATTCTGGACAGATTCCTGGTCTGCCTGGATCTCGGACATAGGCGCATACCATTTTATCTCTACCACATCTCCTGATGCCGCCTGGGATTCTTCGCCGGCAGCCGCTGATTCTTCACCTGTTTTTGTATCCCCTGTCTCCGCTTTTGTTTCTGCTCCTGCCTTTGTTTCCTCATTTGATGTTTTGGCAGAACACCCTGCCAACGCTGTAACACTCATTGCCGCAGCCAATAAAAGTGCCATTGCTCTTCTTCTTTTCATTTCTTAATCCTCCTTATTTTACTTTCTATATTGTATATCATTATACAATCATCCTTTCACCGCACCAACTGTTAATCCTTTTACAAAATGTTTTTGAAAAAAAGGAAATACAAATAACATGGGCGCTACTGCTAAAACACATAAAGCCATTCTGGCTGTCTCATTTGGTAGCTTTGATACGTCAATTCCAAGGTTTCCTGCCTGCAAGGAGGATGCCAGAAATTGAATATTATTCATGATTCTATATAAGTAATACTGCAGTGGAATCAGTTTCTGATTGTCTATGTATAGCATTGCAAGCCACCAATCATTCCAGTACATAAAAGCTCCAAATAACCCAACGGTTGCCAGTGCCGGTTTTGATATAGGCATAATAATTTTAAAGAAGATGCCGACCTCACTGGAACCATCCAATTTTGCTGCTTCTATCAGAGACATCGGTGTGTCATTTAGAAATCCCCTCATCAGCATCACATGCCATGGAACAATAATATAGGGCAGTATTAAGGCAAATATCGTATCTTTCAGATGGTAATATCGAGTAATCGTAATATATGCAGGGACCATGCCCGCATTAAACAGCAATGTGAATACTACCAGAAAGGAAATAATCTTGGAACCTGAAAAGTCCCTTCTTGACATTACATATCCTAACATTGCAGTAAAAAGTAAGCTTGTTCCGCCACCGACTATCGTAACCAGAATTGAGATTCCATATGAATTTAAAATCTGTCCGGGGCTTTTCAGTACAAACTCATACGCATCCAGCGACCAGTCGCTGGGAATAAGGGAATATCCATGTTGTGCCAATGATGCCTCACTTGTAAATGACGCAGACACAATATACAATATCGGAACAATACAGCAGATAGAAAGTATACTGAAAATAATTATGCTGACCACGTCTGACGCCGAATACTTTTTTCTTTTTTTTGTAACCATAATAACCTCCCCTTAGAATATTCCATAATCTTTATCAAATCGTTTAACCGTATAATTGCTGATCAATACCAAAATAAACCCAACTAACGATTGATATAATCCCACAGCTGATGCCATTCCAATATCTCCGCTGACCCGCAGCGCCCTGTATACATAAGTATCTATTACATCTGCTACCGGATATAAGGCACCGGAATCCTTTGTTAAGAAATAGAACATACCAAAATCAGAATAGAATATTTTACCGATTTGCAATAAGGTAATCATTACAATCGTAGGTGCAATAAATGGAATTGTAATTCTAAGCGTTCGCTGTAAACGATTGGCACCATCTATAGAAGCTGCTTCTAAATAAGAAATATCGATACTCATCAGTGCCGTGTAAAACATCAGTGTCATATAGCCCACATTTTTCCAGAAATAAGCAATTAATAAGATTGCCGGCCAGTATTTTGGCTCAAAATAAAAGCTCGGGGATACCCCTCCTGCATCCTTGATCATATTTGGTAGAACGCCCAGCTGCGGGCTAATCAAAGCATATAAAATATACCCTCCTACTACCCACGATATAAAGTAAGGAACAAACATCGCTGTCTGAAACACCTTTACCTGCCTTTTCGATCGTTCAAACAGCAGAACCGCCAAGAGAACGGATAAGAAAATGGTAACACTGATAAATAGAAGATTCAGGCAAATGGTATTTCTGGTTATCCGAAATGCATCCTGAGATTGAAAGAAGAATTCAAAATTTTTCAATCCTACCCAGTCGCTCCCCAGTATACCTTTTGCATAGTCCATCTTCTTAAATGGAATAATTAAACCAAATAGAGGCACATAATTAAATGCTATTAAAAAAGCTAACCCCGGAACTGCCAGGATAAAAAGTTTCCAATTAAACTTTTTTACTTTCTTCATTTTTATACCCATTGTGTATCGCAGATCTGCCTGCAATACAGCCACAAATAAACAAGCTGAAAGAATCGTCGCGTGGCTTCCTTTCTTATTTAATTTTCTCTCAGCCATGGAAGTGTAATTCTTTCACACTAACTCTCGCTTTCACAATTTTCCTCCTTTTTTATTTTTGTTTTGCTCTTGCTCTACTGCGATTATCTTATCTTCTTTCCCTTTATATTGCTACTGTACATATCAGATTTTACTGTACAAGGCTATGTACAAATCGGAAAATCCTGTACAAATGAGAAAAAAACAGGATAACCGGACTTAAAAAGTCCTGTTATCCTGCCTTTTGTGTCAATCCTTTGCTATTTTTTCCATCTTACACTGTATCGCATATTCTCTTGGTGTACATCCATAATATTTTTTAAACATACGATAAAAATAACTTTCATTTTCCATTCCAACTTTGTTTGCAATTGAGGTGATTGTCTGATTGGAGTCGGCCATCATTTCCGCCGCCTTTACCATTCTGGCACTTAACATATATTCTCCTACAGACATCCCGGTATGCTTTTTAAAAACAGATGCCAGATATTTCGATGAAATTCCAAGCTCGTCCGCAATCATGTTCAGACAAAAACTACTGTCCATATAGTTTCGGTTCATATACTCTGTCACAGTTTTCACCAGATTTACTTCTTTTGTATCTGCCTCTTTTTTTTGGGATATAAAGGCTTCATCAAACCGATTCCGTATCAGATCCATAATATCATCCAGATACTCCATATTGGTTACACTTTTAAATAAGGATCTGAAATCAAATGTTTCCACTTCCACAGCACATGTTCTCATATGATCCATCTGATATTTTAAATCCGTCAAAAAGTCCAGCAATACAATTACCATATTATCATAGTTTAACATTTGAATCTCTTGGCGTAGCTGCAAAATAACGTTTTCTCTTACCTGTATGTCTCCTGCCTTCGCAGCCATTTCATATGCCAGCTCTTTCGGATCAAAAAGCTCTGCATTCTGAATGTTCGGGGTGCATTCTTTCCAACCTATGATCACTGCTCTCCCCAAAGCAAACCGGTAATCCATTGCCTGTTCTGCATGCCGGTACATAGTGGATATCCTATATTTATCTAAATCCGCCTCGCTAAAAGCCAATGAAAATGTAATATTAAAATATTCTTTCACGTATTTTTGGCATTCTAAAACAGCCTCCTTTAAATCATCGGCGTAAACACGTCCTGCATCCCTTCCACCAAGAAGTACGACAAAAGAATTTTCTTCTACACGTGCCACTTCACATTCTACCTTAGTCTTCAACAATTCTAACAGAATATTCTGTACTCCAAATACCAATAATTGATTTTCCTTGATCGTATTATGTTCTAAAATATATTTTTCATCATCCAATCGAATCACAAATACACAAAAACGCATACCTGACTCAAAAATCCAATGACCAGCATACTTCTTCCTCAATTTATCTATATGTTGTTCCTGACTGCTTAAAAGAAGATTCTCAAGATAATATTGAGCCACAATATCCTGATTCGCCAGAGTTTGGTTTTCAATGCTCACATATTTCTCACTGATTTTCACATAAGCATTTTTTAGATAATCAAATTCATTCTCTTTCACCGTTTCTTTGGTATCTGGCGGAAGTAAACTGGAGACATCTTTTACTAAATTATTAATAGGTCTGTAAATTCTTCTTGCCAGAATCCACAACAACATCATGGAAAAACCAAATAACACAAGAGTACACAGAATAAAATTCCTTCTTAATTGATTCAGTGCATGAAATACCTGATCATATTCCTGTATGGAAAGTATATGATTATTATAGGAACCTATATTTACGTAAGATATCAGATATTTCGATTCTTTTATTTTTGCCGTATAAAAACCTAAACCATCCTCATTTTGTTCCATTAATTGATTTTCCTTAGCAAGAAATTCCCGGATGATCGCGTGGTATTCCTCATTATTTTCGATTTTTACATTGTTATTGCAAATATTTCCCCCTTCGTCAATTAGCAAAAATTCACTGCTGCTGCCGCTGGGTTTATTCATTGTAACCAAATTGTCCAGAATCCAATTCGTTCTTTGATTCACTGCTAAAAAGCTGCCCGGCTGTGTACCATTGCCTTCAAAGTCATAGATAAAATAAGTAAAAACATAGATATAAGCTTCCGGTTGATCCGGTGATCGCTGTACTTTTCTCAGATATGGCTGCATTCTGGTAAGTGGTTTATTCTTTTCCATAAACTCCAAAAGCTGATTATCTTTGAAATCACCAGATGCTTCAACTGATACCATGTTGCCTCTGTTTTGGTTATATATGTAGATGGAATGTAAGGACGGATTCGCACCTAGCACATTCTTTTTCAGCTCATCCAGAGTAGCGTAGATCTGATATCCCTCAAGATCTTCATTATATAAAAGAGGGGTAACCGATGATTGATGGAATATGGTTTGCATCACATTTCCTATGGTATCTCTATTGTAATCAAAATTAAAACGCATTTGCTGAAGGAGTTTTCTATTCGTGTTATTCGTCGTCTCAAGATAAGTTTTTTCTGCCAGATGATATACGGCATAGGAAAATGGAATACTGATCAACGTAAAAAAGATAAACATAGAAACTACAATCTGATTCAAATAGTTTTTGGATTTATATTTTTTTAACAACGTTTCTCCCTCCTCGTTCCTGTCTATTGGATATAATATCACAAAGAATTATATATTACCATAATTTTTTATATATTTTACCCAGTAATCAACAAAATTAGAATAAAAGAAACGTTGCGTCTCAATTTAAAATCCTGTAGCCTTTCCGGGTGGGTTTTCTAAGTTTCACGTACTCTTTTTGGGTATAGGTTCCTACGGCATAATCTGTTATGGCTGCCGCTTTTTCAAAGATTCAACCCCTAGGGGGGCTTGAAGCTCCAGAAAGGATCATGTTATCATACGAGAGAATGATAAAAATGGAGGATTACAGATGAAAAAGAGATGCAAAAAAATTGCAGCCATTCTGGCATGTGCGGCTTTGTCCATGGTTGTATTAGCCGGATGCGGGAATAAGACTGCACCACAGGAACCCACGACTCAACAGCAGAAGGACGATGAAAAAAGTACCACTGAGGCTCCAGAAAGTGAGGCTGCCAAAAGCAGTGCCGGCACGGACAGTTTGGTTGTAGCTATGACAAAGGATCAGAGCACTATTACCCCTTTTACTTATATTAATGGAACACCGGGCTTTGATGTCATGCGATTTATGTACGACAGCCTCTTTACCATTAATCAGGAGAATGAAGCGGTACCCTGGATGGTGGATGATTCCTATGAAGTGAGTGAAGATTATAAGACCTATAAAGTAACGCTTCTGGAGGGGCAGAAATGGCACGATGGAAAACCTGTTACTGCAGATGATGTGAAGTTTACCTTTGAATATGTGCTGACACAGACCCTGGGCAGATGGATTACAATTGCATCCCAGGTGGAATCCATCGAAGTGAATGGAAATGATATTACATTTACATTATCAAATCCCAATCCTGATTTTATCCGCTCCGGGCTCGCTGATATGCGTATTGTAGCCAAACATATCTATGAAGGAGTAGCAGATGGCACGACTGTGGAGAACATGGGAAGCGGCGCTTATAAGATGTCTGAATATAAGCCAGAGCAGTACTATACATTGGAAGCCCAGGAAGATTATTTTAAAGGAACTCCTAAAGTAAAGACCATTCAGATGCCTGTTATTGCGGATGGTTCTGCCCGGCAGCAGTCTCTGGTTTCGGGAGAAATTGCCGCCTATACCGGAAGTATTACACCTGAAATGATTGAGACTTATGAAGCCGCCGAAAACATTGCATTAATTGAAACGGAAGGTTATTCATCTACACTCCTTTTATTTAATTGTGAAAGAGCTCCATTTGACGATGCGAACTTTAGAAAAGCGCTTACATATGCGGTTAATTTGGACGAAATCATAGATCAGGTATGTCTGGGACGGGCAGAGAAAGGAACAGCGGGATACATCAAGAGTGGTCTGCAGGAGTTTACAGAAGGACTGGATTACGAATTCAGTGTTGCAAAAGCAGAACAGATGCTGGATGAACTGGGGTATACAGAAAAAGACAGTGACGGAATGCGGCTTACAAAAGACGGACAGAAGATGGATCTGGAACTGCTTGTACAGTCCGGTAATACCCTCAGAATGCGTACCGCAGAGCTTCTGGCTGGGCAGCTTGCTAAGGCGGGAGTCAGAGTGACCGTAAACTCTATGGAATCTCAGACCGTAGATGAAAAGGTGTGGCCGGAATTCGATGTTTCAAAAGGCCGTGATTATGACATGGCTATGTGGGGCTGGTCAGCGCCTGTCATTCAGAAAGCAGGCAGTATTCTCACCTCCTGTTACAGCGATTTTGTAGAAGGCGGAGATAATCTGGGCGGATATAAGAGTGAGGCTTTTGATGGGCTGGCGGTGCAATATCTGCAGAGTGCAGACGTAAAGGAAAGACTGAATCTCTCACATGAAATGCAGAAATTGGCGGCTGAGGAAGCTCCCTTTGTAACTCTCTTCTTTGAAGATACAATCAGTGCTGTAAATACCTCCTTATATGATGGATGGGTTTCAGCAAAAGGAACCTATGCCTTTAATTTATTCTCTTTCCTGCCACAGGAAAAATAACAAATGGGAAGTTAAGATACACAATAGCATTGAACTGCTGTTGTGTATTTTTCACACAGGAGAAAATTTTGAGATATCGTATAACACATTACATCGTTTTGCTGGCTGCAGTGATCATATTGAACTTTTTTCTGCCAAGGATGCTGCCCGGGTCACCAATTGCGCAACTGGCAGGCGAAGAAGTGGGCAGCATGACACAGGGCGAAAGAGATCGAATCCTATCAGCCTATGACCTGGATAAACCACTGACAGTGCAGTTTTTTACATATATCAAGAATATTGTTACCCTGGACTGGGGAATTTCTTTTTCGAAAAAGCAACCGATCACTGATTTATTGAAGGCGGCAATCCCCTGGACACTTCTTCTGGTTGGCTGTAATTTAATTCTCTCTACCATATTGGGAACATTTTTAGGAGCATTATCTGCTGTTTTGAGGAAGAAAAACAAAGATATGAAGCTGATGCTTTTGGTAATATTGTGCAGTTCCCTGCCCGCTTTCTGGATAGGTATGATTTTCATCTCCGTTTTTAGTGTGAGTCTTGGGTGGTTTCCTGTCTATGGTGCATATTCTATGTGGAGCGGACTGGATGGGTGGGCATATGTCAAAGATGTGATGAAACACCTGATACTTCCGGTTACTACCATGACCATCGTTTCCATTTCGATCTTTTTCACCACGTCCAGATATAGCGTTTTGGAGACGATTCATCAGGATTATGTATTAATGGCAAAGGTAAGGGGAATTCCAAAAAAGAGAGTGCGCTTGTGCTATATGATGAGAAATGCAATGATTCCGGTATTTACTGTTTTTATGATGGAGCTTGGAAGTGTTTTGAGCGGTTCCGTTGTGATTGAAAGTGTCTTTGCATATCCGGGACTGGGCAATCTTTTGTACAATGCTGTTTTGTCCAGGGATTATCCGCTGATGCAGTATGGATTCCTGGTTTCCTCATTTATGGTAATTGCAGCCTCTTTGCTGACGGACATTTTATATTCCAGAATTGATCCCAGGATGGTAGATGAAAATGAAAAATAGAAAATTATTTATAACCGGCATGATTATTCTGATCTTTTTCCTGCTCCTGGCTGTGTTTGCTCCGGTGCTGGCTCCTCATGAACCAAATGAAATAGTTGGACAATCCTTTCAGGCACCAAACGGAGAACACCTGCTGGGTACAAATGACATTGGTCAGGATGTATTGACGGAGCTGCTCTATGGAGCAAGGTATTCCATTGCCATCGGATTTCTGGCTATGGCCATTTCTGTGGTGATCGCATTGACTTTAGGAATTATATCGGGCTGGTGCGGTGGATGGCTGGATAGTATTCTGATGAAAATCACGACATTTTTTCTGACCATTCCTTACCTGCCCCTGGTGATACTTCTTGCTGCTTTATTAAAAGGCGGGTTGATCACCACTGCCCTTATTTTGGGAGTTACTTCCTGGGCAGAAATGGCTAAGGTAGTGCGATCCCAGGTCCTGAAGATAAAGAATCAGGAATATATCCAGACCATTCAGGCTATGGGCGCAAAAGACGGATATGTATTGACCAGACACATTCTGCCGGAACTTTTGTCCTTTATTGCTTACCATATGATCATCCGGTTTAAGTCCTCCATATTGGCTGAGTCCTCCTTGAGTTTTCTGGGACTTGGGTCTGCAGTTATAAAAAGCTGGGGCTCCATGCTGTATTATGCGCAGGCTAAAAACGCTTTTCTGACAGCAAGCTGGAGGTGGCTTGTACTTCCCCCCGGATTCATGATTGTGGTTCTGATCTTTAGCCTGATGCTGATTGGATATAGTATAGAGGGAAATGTCAATCCCGGAAGGGAGGCTTAACGATGAAACAAGGAATATTAGAAGCAAAAAATCTCACAGTGGGTTACGTCAAGAACCCGAAACCTGCTGTGACAGGCTTAGATTTCTCCCTTGGGGATGGGGAGACATTGTGCCTGCATGGGCAATCAGGATGTGGGAAAAGTTCTGTTGTATGGGCAATTATGGGGATGATGGATGCTTTGGGTGGATATGTACAGGGGAACCTGCGTTATAGAGACAAAGATCTGATCGCTTTATCCGGGAAAGAATATGAAAGTATCCGCTGGAGGGAAATTGCGCTGGTACCGCAGTCTTCCATGTCTTCCTTTAATCCGGTGTATAAAATTGGAAAAACTCTGGACGAAATGCTGTGCCTTCAAAAGCAGATAACGGAGAAAAAAGAACGCAGGGGTATCTGCATGGAATTAATGGAACTTGTCCGGTTAAAACCGAATATACTGGATTCCTATCCTCATGAACTAAGCGGGGGAATGCGTCAGAGAGCGGCTATTGCTCTGGCCATTCTTTTGCAGCCTCAGATTCTGATTCTGGATGAGGCAACTACAGGACTGGATGTGCTTGTAGAAGCGGATATTTTATGGATGCTGAAAAAACTGAGGATGCAGAAAAATATGTCCATGCTGTTTATCAGCCATGACACAAGGATTGCCAACGCTTTCTGCGACAGGAGGATTGAATTTTGAATATGGTGCTGGAAGTAAAGGATGTTTTTAAAACTTATAAAGTAAAACAGAGAACTCAGAAAAAGGAAACGAAAGCGGTGAGCGGAGTTTCTCTAGAATTGTCTCAGGGAGAACGGCTGGGGATTATCGGAGCCAGTGGATGTGGGAAGAGCACGCTTCTGAAATTGGTTCTTCAAAGCCTGAAGCCCGATGAGGGAGTTATCCGAAGAAGGGGAAGGGTGGGCTTCGTATCTCAGGATCCATACAGTTCACTCTGCCCAAGGCTTCCTGTTGAAAACTGTATCGGAGAGCCTCTGCTGTTTACCGGACAGGCAAAGAATATGGAACAATGCACTGCGGCTGTTCAGCAGGTAATGAAAGACGTGCATCTGGATTACGAGACTTATGCAAAGAGATATCCACATCAATTAAGCGGCGGAGAGCGCCAGCGAGTATGTATCGCAAGGGCACTCATTTTGCAGCCGGATGTTCTGATCCTGGATGAACCCACATCCATGCTGGATTATCAGGTAAAGGCAAGTCTTGGAGAAACCATTTATTCTGTCTCAGCAGAGAGAAAGATGGCAATTTTGCTGGTCACTCATGATATTGAATTTGCCCGGAAACTGTGCGACAGAATCTTGGTGATGAAATCCGGTGAAATCATTGAATCCGGCAATACAGCGGCAATCTGGAAGAATCCCCGTGAGGAATATACGAAAAGCCTCTTTTTTGCAGCAGCAGACTTGGAGAGCTATTGGCAGTTGAAGGACAGAATGCCAAGCTGAACACTGGATGTATCATAATAATATCCATGGTCTGAATGTTCCGTAATATAGGATTCTATAATGGGATACCAGGTTTCTGATGCTCCTGGTACAGCCATATAATATTCGGTCAGCCGCAGTATGGCATCGTTAATAGGCTCCTTATGATTCCAGGTGCATAGGACATTTGTAAGTTCAGGCTTATATCCAATGGAACGCAGCAGGTTTAGAGGATAGGTAATATGATTGCTTCCACTGTGAGAGAGTGAATGTCCCAGAAGCAGATCATTAAGGGAATCCACTGCTGGCTGGCCAGCAGGAGTGGGCCTGGGGTCGATTCCAATGTAAATACAGAAACGGCTGCATATAGAAATCATTTTCAGCAGCGCATCTGGGTGATATAGTCCTGGCGCAAGGCTTGCTAGAACGATGTCAAACGTCTGGGAGCCAAAATCGTAGGAACAGAAATCTTCCTGGAGTATGTCAAAGTTATTCTGTCCCTGAGAATGCATTTTCTGATGAAGAATACGATTCATAGAGTCTGAGATGTCCATGGCAGTTACGTGGCTGCAGAACCTGGAGAGTGGAAGCGTGTAGGAACCGGTGCCGCTTCCGATATCAAGAACATTGTATTCATGATTTAAGAGGCCCTTTGCAGAGAGCAGATCCATAACAGCAGAGACCCGCTTGGTACTGCTGCCCATGGTTTGGTCGTAATATTTGGCGGAAGCGTTCCAGCAGATGCTTTCATCCGTGAATGTTTTTCGGAAGAGGGATTGTTTTGCCGCATCTTTCCACAGGGATATCCAATGTGCAGAAGAAGTATTCATAGTTGATATAGTCCTTTTTATGTTTTACAAAATTATAGCATGTGAATGGAAGTAAAAGTAAGCCCCGGATGGGGATAAAAACGGAGGTAATTTAAATGGGAAACAGGATATTATTATTAGGCGTATATGGAATGGAAATGGTTGAATGCGGAGGCGTCCTCTGCAAAAATGCTAAGAATGGGGGCGTTTCCCACGCTAGTATTATGTTTGCAGGGGAAGCGATGAGAGAAGGCCTTGATAAGGCTTCTGAGATTCTAAACACAAGTATCGAATACCTTGGTATGGATTCTGGCGAATTAAGCGGTACACTGGCTGAAAAGCTGAAAATCGTAAAAGTGATTCGTTCCTTCCGTCCGGACATCATAATCACGCAGGATCCGGAGCATTGTGTGAGTGACCTGGACCCGGGCAGGCGGCCGGCAATGACCGTATTGCTGGAAGGAATTGCACTTGCCGGAAGAACATACGCACTTGATAAACTGCCGGGATTGGACCCCTGGAGATGTAATAATATTTATTACATGACACCGGAAAATCCAAACTGTCTTGTTGATATTTTTAATGTCTGGGATGAAAAATGTCAGGCGATGGATTCTCTGGAATCTCAGATTTTATTCATTGGCGAGCTGACCAGTGAAGAAAAAAAGGCACAGTATGCAAAATTCATACCGGGGCTTGAAAAGCTGCAGTCACCATTGGAGCAGGGAACACAGATAAAGCGTCTGATGGATACGGCTTATCATCTCTACCAGGGATCTACCGGTCATAATGATGTGTTTCTTTCAGAGTGTTATAGAAAAGAAGGTATGTTTGTATTAGAGCAGTTGTTTTGAGAAATCGGACAGCGGAAGAAAGATAAGAATTCACACGAAATGCAGCAAATGTCAATTTTAACATTTGCTGCATCTTTCTTTTTATTTCTTCGCATATATCTCTTTCTGTATTTGTTTTTTCTCATATCTTCATATAATTATTTTTATGCAACATCATTTCATCACCCGGTACTCACTGGGCGTACACCCCGTCTGCGCTTTAAAAACCCTGCTGAAATACCGGCAGTCGTTATAACCGCACAGTTCACATACCTCCTCCAGAACCATATCCGGGTGTTCATGCAGCATCTGTTTGGATAAGGTAATTTTCTTCTCTGTGATATATTTATTCAGGGAAACACCGGACATTTTTTTAAACAGCCTGGACAGGTACGTGTAGTTGTACCCAAACACATCTGCTACCTGTTCCAAACCTTCCAGGGTCAGGAAATTACTGTCCACATATTCCAGTACCCGGGTCTCTATCTTCTTTTCATAGAGTTCCTCTACATATCTGCCGATTTTTTGAAAACACCCCATCAGATTATCCATCAATTCCTCTTCTGTTGCCGCCATACCGATACACTGCTGCTGTCTGATCTGTATATCCTCCTGGAATGCCGCTTCACAGTCCTGGCTGGAAAGTTCCAGTAACTTCAGCACATATAGACTGACTTTTTCTATATTTTCCTGGGTTGCCCGGTTCTGGATCATATATCTCAGCACAATTTGAATCTCATCGGTAAAATTCTTCAGATCCGTATGAAGGAAATAATTTTTGATATAACTGCTCAGTTTCATTTTGACAATATCCAGGATTCCCTGGTCATCATCTTTTTCCTTTTCTGCAATGAGGATCTGGGACTCGCCGATCACAAGCTTTTGCTGCATTAAATGGCGCAGCCTCTTGGTGAGATTCCACACGTCTTCATACGGTACAAACTGTTCAGACAGGCATATATGGATTGCAAGGCTGGTCCTTAATTCCAGCAATGACATCAGGCGTTTAGCCAGATTCCCGGTTTCCTCTTCCCCATCGGCCCTGACCTGTATGCCCACTATCTTCTGGTTCACGACCTGTTCGTCAGCCAGATACCAGTTTTGCCCGTCTCCGCAGACTTCCTCCAGTAATTTTCTCCATGGAATTTCCTGTAAGATCTCCCTGTAGTACTCGGTTAGCACCGGGTCCTCTATATCATAGAAGAGATTGCCTATACAGACAGAGAATATGGCATACTGTACTCCTTGGGTATACTGGAACATGTAAGCATCCGAATAGAGAACCTGGCGCTCCTGTTTTGCGTTTGTATACGCCAGACTCTTCTTAATATCAAAAAGTACGTCCAACAGCTTTTCATCTTCCAGCGGTTTCAGAATATAATTGAAGATACCATATTTTATTGCCTTCTGGGCATAAGAAAAATCGGAGTACCCGGATATAATCACTACAATCATTCCCGGATATGTGTTTTTAATGATTCTGGATAACTCTAATCCATCCATCACCGGCATGGATATGTCCGTAAATACCACCTGGGGCTGATGCTCTTCAATGAGATTCAGCGCCTGTTTTCCATTTTCCGCCAGAGCCGCAACGGTGACAGACGGATCCAGATATTCTATTTTATGCTTAATATAGGTACCGATCTTAAGTTCGTCTTCTACGACAATCGCTTTGATATTTCCCTTTGCATCTGGTTTCATAGTATCTTCCCTCCAATTACGATTCCTTCCTGATTTACCTCATAGACTACCTCTTCCCGGTAGAAAAGCTGAAGTCTTACATATACATTTACCAGACCCATTCCGTCAATCTTAGTGGAAAGGCTGTTGACTCCGTCCATGCTTTTTGCACACTTTTTGAGAATTTCAGCGGCTTTACTCTCAGAAAAACCTTCTCCGTTATCCGTCACACGGATACTCCAGCAGTCCCCTTCCGTCCGTGCTCCCACAATTCGGATATAGGGCTTGCTGCGGTTGCAGTATTTAAAAGAATTCTCTACCAATGGCTGGATAATCAGCTTGGGCACACGGATATTCATCATCTCCAAGGGAATATCGGTATCCACCTGGGCATTTGGAAAACGCTCTTTCATTATGTCCACGTATCGGTTTACATGCTTCATCTCTTCAAACAGGCGAACTCCCGTACTTTCTTCTGCCGAAATATAGCGAAACATCTGGGTCAGATTCAGACACATCCTGGCTATATCCCGGTTGTCGCCCTCTTCTGCCATTGATCCCATGGTGGTCAGTGTATTAACCAGAAAATGCGGCTGCATCTGTGCCTGCAGTGCCAAAAGTTTTGAATGGATTTCAAAGTCTTTTAAAGTTATGATGTGATGCATGGATTCTTCCAATTTTTCATTCAGTTCTCCGATGGTATTGGACAGATAATCCAGTTCCAGAATATCCGTATCCACCCGCTGATACCGGATTCCCTGTGCCAGATCCACCTTCCGCAGTTCGTGGCAGACATCATGAATTGGTTTGGAAATCTCTCTGGAAACGCGATAGCTGACCACAATCATCAGTGCCGTGACCACCAGGAAAAATACAATAGCGAATCCTAAAAAAGTCAGAAGTTTGTTATAGTAGCTGAATATGGAAATCGTATAGAGTACATAAATGTCGGAATTGAAGATTTTATAAACATAGTTATAATAGCCGTCTTTGCGGAAGCTTCCGGTCTTCCACCCATTCTCTTCCAGAAACTGCCTGCCGTCCAGTTCCGTTTCTGAGAATATGGTATCTCCCGCATTATTCAAAATATGTATCTGCAGTCCCGCATTATTTTTGCTGGAAGAAAGCCGGCGCATATCTTCTTTAAACTCTTCAGCATCCATCTGCACTTCTAATATTGCCGGTCCATTATAAAAGAAGCTGCTATCTCCGAAGCTTCTGGATAAGGTTATCTTGGAATTGTCCTTGTCTGTAATGGATCTCTGGTTCCTTACTTCCTGTAGATATTCATTCCTTTCCAGATATTTTATAACGGCTCTGCCGTCTTTTTTAAAATCCTGATAAGTATCCGGCGGCTCTTTGGAAAGCCGGTCAATAAAATATTCATTTCCCATCCAGATATAGTAATTCTGATCCGTAATAATGCCCACATGATACTTCTTCTGAATCATTTTATAAGCTTCCAGATACAGATTGGAAAATAAATCTACGGTATTACGGCCTGCTTCGTAATATTCCGGCAGCTTTCCCAGGGCTGTTTCCCGAAATACCTTGGATTTTACCAGCTCCATTGAAAAATCATTCATATCCTGGAAATAATTTTCTATATTCTGGTTAATGCTCAGGGTCAGCTGCTTTTGGGTTTCCGTAATATTGGAATTAATAACTTTACCCGCATAAAAGACGGTACCGCAGAGTATTACAAATATACATATAATTATCCAGAAAATGTAGGTACGGAATAACTTTTTTACAATCGGCTCTTTATCCATCCTGATATGATTCAAGGCCTGTGCAAAAACCTTTGCATAGACCTTCCTCCTTATTCTATTCAGATATCTGAATCTGCTGGTTTTATCTGTTTCTGTCGTTTTATCTGTTTCTGTCATTTTATCATTTTGCTGAACTGACTACAAGTATCACTCTGAACTTTCTGTAAACTGTAATGTGCCTGTTGGCTGTTTCCCGTTATGGTGTGAATCGTAAACGGTATTCCTCCATTTGTATCGTTTCTCCCGTTACTCTGGACTCTTCTGCCGCCAGAGCAACCAGGTGGCTTTCCACGGATACTTCAGCCCCGGACAGGGAATAGGCACCATCGGTCAGTACTGTCTGCAAAAATCCTTCCATAAATTTGTCATCGCTTCCGCTGTGTCCGGAGGTTCCGGTCTTCACTGTAGTCTTTACGGAGTTCCCGGTGAGAAAATCCAGTACTTCAATGGTATTTTCCTCCATGTCCCCCAGAATCTGTCCATGGGTTCCCATGATATTCATAACCCGGCTGCCTTTTCCCGTAAATGCACACATGGTAAAGCTGGCTGTCACTCCTCCTTCATATTCCAGATTTACTACCTGATGGTCAACTACATCATTATCACAGTCATACACACATCTTCCGTAAGGACCGTCCTTCAAAGCCTGGCTGACTGCCTCATTAGTTCCTTCCAGTGCCACTACCTTTCGGATTGTGTCGGAATACCACTCCTCCTGCTCCAGATAAATTTTCACCGCATCATAGGGGCATGTGCTTCTTGCCTTGCATCCGCCCATACAAAATGGCGTTGCTCCCTCTGGTGCATTTTCCTTTTTGAAATGAGAAAGTGAACCGAAAGAGGACACCTTCCTGCATTTTTTACCGGTGAGCCATGCCAGAATATCCATATCATGGCAGGATTTCTGCAGGATCATGGGACTGCTGCTTTTGGAATCCCTCCAATTGCCCCGGACAAAGCTGTGTGCCTGATGCCAGTAGCCCACACATTCCAGATGCTGGATGTTAACAATCTCTCCGATTACCTGGCTGTCGATTATCTTTTTCAGTGCACTGTAAAAAGGCGAGTAGCGGAGAACATGGCAGACCGTCAGTGTTTTATGATACTGTTTCGCATATTCCCCCATAGCCACACATTCCTGTGCATTTGGCGACATGGGCTTTTCACACATCACATGATACCCCTGGCGGAGTGCTTCTCTCACCGGTTCCAGATGGAATCGATCCTGGGTACACACCATGGCACAGTCTGCTATTTTTCCAAGTGCCAGCAGATCTTTCCAGTCTGTAAATGCCCTTTCCTGACTGATCCCATGAGCCTGTATACATTCATTGCGCCGTTCCTCCATGGGTTCCGCCACTGCCACCACTTTAAATTCCTCCGGATGTTTTTCTGCATATTTTCCGTAGACGAAACCGCCTCTTTGTCCTGCACCTATTAATATTGCTGTTACCATTTCAAAAATTCCTCCTACCCTTTCACTGCTCCGGCTACCATACCAGAGATGATAAATTTTTGTCCTACCAGATAAACCACCATAACGGGTAAGATTGCAAATAGAATCGTCACACTTACCAGATTCCAGTTAGCTGTATAGGTTCCATAGAAGTTATATACCTGCTGTACGATTACCGCTTTATCCGGATCAGGCAGTACATAGAGGGGAACGGTAAAATCGTTCCAGGTATTCAGGAAGTTAATCATGAATACCGTAACCGCTGCCGGTTTCAGCAGTGGAAAGATAACCTGGAAGAACACCCGGAAAGCTCCTGCCCCGTCAATGACCGCCGCTTCGTCCAGCTCTTTTGGTATTCCCGATACAAATCCGTAAAACAGGAAAATACTCATGGGTAGAATTAACGCTATGAATAATATAATCACTCCTGCTAAACTGTTATATAAATGTAAAACCCGCAGCACCTTTACAATGGTAACCATGCTGACCGGGAACATTAATCCCATGGCAAAATATACATAAAGAATTTTATTCCATCTGGTTCTGCTCCTGCTTAAAACGAAAGCACAGAGTGAAGAAAATAAAACGGATACTGTTACGGAAGTAATACTGATGATAAAACTATTGCAGTATGACCGGGGAATATTGCCGGTGACCCATACTTCTTTGAAATTTTCCCAGTGAAGCTTTGCCGGAAGCGTTAATTCCATGTTAATGGATTCCGGTTTTGTCTTAAATGCGTTAAAGATTACAATCAGGAACGGAACGATGACAATCAGCGCCAGTAGCCAGAAGAATATTTCCTTTGCGATCAATAACATTTTTGCTTTCTTCTTAGTTTGCATTTGTTCCCTCCTAATCATCACTGCCGTCCTTAATTCTCAGGACCGCAATTCCAAATATTGCTGTTATGATAAATACAATCACTCCATATGCTGCAGACATTCCATATAGACCTTTTCCAAACTCTTTGAAAACCAGTGTATTGATCAGTTCTGTGGAGCCAGCCGGTCCTCCGCCCGTTAAAACGAAGATAATATCAAATGCTTTTAATCCCTGAGACAGATTCAGCAGCAGATTAATAATAAAGGATGGCATAAGTCTAGGAATGGTGATATAAAGCATTTTCTGTAATCCATTGGCACCATCTACGGAAGCCGCTTCATAATAGCTTTTATCAATCAGCTGAAGTCCGGCTAGGTAAATAACCATGTTAAATCCAACCTGTCTCCAGATTTCCACAAACATCGTGGTTCCAAGGGCTGTGTCTTTTGTGGTAAGCCAAGCTCTGCTGAGGTTTTCCAGTCCGATTGCACTGAGTAACTGATTGGCGAAACCTGCCTTCATAAAGATGGATCCGAAAATCAATCCGATGATCAGCGGTGACAGCATTGCGGGAAGAAAAAATACTGCTCTTAATACATTTTTTGACTTCATCCCTTCATTAAATGCAAGTGCCAGGGCAAATCCGATGACATTCTTAAACAGTGTCGTCACAGCCGCAAAAACTACGGTTCTGCCAATTACCGACAACAGTTCCGGGTTCTGGAATATTTTCTGGAAATTTTTAAACCCGATGAATCTTGCGGTCTCCCCGCTGATTTTTAATGCATTCCAATCTGTAAGTGAAAAGTAAAAATTCAACACCACCGGAACCATGAAGAGCAGGGTGTAAACCACAAATGCAGGAAGTGTGAAATATCCCTTATAAATTTTTTTATTATACACGGTTGATTCCTCTCTTTTTGTTTTCCTGTTTTTTTAAGAATGGAGTGAAATTTTTCAATTTCACTCCATCAATTTATCTCTACTGTGCAGCTTCGCTGGCTGCCACGTCAAACATCTCGGCACGATAGTTATCCAAGTTTTCAATAAACTGGTCTACTGTACAGGTTCCTTCTGCAAATCCCTGTATATACTGATATACGTTACTGTCAAAATATAATACATCTTTGATGAACATGACTTCCGGTGATTTTTTACTGCGCTCCAGCATATCTGTGGTAGCAGTTGTGGTGCTTACACTTTCTACATTTTTAAATGCGGAAGTTACCAGGTCTGTACGTGCTGCATAGTAAGCTTCCAGGTTGTCTTTTTCCGCCAGGAAATTCAGAAGCATTTTACATTCATCAATATTGTCGCTGTTTTTATTAATAAATTTGGAAACGCCGCCGCCATTGGATACTCCGGTCTGGTTATCCAGCAGTGGAACCGGGAACATGCCCCATTCATCTGTGCTGCCGTTTGCAGCCAGTTCTGCAGCATATGCAGAATATGTAAACATCATTGCTGTTTCCCTGTTCTGTAAGGACGGATAACTTCCGAAGAAATCTTCTGACTGTCCGTCATTGGTATAGTATTTGGGCTGATCGCCGTCTTTTGCGGAAATTAACTGTTCAATCTGCTCCAGACCTTTTTTGAAGCATGCAATGTCTGCAAATTTATTGTCTGCGCTTTCATTCAGATAAGCAGGAAAATCCGGTTTTTCTTCATACATTGCCGGAGTCAGTCCATATACCCAGCTCTGTGCATGCCATACACCATTGATGCTTTCATAGAGCGGGGTAACTCCCTTTTCTTTGATCTGGTCACAAAGTGCGATAAATCCGTCCCAGGTGGTTGGTATTTCCCATTTATTTTCTTCAAACAGGGTCTTGTTATATAAGATTCCTTCATAATCCACACCCCAGGTACTGAATCCGATTACTTTGTCCTGATAGCTGTTAGCCTTCAGCGCCCAGTCTTCCAGCTCTGCCGACCATGTCTCGCTTGAGAGATCCACTGCCACATCCGGGATGCCTGCTGATACCATGGTGGAGCCAGCGGTATACATGAACATATCTACCGCATTACTTCCGCCTGAGAGGGAAGTTCCAAGCAAGGTGTCATATCCGTTATCCGGAGTAACAAGAAGTTTAACTTCAATTCCTGTTTTATCCTGGAATTTCTTAAACAGTTCTCTGTCAATATCTTTCACCCAGTTCTGGGATGCCATTAGGGTAATGGATTTTCCGGTACTTTCTGCTGCGGCCTCACTTGCTGCTTCTGAGCCTTCTTCCGTTCCGGTGTCTGCTGCCCCTGTGTCCGACGCCGTATCTCCTGCGTTACTTCCTGCAGTATTTTCTGTGGACTGCTCTGCCGTATCCTTTGAAGTTTCTCCTTTTGTTGCTGCGGTTTCTCCGGAACCTCCGCATCCTGCCAGGAGACCAACTCCCATACATCCCGCTGCCAGCAGCGCTGTTATTTTTCTTGTTCTTGCTTTCATAATTAATATTTCCTCCTTCACCTTTTCGTGTAGTTTTGGTATGTCTTTATTCTATCAGTCAATCGTATTTTACGGAATACACAGACTTGACATGAATGGGTGGATTTTTTTTACATTATAAATCTGCTTTCTTACATCGTTGATAAACAAACACAAGCCAGCAATCTGCTGGCTCATGCTTAGGGGTTTTATTTGAATAATTTCATTCAGATTGATCATTACCTGGTATCTACTTAATTACAACACTGCTCTTCTGTCCCCTGTTTTTGAAGATTTTCTTGTATGCATTTACTTTTGAATTGGGAACGTTAATTTTAGCTTTTGCAGAAATTCCCTTCAGAGATTTGCTGTATGCATTGGTCAGTACCCTGGACTTAATATTGATGTATGTGAGCTTGCTGTCTCCATAGAATGCCTGCTGCCCAATCGCCGTCACATTTGAACCAATGGTGATCCGCTCCAGCCTGTTGTAATTCTTAAATGATTTCTGGCCAATCTTTGTTACCTTGCATTTCACTCCTTTTAACGTGACTGTTGACGGCACCGTTACCTTTTTTACATTCCTGTTGGACGCACCGGCTACCAATACGGTTGCTTTGCCCGGTGTTGGATTCGTTACCTTATACCGAAGTCCTTTGTAAGTGAGAATCTGTCCCTTTTTCAGTGCAGGAGCTGCCGGTTTAGGTGGCTCTTCCGGTTTCACTGGTTTCATTTCCAGTCCGGTTGCTGCTGACATCAGGCCCGATGCTGCCTGGTCGATCTGCTCCTGGGTTGCCTTTGTGTTGTTTAAGACAGACCCCGCCAAAGCAACTGCGTCTTTCAGCGTCTTTGCACTGGCATCCGTATACTTCCCGGTATCCAGTCCTGCATAGGCATCGTAAAGTACCTTCAAAGTGGACGTATCTGTTGTGATCACCGGTTCTTCCGGTTTCGCCGGCTCTTCGGTCAGTTCTGCTGCTGCCTTTGCAAGTGCTGCTGCTGCCGCATCCACTGATGCCTGGTCCGCTGCTTCATTTTTCAATACTTCCGCTGCATGTTCAAGTGCCGCAAGGAATGGGTCAGCCGTTTCTTTTGTATATTTTGTGGTATCCAATTCTGCATAGGCGTTGTACAGGATATTCAGTACGAAGAAGTCTACCTTGATCTCCGGTTCTTCCGGCACTGTCGGCAATATTACAAGCGCCGTTGCCGCTGACAACAGGTTTGCCGCTGCACTGTCTACTTCTTCCTGGGAAGCATCTTCTTTCTCAATAATACTCTGTAAGGTATCTAATGCGTCTGTAAATACTGCCGCACTCTCCTCTGTATATCCGGACAGATCCAGTTCTTTATAAGCATGATACAGAGCTTTCGCTAGGGATTTATCCGTTTCCGGCTCTGGTTCTGTGACGATTTTCTCCAGTCCTGCAAGTGCTACCAGCAGTGCGGATTCTGATTCGGCTGCTTCTGCCTTTGTGGCATTTTCTTTTTCCAGAATAGTAGCTGCATGTTCCATTGCTGTAACCAATGGGGCTGCGCTGTCTGCTGTATAGAGACTCATATCCATCTGTGAAATGGCATTGTATAAGGACTGTAGCTGTGTTAAGTCAGCCAGGTCGTCTTCTTCGCCCCTGATTGCTTCTTTCAAAGCCACAAGCTGCTTATATTGATCCGGGTCCAGATGACCGAATATATTTACTTTGGTGTCAAATCCCATGGCATATTGGTTTTCAGCTCCGTTTTTAACTGCATTGATCATAAATTCTTCTGTTCTTGAGGTGCCGCTGCAGCCCCAGCCTGCTGACCAGTTATTCCGGTTTCCAATCGGTCCGAACATAAAGTTCTGGCAGTCCGTGCTGTCTTTTGCCCAGCGTCCCTTTACCGGAAACGTATCCATTCCCTGGGACTCTCCAGCCGTATAATCCTGATATGGATTACTCTTGTTAAATGCCCAGCCAACATCCAGCCCCTGGTTAAACGTCACAATGCTGTAAGGATTTCCCGCTTTTGCAGCATTTGCCAGGGTGGACAGATTGTATTCCAGGCTCATATCCATCTGACTTTCCAGGATTCCCCAAGGATAGCAGCCATCGAACCACCAGCCGGAAACCTTGTCTCCATAATGCTGGGACCACCACTCTACCATTTCAGAAAGCACTTTTCTGGATCTCTGGTTTGGGACCCCATCTGTGCCGGGGGTATAGTCAAATACTTTCTTCGTTACCAGATAATCGGAATAATATCCATATCCGTTGGGGGTTCCTGTCTCATCCCAGCTGGCACTGTGAGGCGGATTAGACGGTAAGTACAGAATTAAGTTAATATCATATTTTTTCAATGCATCCGCAATACGCATTGGCAGGTCGTTTTCCATGGATACTGTCTTGGGATTTGCTTCCCCCTCTCCAAGGAGTCCTGCTTCCCGCATATACTGATCGTATACCATATTTGGCGCACAGTAACTGCCGGAATTCTGCCCTAATGTGAGGATTACAAATTTAGCTCCGATGTCATGAATCTCTTTGGCATAAGCTTCGGCATCAAACTGTCCCACAAATTCATCCCATGTCATGCTGCTCCGGTCCCATTTTTCTTCTGGACTGGAATATACATGTTCCAGGTTAAAGTAGTTTGATAAAAAGTGATGGGAAACACCATATCCGGACTCATACATCCAATCCGTAAGGGGGTTGCCTTCCGTTTTCTGTACCGAGGCTACAGCAGGCTCACTCATACTTGGTTCTCCCACGTTGCCGTAACAGTCAGCTGGTGTCACTTCACATTTCAGGTATTTTCCCTCATACTCATCCAACAGAATTACAGTACGGGTACGGATACCCTGTATCTGGGTATATTCCCCATCCAGGGTATCAGATGCATACCACTGGTATTTTGTGTCTCCCTCGGAATCACCGTCAGGATCATTAAAGTCATAGCTTACCTCCAGCATTCCCTTTACGTGGGGTTCATTCCCCAGTTTTGGGGAGAGGTTAAGCACTCCATGAGTCACTGCTCCCGGAACCTGGTTATCTTCCGCGGACGATACGATCAAATCTGAGGTCAGCATATCATCCTGGTATGTTACACTTATGGAAAATGTTTTATCACCCTGTGTATGGTTTTCCAGTTCATCAAAAGTAAGTGTTACCTGTTGGGTATCGCTGTTATACTCACAGTTGTTTACCTGGTTAAGCAGGTACTTGTCCCCTTCTTTAAATTCCACATTAAAATCAGTAATCTCCGGTGATGTCTGGGGCGCTTTATCCAGTTTCAATACCAGTCTTCCGTTACTGACTTCTTCCAGGATAAACCCGTTGCGGCATGACTCATAAATCTCAGTTACTTCCTCCTGGTCCAGTGCAGTGTCATACAGGCGAAGATCGTCCATTAACCCGCGGTATGCATGCTGGGCATAGGGTTCGCCGGATTTGCTGCAGTCTCTTCCCACATACATATTTTTACTGTTTTCTGCAAATGGTTCTTGGGACAGGCCTCCCTGGGTCTGGGATAATACACCATTGATAAAAATATTTACTTCCCCGCCTGAGCGAATTACAGCAATATGATTCCATCTTCCCTGGGGTGCATCCGCAGGGCTGCTGATAGCCTGATAATCGGTATTTCCATTTCCCGCTTTAAAAGATACCTCGTGTATGACGGTTCCGTTTTTCAGCATGACACCCAGCTGATCATCGATTACACTGCTGTAACTGCGTGATACAAATGCCTGCCCGTCAGCAGCTCCCGTATCCTGACGGATCCAGCCCATCAGCGTATAATCTTTTTCCGGCTGAAAGCTGGTTCCCAGATCGATATAAGTATCCCCGTCAAAACGCAGGGCACTTTCTCCCTCTTTTCCTTTCTCCAGCCGGGGATTACCGGTTACTTCCACTGTTTCGCCATTAGAAAGGTTGGTCAGGCTGTTTCCGTCCAGGTCTTCCATATCAAACTGAACCAAGGGTGTCTTTACTGTCGGCTCCCCTTCCTGTGCACTGACATTCTCCATAGGAACCGCAGTAAATGCCATAGCGGCTGCAATGGTAAGTGACATAAGCTTCTTCATCTTTTTTTGTTTCATGATGCCTCCTCCTTTTTTATATGTAATGCCCTTCTCCCGGCTATGCAGAAAACAATTAATCCACTGCCGGAAAAAGGGCACTGCTTTTGATTCTTTTTTACTTAATTACAACGCTGCTCTTCTGTCCCCTGTTCTTAAAAATTTTCTTGTATGCATTTACTTTTGAATTCGGAACGTTAATTTTAGCTTTTACAGAAATTCCCTTCAGGGATTTGCTGTATGCATTGGCCAGTACCTTGGACTTAATATTGATGTATGTGAGCTTGCTGTCTCCATAGAATGCCTGTTGCCCAATCGCTGTCACATTTGCTCCAATTGTAATCTGCTCCAGCTTCTTGTAACCCTTAAATGATTTCTGGCCAATCTTTGTTACCTTGCATTTCACTCCTTTTAACGTGACTGTTGACGGCACCGTTACCTTTTTTACATTCCTGTTGGACGCACCGGCTACCAATACGGTTGCTTTGCCCGGTGTTGGATTCGTTACCTTATACCGAAGTCCTTTGTAAGTGAGAATCTGTCCCTTTTTCAGTGCAGGAGCTGCCGGTTTAGGTGGCTCTTCCGGTTTCACTGGTTTCATTTCCAGTCCGGTTGCTGCTGACATCAGGCCCGATGCTGCCTGGTCGATCTGCTCCTGGGTTGCCTTTGTGTTGTTTAAGACAGACCCCGCCAAAGCAACTGCGTCTTTCAGCGTCTTTGCACTGGCATCCGTATACTTCCCGGTATCCAGTCCTGCATAGGCATCGTAAAGTACCTTCAAAGTGGACGTATCTGTTGTGATCACCGGTTCTTCCGGTTTCGCCGGCTCTTCGGTCAGTTCTGCTGCTGCCTTTGCAAGTGCTGCTGCCGCCGCATTAACTGTCGCCTGATCCGCTTGTTCGTTCTTCAATACTTCCGCTGCATGTTGAAGTGCGGTAAGGAATGCATCTCCCGTTTCTTTTGTATATTTCGTGGTATCTAATTCTGCATAGGCATTGTACAGGATGTTCAGTACGGAATAATCTACCTTGATCTCCGGTTCTTCCGGTTCTGTCGGCAATATTACAAGCCCCGTTGCCGCTGACAGAAGATTTGCTGCCGCATTGTCTACTTCTTCCTGGGAAGCATCTTCTTTCTCAATAATACTCTGTAAGGTATCTAATGCGTCTGTAAATACTGCCGCACTTTCCTCTGTATATCCGGACAGATCCAGTTCTTTATAAGCATGATACAGAGCTTTTGCCAGGGACTTATCCGTTTCCGGCTTTGGTTCTGTGACAATTTTCTCCAGTCCTGCAAGTGCTACCAGCAGTCCGGATTCCGCTTCTGCTGCTTCTGCCTTTGTGGCATTTTCTTTTTCCAGAACAGCGGCTGCATGTTCCATTGCTACATGTAATGGGGCTGCGCTGTCTTCTGTGTAGATGCTCATATCCATCTGTGCAATTGCATTGTACAAGGACTGTAACTGAGTCAGGTCTGCCAGTATGCTTTCCAGCTGGTCAATTGCTGCCTGCAGTTTCTCAACCTGTTTATCCACATCATCCTGGCTGGCAAACTCATTTTCAAACACTGCTTTTGCCTCTGCAATAGCTGCTTCCAGTACCGCAAAACTCTCTTCGGTATAAGCGTCAGGAATATAAGCTTCTGAGATTTCCAGCAAGTCCTGCAATGTAGTTTTATCCACATCCTGACTGGCATCCGCATAGGTACGCAGAGCATCGATCGTAATATTTCCGCCTTTGTTCTCCAAACGGATTGTATGCTCGCCATAAGGCAGATCCGTTTTACTGAATACACACATCTGGTTTGCCCGTTTAAAATATTTCTCATTTGGAATCTGGGTATTTACATCCGGCTGTTCCTCTCCGTCTATGGTTATTCCCAGAAGACATCCATCGGTATTGACCGTTGTGATCACATCTATTCCGGTTCCGGTAAAGGTATATTCCGCTGCATCACCAGTCTTGTTTCCATAATGGATATCACGGTTATATTCGGTCACTCCGTCCGGATCACCGCCTCTGCCGTTGTAGTAAGTGAAACTTCCGGTATACGCAATTGCCGGGTCATCATCATTTACCACTGCTGCCGGTTCCAGACCGTCAACGGTTACATGAATCACTTTTGTCAGAGTATCGTCTTTTGGATGTGTCAATGTTATATCTGTGTTTCCTTTACTTATGCCATTGATCTGAAGCCCATCTGCCTTGCTCCAGGCTGCAGATGCGATTTCTTCATGATCAGATTTAATAATTAAATCTGACAGGTTTGTGTCTGGATCAGTGGAAACTTTTGCAAATTCCCGGTCTCCCACAACCTTTAATTCCACATCTTCCATGGAAACCTTGATCTCCGGTTCTGAAGCTGCCTTTGTTCCATAGACCTCCAGTTCTGAGACATTCACGTATCCGGAATAGCTGCCGCTCAGTCCGTAGAATCCGCTGCTGAGCAGACGCACATACCGTCCTGCTGCCGGTTCATCGAGAATAAAATCATTGCCAAGTTCAAAGCTGTAGAACGTCTGATCCGTACCTGCTCCGCAGCCCATACTGTTGTCCGTATCGGTGTTCAGGACTGTTGTTGTATTTTCCGGCGCAAAATCATTAGTTGCAGATATCTGGATTACTACATCCCGGAACCGTCTCAATTCTTCATTATTGTAATTACGGAAGAACTGTGTCAGGGAAATTGTATCAATGTCATATACCGCACCCAGATCAATCTGGTATTTCAGCTTCTCTGACGTACCGTTAGACCGTGCTGTCCATGGTGTATCCTTGCTGGCATAGTCCAGTACTTTTCCGTCATTCAGCCTGTTTGGATCCGACATGCTGTCACTGTTCAAAGTCTTCTTCAGGGCAATATTTTCCCTGGATGATTTTCTAAATGGAATCGCCTCAGCAGATGCAGCGATTTCTTCCTGCGCCAGATCTGTGCTATAAAAAGCCATTTCATCCACCAGACCGTTGTACTGCAGTTCTCTGGCATTTTCTTCATTCAGTTTCGCTCCTATGGTCAGTGAATCTCCTATTGTTACACCTGCCAGAGATACTTCTCCCATTTTCGTTCCGTTCAGGTACAGGGCAAAGGTATCGCCGCTGCGTAAAACGGAGAAATGATTCCATGCCTGGCGGGACTCGCCTCCGGTCACCTGTTCCATTGTAAATTCGTCTGCTGCTTTCATCGTTTGCGTCTGTGTTCCGTCTGAAATCTCAAGAACCAGTTTTCTCTGCTGGAGGGAAAGCACCAGACTTCCACCCTCATCCGATAAAAGTACCTGTTTGGGAGTACCTCTCACATGAGTAAAATCATCTTCGGTATCCGTAACCTCATTGTCTAAGAATAACTGTGGCTTAAACCATCCGCTAACCGTAAATGTGTCCAGCCCTGCAATTGGAGAATCCGGAACGGAAATATAGTTCTGATTCTTTTCATACATATAGGCACCACGCCCGAAAGGTGTTCCCATACGCATATACTGTCCGTTTATAAACTTTGCATCATAGCCCTGAACCGCATTTGCAATCACTTCCCCTTTTGTCTCATTCATATGGTAAAGTGCCTTCAGTGACTGATTGCCTTCTTTTAGCTGAAGCCCATCCATGGCCTCCTGCATGCGTTTCATAAGATCCGCAATTTCCGCAGGCATCATAGTCAACGGATCCATATCACCGATTAAGGCAAGGATCTCTCCAAGCGGTTTGTAACTATCCTCCGTGAAAAGGCTCTTATCCAGTGATTGTGCAGAATCCACTGCCGTACTAAATGCAACAAAACCGGATTCCTTCAGAAGTGAGACTTCTGACTGCTGCAGCGCTACATTGTACAGCGAGATCTCGCTGATATCTCCGCTGAAATAATTCACACGGTCACCGCCGGCATTATTTCTCATGGCACCGGCAAGTAAAGCATTTTGTGTATCATTTACTCCAAGTTCTGCGGTCTTTGTATCTACCGCTTCTCCATTTAAATAAAGTGTAAATGTCTGCCCGTCTCTTACAACCACAGCCAGATTCCATTTTCCGGAAAGAATAGTTCCCCCGTTCAGCACAACTTCTTTTCCGTCTGCATCACTGGCACGGAAGTTCAGGCTTCCTGACTCTGCTGCAAGTGTCAGATCATCTGCCGGAATACCCTCTTGTCCCTGACTTAACAATGTCTGTCTATTCTCTGAATCTGTTTTAAACCACATGCTCATAGAATAGCTGTCCATTCCCTTTAAAAGGCCGCTTCCCAGATTGCCGTAAGAAGTTTTTTCCTCCTTCAGTCTGGCTGAAGATCCGTAGGTCTGCTCCAGAGTTTCCATGTAATTGGCTTTTCCGGTATAATTGCCGAAAGCATCCGTGATCAGTCCTTCGCCTGATTTTTCAAACCCGAACTTGGCAATGTAGCCGTAGATCACTTTCTGTTCGTGTACTTCCATCTGATTTTTTGCCGCAGAAGCATCACAGACGTTTTCCACCTTCAGGTTATACGTCTGCAGCCTGGAAAGCGCATCTGTCGTCAAGATAACTTTTGCATCTTCCACACGTGCATTTTTCACCTGTATGCCATCTGAAAGGCTATAGTTAGCAATATTTCCTGCGGTTTCGGCATCTACTGCTTCATTAAATATTACTTCAATGGATGTATCGCTTTTTGCCTCTGCTTTCGCAACCACAGGTGCATTGTTATCCGTATTTGTATTAACGGTTACAGGATCACTGAGGCTTCCTTCCACACCTTTTGCTACTGCTTTTACTGTGTAGACATAGCTCTTCTGTTCTGACAGGGCGGTATCTTTAAATGTATTCTCCATGGTCTGTGCAATCAGCTCGCTATCACGGTAAACCATATAGCTGTCTACGGTAACTGCCGGTTTATCAATGACTGTTCCGTTTTCAGTCATCTTGAAGCTGACGTCTTTGTCCCAGTTCAGTATCACCGAATTCTCCGTAGTTTCTTTCGCTTCCAGTCCGGTTACCTTTCCAACCTCCAGGCTGACTTCAGGAGCTTCCGTGGAATCATAAATACTATAATAGGTAAAACTCATAGGCGGTAAGGTTACCTCTAACTGTGCATTACCGTTGGAATCAATGGATAATACCTTCGCCTGGACACCTTCACGCATAAATACTGCCTGTCCGTAATCTCCGTCTACCGCATCCGGCTGTCTGTAATTGGGCTCAGACTGGGGAATCCAGCTGTAGTTCGGCGGATATGCACCATATCTGTGGACATCTTTTCCAAGAGAATTCTTAAGGGGTACCGGCGGATAATTCAATCCGTTTGCCAGTCCGGTATAATACATGGGGACATTGATGACTTCTGTCCGATTCTCATCCGTCTGGTTATATACCCATAAAAGTCCTTTTTCTCCCTCGTTCATGGCATTGACATGATATAAGGTATCCATCTTAACGCCCCGCTGCCTGTTAGTACCAGCTGCATCATAGGCTGCCTGGGAGATATGCACCATATCGGAATTTACAATTCCACGGTAACGTTTGTAGAACTCCACCCATTTATTCAGGATATCCTGTGTTCCGTCATCATACAGTGCCGGCCCACGGAAGTCGGAGTTAACACCGTTCCCGATATTCTGTGCAATTACCCAGTTATAATCTTCTTTCTTTTCTTTAAATGGCTGGAAAGCAGCATCCCCGCCGCCGCCATGGTATTCTGCAAACGGTACATGGGACCAGCTCATGGACATCGTACGTCCGTAGGAAGCATTATGCATCAGCTGACGCCCGTACAGCAGCTGCTCCTGCCTTGGCTGGCTCCAGGCTGCTTCTTCGTATCCGATTCCACATTTGTTGGCACCGTTTAAGTAATACCATGCCGGCACCTTTACAAATACACCCATGTCACGGAATTCTGCACACATCATGCGGACACCGTTTTCCCACTGTTTTACCTGAGAATCAAATACTCCGTTATGGAATTTGTATTTAGAAGCTTTGCCGGTTTCTGTATCTGCCGGATCTGCCGGGTCCGTTTCCTTATCTTTGTTCACATGCTGTTCTCCGCAGTTGCAATAATTTCCGGGATAAGTACCATCGATCTCTACACAGTCCAGACCTGTATATGTAACAAAGTTTTTAAAATTATCCCAGTAATCATCGAATGCTGCCGATGCCAGACACATGGAAGCACCCCACTGACCTTCAGCATTTGTACCGTATTCTTTTGACTGGCTATACTGTCCTCTCGTATACTGTGCCTGATAGATACCAATCGCAATTCCCTTGCTGTGTGCGTAATCCACCAGTTCTTTGTATTTGTCCAGCGTAGCCTGGTCTCTTGCAAGCATCTGTTTGGATTCATCCGGAGCACTGTAAGACTGTATGATCATTTCAAATTCAGCTTCCGCCGCCTGATCAATTACTTCTTTTGTCAGCCTGCCTGTATTATGATGGGTCAGCGGGTTATCCGTGATCCACGGAAACAAAGTCCGGTAAATGCCAAGACGTTCCCTCATTTTCAGTTCAAACCAATAGGTGCTGTGTACAAATTCATAGGTATCAAATCCCACCATGGATTCGCCTTTTGCCAGCTCATAAGCCGGTCCCACTTCATAGCAGGTATGGGTGATATCCTTCAGTTCCAGGAAAGGACTTCCGTCTTTTTCCAGATCACATTTGCAGGGAAGCGGACGGTTAATGGGAAGCGTGCTCTGGTCGCCGCAAGTGTAAGTGGTCTCCAGCGCCAGCAAATCATCCATGTTTTGATTTCCCTTAATTACTTCCGGTGCCAGACGTCCGATCATGATCTGGCTGTCCCCTTCATTTACAATCTCCACCCGTTTTTTCATAGCCGGTATATTGTCATACATTTCATAGATGATTTTAATTTTGATTCCCTGATAGACTTCCGGGAAAGATTCCGGAGCTGAGAAGAGGAACTCCAGGTGCTTTCCTTTCGGCGGCCATTCCTTAGCTGCCGGATCTCCGAAAATTTCATTTGAAGTCCACTCAAACGGCTTTTCACAACTGTCGCTGATTGTGTATCCGTCAAACACAAAGGTGTTACTATTTTGGGATCCGCCTACAAAGTAGTAATCCGGGTCTGCCTTGATACAGCTGTCCGGTATCTCAATGGTATTATCTGCAGAAGCGATGGAATCCCTGTGTATTTTGATCCCTTCATCACTGTAAACTTCCCTGTAAGGCTTGTCATACAGGCCCAGATAAACTTCTGGAAATCCCTCTTCCCCGTCCATCATCTCTTTGTCTATATACAGATTTTTATAGCTGTCTGTGTAAAATTCTGTTCCGCCCTCCCGGGGAATCTGAAACCGGCGTTCTATAATACTGTTTCCAATTGTAATACTTCCGTCCCCCTCTGTCACAGTAACTGGCAGAGATTCATCCGTTTCCAGCCAATGACGCTTTCCATTAACTGCATTTTCAAGCCCTTCTACCACTTCTCCTTTCTCATTCACGTAAGGTGATGCAATCCAGGGTTCCTCTGCAGCCCCCTGTGTCGCGGCATACTCCTCTGAGCCGGACCCCGTTCCGGCTGCCAGTGTGTCGATATTCGGCACCAGTGTACAGATTAACGAGCTTGCCAGCGTCAATGCGAGCCAGCGTTTCAAACCATAAAAATTCTCCTTCATCCTTCTTCCTCCTTAGATTATAAGATCCCGGACTGTAATCCCGTACCCCTGTGAGATTTCATACTATCTTTCCGGTCACTTTAATAATCCCATTATATCAATCATTGGATCAAAACCGTGAGGAAGGATTTTACTTGTTTAGGGGGATTTTTTTTACCGTAGGCTTTAGATATGTCAGGGTTTAGATATGCCGGGCTTTAGATATGTCGAACATTAAAACTGCCAGGCTTTTAAAGCCTGGCAGCAGATATTACCATATTCAACCACACCATCCGGGCAAGCGCTTTCAGCTGGTGCTGTTTATCCTTTTTATTTCCAGCTGTGCACTACCTGCATCCTTCACGATAATCGTCTTTTCTTCACCTGGAAGCATATTAAAATAATTGTCACTGCATTTGTAATTTCCTGCTATATACACGGAGCATATATACCCCCTGGATTTTAAAACAATTTTCTGGTCATTGCCTTCTGCTTCTGCTTTCACCACATCTGCCGGCTGTTCCAAATAATGCAGCTTACGATTTGGCTGGGTGTACAGCATTGCGTGATCGATACTCTCATCATCTGTATACAGCATATATGTGCCGCAGGTTAAGTCCCAGCTGCCTGTTTTCTCTTTTAATACCTGTATTCTGGTTCCTGCCGGAATTTCCATTACAAGTTCCCTGGTCTCATTGATTTTACCATCAAAGGATACATACCCGAATCTCACTTTGCATTGTAGTTTTTCATTCGTATCATTGATGCCGCGGACTATTATATTGTCATCCACTTGCCGGATGATGAATTTCTTATGAGCAAATGCTCTTTTAACAGCATAATAAGATATTTTTCTTCTCATATAATAATCGATGATGGTCCAGCCAATTTCTCCCCATGCGTCATTGTACATCCAGAAAAGTGCTCCGCCGCATTCTTCCTGAAAACGGAATGCCTCCAGAGAATATCCATATACATCTCCCTGTACAAGTCCCCCGTAAAGAAGAAATTCGTTTTCCGTAAGTTCATCTTTTTTCTGTATATAGTTTTGCTCAATTGCTTTATTCAGCGTATCTTTCATGGTAACATTGGTATGCAGTTTCCACAGTTTCCCGAACTTGTCTAAGATACTTTCTCCCAGATATTCTTTTGTGCTGTCTGCAGAGCAAGGTCCGAGAGCACCATATTCACTGGCAAACTTTGTTTTGATGGCGTCATAACTTTTCAGATCCAGCGCTTCTTCTATGTTATCACTTACAAATCCATGATTCCACAAATGTGCATCTCCACATGCCAGATCATTTGCATCCTTCCCTCCATAGGGCGAACTGTTCCAATACATGATATAAGGGCAGTTCATCTGTACCACTTCTTTTGAAAGAACATTTGGTATCCAGAGTCCATACTGATTTTCATACGTGGGCTTAATCCCCCATCTGTCCAGAAATTCCGGATTGGAAAAGATCCAATGATTTTCATTTGTGCCGCAGAAGAGTGCTATGCAGGAATGTGTGCGCAGCCTTTTTGTCTGATAGGTATATTCTTTGCGTATTTCATTTTCGAACCATGCTTCTCTTTCCGGGTAGGCACCGCAGGCTAACATAAAGTCCTGCCAGACCAGGATTCCTTTTTCATCACAGATATCATAGAACAGCTCTCTTTCATATAGACCGCCGCCCCAGATACGAAGCATATTAAAGTTCGCCTCTACCGCCTCGTCCAGTAATGTCCGGTACTTTTCCTCGGTTACTCTGGCATATATAAAGTCGTTTGGTATCCAATTCCCACCCTTGCAAAATATCTCAAGACCGTTTACAATAAATTTAAAATTTCTCGTCCCATCTTCCAATGAGGAGGTATCCATCGTGATTTTGCGTATCCCATATTTGAACACAGGCCATGCCTCTTCTGTATTCCCGCAGCGGGCAATGATTTCCACTTCATAAAGAGGCTGATTTCCATATCCATTCGGCCACCAAAGCTCTGCTTCATGGATCTCTATATCCCCGTAAATATAATTGGTGCCTGATGTCAGCAATAGATCTGCAATGGTCTTACTGCCCACAATTCTGCCTGATCTTCGAAGAACCATTATCAAATCACAATCCGCTGAATCCACGATATCCAGGTTCTCTACATTAACCATCACCTTTAATAATGCCTGGTACTTCACGCCATCCTTCTCAATCTCTTTCGTTTCAATTCCAACTTCACGGATTGCAATTTTATCATAAGAACGTATATATGCCTGTCCGGTGATTCCAATGGACACCAGCCTCGGTCCCCAGTCCCAGCCAATGTTATACTGCGGCCGCCTTACCATTGTTCTTCTGCGGTCACCTCTGTCGGTATCGTTAAAATCACGCTCCGCAGTCACCGCCATGTCTATTCCTGCCATGTCCTCCAGCGATATCTCTTCCAGACCGCTGGTCACACGAACCGTCAGCTTGTTATCTCCCATGACTAAAAATCTTTTTATCTCACAGATAAACGGGTAATGTACATTTCGGTGTGTGCCAATATACTGATCATTTAAGAAAATATCACTTTTCGTATCCAGCCCTTCCAGGACTAACTCCAGGACTTCACTGCCCATTTCGATTTCTGAGGATAAAAAATGCTTCTCAAACCACCAGGAGCGCTCCTCAATCCATTCTGATTCATAGCTGTTATCTGCAGCTAAAGGTTCCTTAATCACCCCGGCTGCAATGAGCGGCATGCGGACATCCACCGGCAGATCACATTCATACCACCCCTCATTCATCTTATTGATATCCGTAATATGCTGCCTGTCAAAGCTCAGCGGTGCTTCATGAAGCTTCCAAAATTGATTTAATTTCGTTATATTCATTGGTTTACCGTATGATGTATTCTGTTCTAAATACACATACATTCCTTTCCTTATTATTTAGATGATAATTCGCTTCCTAGATGCTGCTATCCCTTAACAGCCCCCGCGACCATGCCTTTGATGATATGCTTGGAAAAAATAAAATAGGCAGCCATCGCAGGCAGAATTGCCAATAACATAGAGGTCATCATTCTCGGATAGTTTGTTGTAAACTGTCCTTTGAACAGTGCAATGCCTACAGGCAGAGTCATGTATTTTTCTGAATTTGTAAGAATTAACGCAAAGGTAAATTCATTCCAGGATCCAAAAAACTGAATAATTCCAATTGTTACAAGTATCGGTTTACACATAAACAAAACAATGGAAAAAATCGTCCTTTCCCTTGAACATCCATCTATGGCTGCCGCCTCTTCTACCTCTATCGGAATGGTTTTTACATAGCTTTCTACCAGGAAAACCGCCAGCGGAAGTCCCATGGCTGTATAGGGCAGTATCAGGGTAAACCACTGGTCTGTGATATGTAATTTCGTAAACATCACATACATGGGAACCATAATTGCATGTACCGGAACCAGCATCCCCAGTAAGAAGAATGTATAGCAAGATTTCCTTCCCGCAAATTTGTAACGTGACAACAGATAACCGATTATGAACCCGAACAGAAGTATAAAAAATAATGCCAGCAGGCTATTGCGAAGGCTGTTCCATACCCACAGCATAAATTTACTGTTTGTCAGGATCTCCTGGTAATAGGAAAAGTTTATATGTTCCGGCAATGCGGCTGGATTCTGATAAAATTCCGATTTCGTTTTAAAGGATGAGTAAATCAACCAAATCAAAGGAAATATACAGGAAATCGAAAATACCATAAGCAGAAAATTGGGGATGATGTGCACGAGCTTAAAACTACTATTTTTCGTCTTCATTTTTTCCTCCAATCAGTTTATTAAGCGGGGTCTGTGTCCCCAAAATGAAGATCAGGCTTACAATCAGGATAATGATGGACATCGCACTGCCATACCCCATTTTGTATGAGGTAAATGATGTTTTATATGCATACATCGCCATAACGCTGCTTGAATATCCCGGTCCGCCTGAAGTCAATGCATAAATAATATCGAATGCTTTCATATTACCTGCGATGCAGAGGGTGATGCAGACAATCAGCGTATTCTTAATCAGAGGCATGGTGATATATACCGCTTTTCTCCATCCGACTGCACCGTCTATTTCCGCCATTTCCAACACCTGGGGATCGATGGATGACATTCCGGATAGTATTATGACCATGTAATAACCAATAAACTGCCATATAATTGGAATTGCTACCAATAGCATGATGATTTGGGGATTATTCAGCCAGGGCTGGGTTTTACTCTCCAACCCCACCGCCTTAAGGACGGCATTTAACAGACCATACTCGTAGTTATAAATCAGATTCCAGATAAACCCTACAATTACTGCAGACAGAACGGATGGAAAATAGCACATCGTCCTGTGAAATCCCTTAAATTTAACATGCCTGCTTCCCAAAAATGTTGCAAATATAAATGCCAGTCCAATCTGGAATATTAAACATACGACCACCAGATAAATATTATTCATCAGTGATTTTATAAAGATTTTATCCTGAATCACATCCACAAAGTTTTTAATTCCGATAAAGGATTTATGAACCCCTCCGTTCCAATCAAAAAATCCATAATATAAAGCCAGTATAATCGGAACAAACAAAATAATTGCATACCACAGAACACCAGGCAGTAAATATAAATAAATTTTGTGCTTTTCTAACTTCAAACCATTACTCATTTTTCACCTCCCGCATTGCAGTTCATACCTGCTTCACTATCCTTATTTTTTTATATTATCCTGTTCCGCCTGAATTTCCTGTGCAAGATCCTGGGGTTTCTTTGTTCCATTTAACAATTCCTGTAATCCTGAGTTCATGGTTTCAATAACAGCTGCATTCATTTGGAGATCATAAATGGGAACAATATTTTTATCTTTCGTCAGTGCAATAAAATCCTTAACCAGCTGTGATTGTCCAGCAAGTCCTGAATCATCCACATTCATCGGCGTTACCAGTCCATATTCTTTCATAGCATATTCTGCCATCTCATAACCATTTAAATAGATAATATAATCCATGGCTGCCTTCAGCTTATCACCCGTCAGCTTTTTATTGACACACCAAAACCATCCACAGCCTCCAGTTATATTTTTCTGTTCGGAACCATCCAGATTAGGCAGCATGGCAACCTTGGTATTTTTCAATACTTCTTCGTCAAATGCCGCAATATTCCCAAGCCCCCACGATGCATCGATGATAGCAGCTACCTTCTTTTGACCATACAGCTCAAATCCCTGGGCATCGTTAATCGTATTAAAATCTTCATTAAAAAGTTTTTCATTTGCCATCTTCTGGAAATGATCTAACGCATCTACAAATGACTGGTCTGTAAATTTAGCTTTCCCATCATTCTTAATGATACTTTCCGTCCATTCCGGACCCGTGTGCAAATCTCCGATTCCTGAAAAGATATAGGATTCTGCCGGCCACTTGTCCTGATTGCCCAAACCAAACAAAGGGATTCCTTTTTCTAAAAATTTCTCAGAAGCCTGATAGATATCCTCCCAATTGTCCGGAAATGTATCATACCCGATTGATTTCCACAGTTCCTCGTTATAAAAAACTACAGTTGACAGCGCTAACTGTCCTGTCATTCCATAAATCTTCCCGGCTCTGGTTGCCGCATCAAAAACTCCCGGCTTATAATCATCCTTGTGTTCATACTGATCCAGATACTCATTTACCGGTGCTAATAAGTCATTATCAATGAAATTATCCATCCAGGATCCTTTCACCATAAAAATATCCGGCAGTTCATTTACAGCTGCCTGTGCCTGAATCTTGGTGGAGAAATCATCATGAGACATTGCCTGACTGACTACTTTAATGTCCGGATGCTCCTTCTCCCAGGCTTCTCCCATGGTCAAATGGGCATCTCCCTGATTATTCGTAGCCCTGTCTTCCTCCGTAAAATTATGCATTACCGTAAGTTCAATCTCATTGCTGCTCCCTGCATCTTCACTGCCCTTGTCCCCGCAAGCACATAAACTAATTGTCATGGATGCTGCTAAAATAATTGCTGCTAACCTCTTTTTCATCTTACTTCCTCCTTTGAACGATCATAAGTTTCCATGCATTCCAACACCCGTACCTGTCTGCCACTGACCAGTGGATGTCTGACTGATTACAATATTATTCTACAACGAACCTCTTTTTTCTAAAACCTGTATTTTAATTCAGAATATCCTTACAATTTGCAATCATTAACGGGATTTTGATTCTGCTGGTGATGGATATCCCAAAATATTGTCAATCATCCTCAATTTTTGCTGTCCTTCATAAATATGCATAAAAATGATAGTTACTTTTGTTTTATTAATGGTATAATTTATAATTAGATAGTGTTCAGAACTTACAAAAGATGCTGGTACCTGGCTGTTTGTTCCGGTTTACAGAATATGCCGCCAATTTCAGGTACATAGGAGGATACCCAGATGAAACTGCCATTAAAAAAACCCATTACCATGCGCAGACAGATACTTGTGCTATTTGTGTCTTTGATGCTGATTCCTTTTTTGCTATTAGTAATTATTGCAGATGTCATTTTTACTTCCCATGCACAAAATGATCTCAAAACCATTTATAACAGTAATGTGACTGAAATGGCAAACAGCCTTGACACCATTTTTACAAATGCAACCGACCTGACTCTTTTTCCTTTAACGGAAGATTCTATGCGCACTTATTTAACAACTCCGGGATCAAGTCCCGATTTTCTTAAGTTGAAACAAAAAAGCTCCAATATCCGGAATTTAATACCTTACGGATACCGGGAAGGAATTTTGAGTATTGGACTTTACCGGGAAGATGGAGACAGTATCATTACAGACAATACCGTCAAATACACACCTGCGGATTATGAAAATGTACGAAAACACGATTTACTTCCTTACTGGGATTACCCGCCGGATACACAATCTATTTTTTTACTTCGGCATTTTCGCAATCCCACAGATTTTTCAGAATATGCAGGATATATAAAGCTTCGGCTGAGTTTATCTTACATAACTTCCAAGATGAGCAATCATCTGCAAAATGAAGAAACATCCTATTTTTTAATTACCCCCGGCAACGGCATCCTTATAGAAGTTAATACGGATCATTTAGATACACACTATAAAAAGTTCGCTCTGACATATGACGATTTGAAACAAAAAATAGAGACAAATAAAAAGAGTACCATTGAGCAGAATTGTATCATTTCCCAGCATCTGCTATCCAACGGGCTGATCCTATACAGCATTGCAGCTCCCCATATCACCTCGGAAGTCAAGCAGGCATTCTGGCCCAGTATGCTTATGGCTTCTACCGCCGTGATGTTTTTATCATTTATGCTGTCATTTTACTTTTCGAAAAAGATAACCATTCCCCTGGAAACCCTTGGGGAAAAAATGACGAATCTTACTACGGAGAATTTCTCCAGCAGGGCTGATATTCAGGGCTGCCAGGAAATCTCTATGCTGACAGACCGTTTTAATCAAATGGCAGGACAGCTGGAAGTTCTCTATAATAAAGTCTATCTGGGTGAATTAAAATTAAAGCAGTCTCAGCTGGATGTATTGGAAACACAGATAAATCCCCATTTTCTTTACAACACGCTGGATACCATATATTGGATGGCAAAGCTTGGGGAAACAGAAAAGGTAAGCTTAATGGTTTCTAATTTATCACAGATGATGCAGATGACGCTTTCAGCCAAAACAAAAGATAAAGTTACCCTTATTGATGAACTGAAACACCTTACCTGTTACATCGTGATCCAGGAAATCCGGCACAATGGCAAAATACTTTTTGATATAACATGCAAGGATGATTTGAAGGGGTTCCAGGTTTTGAGTTTTCTCCTGCAGCCTCTTGTTGAGAATGCTCTTCATCATGGTCTGTCCAATTATTCAAACGGCATCATTCATATACATATATACCGGTCGGGCAGCGATCTGATCTATGAAGTTTCCAATAACGGAGCACCCATTAACCCGGAGGAGATCAGCAGTCTTCTGAACTCAAAAAAGCCTGGTTTAAAAGGATTTGCTCTAAAGAATATCATGGAACGGCTGGATCTTAAGTATGGTGCTCCATATAAACTGACTTATTATTTAGATGGTGATTTTAGCGTCTTTCGGATTAATCAGCCAATAGAAGGAGAGGAAATTAATGACAAAGATACTGATTGTTGATGATGAAGACTTTATCCGTAAAGGGATGATCTATACGATTCCCTGGGAAGAAAACGGCTTTTCTGTAATCGAGGCCTCAAACGGACAGGAGGCATTTGAAGCTTCCCTGCAGCACCGCCCGGACATCGTTTTAGCGGATATCCAAATGCCCGTAATGAACGGGCTGGAGCTTGCAGAAAAGCTGCATCTTGTTCTGCCTAACACGAAGATTATTATATTGACCGCTTTTGGCAATGAAGAAAATCTGATCAATGCGATTAATTTTAAAGTAAGTGCTTTTCTGATTAAAAGCGCATGCAGTGAAAAAATACTGGAAACAGTAATCCGCATCCGGGATGAAACCGCAGCATATAATGACCAGACTAAAAAACTGAACCATATACAGCAAATCTATACGGAAAACCAGCCGCTGTTAAAATCCAGCCTGTTGCTTCGTTTTCTCCACAAACAGATCTCCTACGATCATTTCTGCAGGAAATATACGGATTTAGGCGGTGATGTAAACACCCTTCCGCTCAGCGTGGGCATGTTTAAAGTTAATTTTGACGATGAGAACTATATCCTTGGACAGTTACTTTTTTATTTTGTAGATTTTACTCCCATCTGCTTTTTTGATGAGCAAAAAAATGTAATCCTTATATTAAACACTTCAAAAAAGGAACTTACTCCTCAGATATTCGAACAAATACTACCCAGTATTCAACCGATTTTATTTGGTAATTTCATCACCATTATGAATTCAATTACTTCTTTTACTTTTTTGCCAATGGCATATGAAATATTGAATCAGACACTTGAAAATTGCTTTTGGAGCAAGTCCCCATACCAGATGATCGAACCTACCCGGGAAATTGCCGTCAATGACCCGAATATACCATATCATCATGAATCGCAGATCATTAAAAGTATCATGAATCGTGACCAGCATCAGTTTATTGCAGCATTATCCTCATACTTTCAATACATGGAGAAAAATTTAGTACTTCGAAGCGTCTTCCTGGAATCCGTAATGCATATACTTGTAGTCATTGACTCCATTCAGAATACGGATCTGGAATTTGATAAAATGAAAGACTTTATATGGGCACTGGAAACACCTCAGGAGATCTTAGAGCAGCTTCGGACACTTGCTTTTCCGGAACCTACTAAGAATTGCACGAAAGTAGTTTCTGATGCCATCTCTTATATGAAAGAACACTTTACGGAAGACCTGCACCTGGAAGATGTTGCAAATGCTGTGTATTTGTCACCAGGCTATCTCTGCCGCATTTTCAAGCGGGAAACAGAGCATTCCTTTATAGAATATCTGCATCTTCTTCGAATTGAAAAAGCGAAAGAACTCATCGAGAGAACTGATTATAAGTATTATGAAATTGCTGAATTAGTCGGATATAAAAATTACAAATACTTTTCTGCATATTTTAATAAAATAGCGGGATGCAGCGCCAAATTTTACAATACAGAGCATTTGAAAAATGGCGAAAACCATTCTGACACGTCTACCTGTATTGAATAAAGCACCCAGATTTCTAGATCAAACGGGTGCACGGCACAAAGCAAGGATGCTGCCAGCTGGTATTCATAATAATCCAGCATGGCCGCACCCTTTTTATCTTCCCATATATCGCATTTCAAACTGTTCAACAGATACCGGTCTTCCTATCAGATACCCCTGTATGTAATCACATCCAATATCTTTCATAAATTGAAACTGTTCTTCCGTTTCGACTCCTTCTGCACAGCAGCTGATTCCAAGTTCATGCCCCATTTTAACAATATGTCTCATTAATATTTCGCTCTTTTCGTTATTTCCGTATTTCTGAACAATACCTTTGTCAATTTTCAGAAGGTTAAAGTCTGCCATCAGCAGAAATTCATAGGAAGAATACTCAACCCCAAAATCATCTAAAGCTATACGGAATCCATGGCTGCTGAGGGCATCTAATAACTGTGCCATCTGCTTTTTATTCAAGGTTTCCTGCGTCTCTGTCACTTCCACTTCCAGCTGTTGCGGCTTCAGCTTATAGCGGTTGAAGATCTCCTGGAACTGGGTTAAAAAGTGATCCTCAAACAACGTAATTCTTGAGAAGTTGAGGGCTAATTTCATATTAGCCAGCTGCGTATCGTTCCATTTGGTCAGCAGTCTGCATACCTCTTCCATTACAAAGAAATCTATATTTGAAATTAAACCTTCACTTTCCAGCATTGGTATGAATTTTACAGGAGAAGAGATGCTGCCGTCCTTTTCCCGGTAACGCACCAGAACTTCCGCGCTGTCTATAATCCCTGTCTGTACATGGTACTTTGGCTGCAGATAGATCAGATATTCATGATTCAAGATAGATTCCAGCAGCCCCCTGAGCAGCGGTATTTTTGTATCTGCAATATCCTTTGTTTCCTTGTAATAATCCTGTTTATTAATATACATCAGACGGTCTGCTTTATTTACCAGATCGATCAGGTCCGCATCTACATCACTCCAGGTTGTTCCAATTGCAATTGAACTTTGTCCGTCCTCGGATAAGGTATCTGTGAGATGATTTAATTGCTTTCTGAATTCATCATAAGCCATGGTCTTGGTAACAATTAAGAATTCATCCCCGCTCAAACGGAAACATCGCTCCTTTGGAAAAAATTCCTTCATCTTCTCCCCAATATGCGTGATTAACATATTACCGCACAGGTGTCCTTTCGAGTCATTCAGCTTTTTCAGGCCATTGATATCCATAAAAATAACACCGATGGGAGCCGGATGACCTTCAGAAAACTCGTCGCAAAAGTTCATATAGCTGTTCCGGTTCTCAAGCCCCGTCATGGAATCCTGGTAACTCATTTTTACCAGTTTCTTTTTCAGCGAATTCTTTGCTATTTCATTTTCCAAAAAATAGGTGAGTTCTTTCAGATAGTAGAAATTTTCCTTGTGGATCTTAGGATCATCAATTCCTAAAAAGCCCTTAATTTCTCCTTTCACATAGAGCGGAATTGCCATAAGACTATTGATTTCCTGCTCTTTTAATATCTCTCCTTCCATCTGGCGCTCAGCTCCCAGCTCATTCACATCTTCTATATTGATATAGCCTCTGATTTCAAACTGTTCCATCCAAAAAGAGATTGCCTCAAGGGGAACATTCTGCAGTATCTGCCTCTGAGGCTCTACCCCTTCTGCACAAATCTCATAGGTATTAATAGCAATTTCTTTTTCTTCATCTAATTCTATTATATAAACCCGGTCTGACTGATAGTAATCCTGTACAATATCCAGAACATATTCAATGGCATCTTCCAGATATTCCGCAGAAGTGAGACACTGGATACAATCCACAAGACTTTTTTCAGCAGAAATATAATGTTCCATATTCTGACGGGTATCGGGTAATCTGTTATTCTTCTCCGTACGAAAGGAGATCAAATAAGCTTCTTTACCAAACCATTTTGTGGAAGAGGCATGCATTTTGTGGTGAATCTTTTTCTTTTCGATGGATTTTCCGATAGAATCTTCCATGTCACCCTCCCCTATCCCGTGATCGGTCAGCGGACAGAACCCGCAGGGCTTTTCCTGATTAAATAAAGCTTCGTAACAGCATTCCCCACAACGTATCCCCTGATTCAGCTCCCGTGCCTTTAAGTTTAGAAATAAAAGCTTAAAAGTGTTCTTCTCTACAATATAGATACAGGAAGACTGTGAATCCAGAATGGTACGCATCTGCAATTCCATCTCCGCATTGCGCTCCATGACTCTTTTTTTCTGCAGGAAAGTCGTCAGCATCTGAGAAACCAGGGACAGTACATCCGCTTCTTCCTTGGTCCACAGACGTAAACCTGTACATTCATCAAATCCTACAAATCCTGCAAATTCTTTCTCTTTCCAAAAGGCACACTGCAGCGTAGAATAGATTCCCTGCTTTTCCAGCAGCTCCCTCTGGGTAGCCGGCAGCAAATGGGTGTCCCTGCAGTAAAAGATCGAATTATCATCAAACATGGTTTTGTAATCCCCAGCCTCATTGAAATCTACATTTTGCAGGTTCTGCATTTGTGGAGAAATCCCTTTATTGCACCATTCATAGGTATTTGTATGAAACTTTCCATCCTCTGCAGATTCAAAAATATAGGCCCTGCTCACGTCAAAACGCCTTCCCACAATTTCCAGGGTCATATTAATTGCCTGATCGGTATCCTCCGTTCGGTACAGAATTCTGAAAATGTCAGTTAAAATATTATTTGACAGTTCCGCCGTCTTCGTTTCGGAATCAATGGCTGTGACAAGATTAGAATAGCCTGCTTCCTCAATCGGAAAGGAATGCTGATGGTCATACATCACAAATTGATTCTTCCCCTGAGTTTTTGCCTGATATAATGCCTGATCCGCATGGCGGTACAGCGTTTTGAATTCATTTCCATCTTCCGGATATACTGCAATACCAATACTGCAGGTGATTTGAATCGCCATCTTCTCATTTTGGAACAAATGGCTGAAACCCTTCAGCAGCTCTTCTGTCTTATTCCTGGCGGCTTCCCGTGATGAAATGTCTTTCATGAAGATAATAAACTCATCTCCGCCAACTCTTCCTACAATATCGCTCTCCCGCATTCTGTTTTTCATGGAAGCTGCCAGCTCTGAAAGAACCACGTCACCAAGCATATGGCCCTGACTGTCATTGATCTGTTTAAAATTATCTGTATCAATCATTAACAGTGCACAGCATTGGGATGGTTTGCCCTGTAAATGCCCTTTGATCCGTCCTTCCGTCTCCTCCCGATTATAGAGACCTGTCAGCACATCTCTTTCCGCTCTTGCCCGAAGCTGCTCCATGACTTCCATCTCATCATTGATGCAAAAAATCATCCCAACGGCTTTAGCCGGCATATCCTTACTGTCATATTGCGTAATCACATGAATCCGGTACCAGGTGTACCCACTCTCTTCTTTCCGGATACGAAATTCTGAAGTTGAGTATAATTTCCCCTGCTTTACACTGTCATGAAGCGTGATCAGCACCTGGTGGTCTTCCGGATGAATATGGCTTGCAGAAGCCAGATAGCTGCTGATTTCCCGGATGATATGCGCACTGTTTTGAAAGTCTGCGGAGTATGCCAGAATATCCGTGACGATGTCCCATTCAAAAATCATCACCCCTGACTGATCTGCTGCTTTGTCTAAATCTTTCAGAAAAGGGCTCAAGCCATCCCGAATGCGCAGAAATCCACGCTCCTCCTCCTGATCTATGATTCGCTCTGTAATGATGCAGAGTATTTTTTCTTCACCTGCTGCACCGGATATGATCTTTCCAAAGTATTGCACCCACAGATTGATTCCATCTTTACAAACCAGGCGGAAGCAACAGACCATTCTTTCTTGATTCCGGTTCCATTCCATTAGATCCAGCAGTACTCTCTGCCTGTCATGAGGATGAATGATATCTGCAAGCTGATTCCGATAGCAGTCTTCTATCTCCTGAATCCGATATCCGGACAGTACCAGAAATCCAGAGTTCACTTCTTCTATAGAAAGATGTTCATCTTTCCTGCATATCAGTATACCAACCCGAAGATCATCTGCGATATCCTGAGACTTCATACTGCTTTCTTCCATTAATTTAATCATCTTTTGCCTCCGTCCAAATATTTATCTGATTGTGAATTTGGGATGCTTCCTAATACCGTTCCAAATTACCTTGATCATATTATATCTAATAATATGAGATTACACAACCTTCTTTTTGGTGGTTGGATTTTGGCAACTCACGCATTCCTGTTGAATTATACAACTATTTGTCGAACGATTTTAATTGTATGAATCTGTCGAATATGATAGATTTATAATGTATTAGCATCTTGTTAATATATTCCATAATCACGGCTACCCTCAATAGTCGTGAAAAGCTCCGGTGTCATCCCACCGGAGCTTTAACTTTACATTCCTATAAGCTTCTGTAAAATTGCCTCAAATTCTCTTTTGTACTTTCTTCCAGATACTTATCTTTTATTCCTTCCACTGCTCCCTGAATGCCATAAAGCATATTGATACACGCACCCGGGTCTTGCATGCGTACTCTGATAAATGCCTCTTCTGTTCCAATTTCCCTCAGCTGTTCCGCAGTTGTAATTCCTGCATCCACCAGCAGTTTCTCTAATACTTTTCCCACATTGGGTAGTTTGCCAAGATCGCTCATGATTGTCACCTCCATCAGGTATAAAACCTGAACTTAGTATATCCCTGTTTCCACAATCCGTCAATTTGCAAGTTCTCTTGCTGACTGTTCCAGATCCAGCAGACATATGATCTCTTTATCTGTTCGATAGACTGCTTTTTCTCTCCATATGCCAGCAACCAGACTCTCATAAATTTCCGCTATTTGATGATCTTCTACCGTGCAGATCCATGGATCACCGGATACGCAGATACCGAAAATATATTCATCCGTGTTTACCAATATAATTACTTCTCCCGTGTAGCTGCCTGCGTCTTCTTCCATTGTTACCACTGGAATCATAACACCTTTATAATGGCAGATTCCCATGAAATACTTTGGCAGACATGGTATTCTTTCTACCGGGACGCGGGCACAGATTTCCATAACCTCAGAAAATTCAACTGCATATGCCAGTCCTTTCCCATTAAAGCACAGCAGCTCCTTTTCGTCTGCTTTTTCATCAGCCTTCTCCATTACGTTTCCCCTTTCCTGCCTTGCTTTTTTTCTGGGCAAACCAGATAAATTTTTCCACATCTAAAGCCATGCAGACTGATCCATCCCCAAGGATACTGCAGCCACTCATTCCTGTCCGGGTGCTAAAGTCCCTTCCTAATAATTTAGGTATCGGCTTTTGCATAAGCTTCTCCTGACCGATAACCTCATCCACCAGAAGACATACTTCTCTTATCGGTCCTTTAACATACAACATGATTTTACCTGTACTTTTTCCTTCTAAATGATATACCTCTGCCACATCAATCACCGGCAGAACTTTATTATCATATAAGAATACACTTTTCCCGTTTTCTTTGCGTATATCCTTATCTGCATCCTGATGTTCAAAAAACCGAATTGTCTGCCGAAATGGTATGGAAAATAACTGCCCGCCTGCCGAAAATAATATATTTTCTATAATCGCATGCGTAAGGGGCAGATAGATTACTACAGAAGTCCCTTTTCCTATTTCACTTTCAATTCTCAGATGTCCCCCTGCGTCATCGGTCATCTTCTTGACAATGTCCATTCCCACACCCCTGCCGGAATAGGCATTTGCTGTCCGATTCGTAGTAAATCCGGGCATCGTACAGAATTCTAAAATCTCTTCTTCTGTATAATCCTCTTCCGGCTTTGTAAACAGTTGTTTCTCCCTTGCTTTTTCACGCAGCTGCATGATGTCAATTCCTCTTCCATCATCGCTGATGCGGACCATTAGTTCTTCCCCGTGGCTTTCCACTGTAAACCGAATATAGCCTTTTTCCGGCTTTCCCATACGAACCCGTTCACTGTGGCTTTCAATACCGTGATCCACAGCATTGCGGATAATATGCATAGATGCCTCACAGAGCTGGTCAACAATATTTTTATCCGCCTCTGTTTCCTGTCCGGAGATTATAAATTCAACCTCTTTCTTCTGGTCTTTGCAGATGTTTCTCAACACTCTGCGCAGTTTGGGAATTATCTGGGCAATGGGCACCATACGCATATGCAATACTGTTTTCCCCAGCTCTTCTACGAACTGTTTAGCCTGGTAGCCATAGCTTTCTTCCAGCTCGAATAATTTTCTTTTTTTTAATTCATTGGAAAAGGATGACACGAGAACCAGTAATTCCCCTGTCAAATTTTGTAATTCATCTAAACGCTCCAATCGGATATCCATAAATTCCGGTTCCGGTACTGCAGGCGTTACAGGTATATGTTCACTCTCTGGCAAAACTTCTTTGGCTGCTGCTTTTGAAGCACTGTTTTTTGCTGCGACTTCGCATTTTTTAACAAATACACCGCCTGTTAAAGTTTCAAAAGCTTCTTTCTCTTTTCCTTCCGGTACCCTGACCAGCAGCCCCTGCTGTCTGATGCACTCTGAAGCCAGGGGATTATTTTCCAGCCCGGAGGGGAAGCACTCTGCCTGGGAACAGATTGCCTTTATCCGGCGCATCAGCATAAGCGCACGAATATTCTCCATACGGCATTCCGGCTCAAATATCACCCGCAAAATGATTCCTTCCTGTTTCAGAAATCCTTCCTGTGGTTGCTGAGATTCATTTGCTTTGTCATCAGAGGTAAGATATTCCTCTATTCTGTCTTTGATTTTGGTAATATCTGAGGGTTCATAGTTTTCTTCTTTCATACGCTGCATCTCTTCACGGATAAAGTCAGATACCTCAAACAGCAATTGAAACAAATCTTTTTTCATTCCTTTTATCTGCCCGGGGACACCTTTGTTATCCCGGAGCGCAGAAAACAGATCCTCCAGCCTGTGTGCCGCAGTTGACAGGTCCGATAAGCCCATCATGGCTGAAGAACTTTTTATAGTATGCATAATACGGAAAATGCTGTTAATATTCTCTGCACTCAGGCTGCTGTTTTTCTCTGAATCCAAAAGGATTTCATCCAGTTTTTCAATCAACTGCCCGGTTTCCAGAAGATAGACATCCAGCATCTCCCTGGCGTCTTCATCAAAGTAACTCATCATCCATCCCCGCTTCTGATTTTTCCTCATACCAGACACTGCGGTTTTTGCCGCTTCTCTTTCCAATGTAAAGAGCTTTATCTGCTTTTGCTATATTTTCATCCAGATTTTTACTGTCATCATAATGGCAGATACCAAGAGTAATCGTGCAGGAAAATACCTGGCTTCCGTGCGACAGGCTAAACGATTCCACTTCTATTCTGACTTTCTCACTAATAGCATAGGCTTCATTTTCTGTTACAGAGAACAGGACCATCATAAACTCTTCTCCACCCCAGCGAATAACTTTATGACGCCGGCATATGTCCTCCATAATATTAGAAATGCAGATCAATACCTCATCACCTGCTTCGTGTCCATAGCAGTCATTTACACTTTTAAAATTGTCCACATCTACCATAACAATATAATTACCCACTTCTCCGGGATTCTGATCCCTGATCTCCCTAAGCAGGTCATCTTTTACATAACGCCGATTATACAGTCCTGTAAGACCATCACGAAATGCCATATAATTCAAACGTTCCATACTGCATTGTAATTCCCGGTTCATCTGGTCCAGTTCATCTTTTTGGCGTTTTATCTCCAAATGCGCTTTAATACGTGATTTCATTTCCGCCGGCCGAAACGGTTTTTTAATATAGTCACAGGCCCCAAGTGAAAATCCTTTTACTACATCCATATCTTCGCTTTTGGAAGTAATGAAAATAACAGATGGACCATGATCACTTTGCGTTTTAATTTTTTTACACAGTTCATATCCCTCAATATCCGGCAGCACCACATCTAGAAGAATCAGATCCGGCACATAGGTGCTCAGTAACATAAGAGCAGCTTCCCCGGAATGAACCTCTCTGATCATGACATCTTCTTCTTTCATAATTAATTTTATCTGCTGGCAGACAAGAATACTGTCATCTATAATTAATATCTCCTGCTTTCTCGCTGTCTCCATAATTCCCTCCATTCTTCCCTTACAGCATCTTCCACTCTAATCTAACCGTTTTAACGGTAAGTTTTCCTGTCTCTGCCGAGAAACTTATTGTACGTCCCAGCCTGTCTCCTGTATCATCGGCTATTATTGGAATCCTCAGTTCTTTCAGTACTTCCCTCACCGCTTCTACGTTCCTCTGTCCGATCTGCCCGTCTGCTGTGTTATTCCGAAATGTTCCTGTTCTCTGGAACATCTCCGCTCCTCCGGCAATTTTTGCAGTCATTTTCTTTCTGCCGGCACCATGGCGCTCCATCTCATTTACCAGCATTGCTATCCCGGTATCCGCAAACTTATACGGATTATTCTGACTTACAGCAACCTTTTTATACGGTAAAAGTATATGTACCATTCCCGCCACCTTACAGCTACGGTCATATAAGCAGATTCCCACACAAGAACCAAGTGCATAGGTAATCAGCTCCCCCTGAGCCTTTGATACCTTACCTTCTGCAATTCCCACAACTATTTTTTCCATCCTACACTCCCAGTCTTTTGAAGATCTTATCCAATGATTCCAGTTCCGGCAAGAATAGTACATGGCTGGTAAATGCCAGCTGCTCTGTGCTGAATTGATTCTCAATTACCATCAGTTCATCACTGAGATTGGCAAAGTGAATCATGGGTACACTGAGAATCGCTCCTACCATATCGCAGCATACATCGGGAACAGATACCTGTATTTTAACCTCCATCAATTTTGCCAGAGCATTCACATAAGAGCAGCATACAATGTTACCCACTTCACAGATTACCGATCGGCACATCTCATCCATATACAACCAATCTTCTTTTCCCATTCCTAAAAGTGCCATTACCATCTCTTTGGTAAATTCCTCATTCATGAGAAACATGAACATCCCTGACAGTTCACCGCCGATTTCCAGCATAATTCCTGTCTGTAATGTCTCAGCACCTCCCAGTATATCGGGTGCTTCCCGATAATTCATAATCTTAACCTGTGGGAGTTCTACCTGAAAACTGAACCCAACCATGCTGGAAAGAGCAGTCACTGCATTTCCTGTCCCAATATTTCCAATCTCACACAAGATATCCCGTGCTGTTTCATCCAGTTCTGAATAGTTTTTCATATGGAATCACCTGCTTTCATTTTCCAGGCATTGTTTAACGGCATTAACGATCTGTTCCCCTTTAAATGGTTTCACTATAAATTCCACTGCACCATTTTCCACAGCCTCCATAATCATCGCTTCCTGTCCCACTGCCGAACACATAACCACAACTGCATTTTCATTTATCTTTCGAATTTTTTTCAACGCATCTAAACCATTCATTATCGGCATAGAAATATCCATAAGCACAAGATCCGGCATTTCTTCTTCATAGATTCTGCATGCTGTTTCTCCATTATCTGCTTCCAGAAAATTACTGTATCCGGCTTCAGCCAATATTCTCTTTAAGCTGACTCGCATAAACAATGCATCATCCACAATCATTATTTTCTCATTCATATCCTCATATCTCCTGTCCTTAATCAATTTCAAACTTTTCTACCATACTTTTTAATAACTGCGCCTGTGCCGAAAGTTCTTCACTGGCTGCGGCACTTTCTTCCGAAGTTGCAGAATTACCCTGGACAATATCAGATATTAACTCGATACTTTTTCGAATCTGCGTCACTGCATCCGCCTGCTGGACAGATGCTTCCGAGATCTGGTCTACCATTCCATTTACTTCCTGCATTCCATCCACTGCCTTGATCAGCGACCTGGCTGTTTCATCAGCTGTTTTTATGCCGTCATCCACCGTAGCAGAAGTCTTGTCAGCCAGTTCTGCCGTCATCTTTGAAGCACTGCTGGTTTTTGCCGCCAGTCTTCTTACCTCATTTGCAACCACAGAAAAGCCTCTGCCCGCTTCTCCTGCCCGCGCCGCTTCAACAGAAGCATTCAATGCCAGGATATTAGTCTGAAAAGCAATGTCCTCTATTTCTCTCACAATACCTGATATTTTATCCGAATTACTCTTAATCTCGCCGATTGTATGTATCAACACATCCATCTGCTGGTTGCTGTCAAGAACCTGGCCGCCCACCTGATCAGCCAACTGACTGGATTTTACAGCATTCTGTGCATTGTCTTTTACACTATCCGATATCTCATTTATGCTTGCAGCCAGTTCCTCGACAGATCCTGCCTGTTCGGATGCACCCTGGGAAAGTATCTGCGCACTGTTAGACATCTGTTCTGCTCCAGCTGCAACCTGCTCTGCACTATTACTGATCTGCTCCATAGAGGACTGCAGAAGTTCTGTTATCCTCTCCATCGCTTCATTCAGCGTAATAAAATCACCCCGGAATGTAATCTCAGATACATAATTCAGCTTACCATTCCCAATTGCTGTCAATACTTTTTCAATCTCTGTAACATACAGACTCAATGCTTTTGCGGTATCTCTGATATCATCCGACAGTTCTCCCAGTTCATTTTTGGAAGTAAAAGAAAGTGTTGTACTGAGATTTCCCAATGAGATATCATTCGTTGCTTTTTGGATTGCCGTTATAGGTACCGTAAGGCTTTTTGTAATCAGATACCAAATGATACTGGTGATGAGTATAATCAGCACCGCCAGTGCGATAATCAGTGTGATAATCGTCTTTTCTACTTTTCTTGCATTATCCAGGTATTTATCAGCTGATACAGCCGCTTGTTCACTGATATTATGCAGTGATGTTCTAGCTTCCCTGGCTTTCATTTCATACGAAGTCTTATATGCCGTTAATGCCGCTTCTTTATCGCCCTGTTCTAACAAATTAAGCACTTTATCACGTACCGGTTTCACTTCATCAATTTGGGCCTCCAGTACTTTCACTGCTTCCTTGGTATCTATGGCCTTTTCATTTAGTATTAGTATCCCGGTATCAATTACCTGTATGAATTCCTTTGCCTCAGCCAGATAATCCTGGTTCTCTGGCTGATTGACATCATTCACGATAACAGCCAGTATGTTTCTGCCCACCCCCTGGATTGCCGCCCTCATATCCTTCGCCGTGCTTACAATCTGATAAGGACTGTCATAAAATACTTCAAATGAATTCGCCACACTGCTCACTGCAATCACTGCAGACACTACCGTAACAATATATAGCAGAACAATGATTGTAAAAGAGCTCAGCAATTTAGTCCCGACTCTCATATTATTTATCTTTTTTCTCATCTGGCTTATATCCTTTCATATTGTCCTAAATATTATATTTGTATTTATTCGCCAGCTCGATTTCTACATTTCCATTTTCCAGGAAAAACCGGACTGTCCTGCCAAAGTTATTACCCGTGTCCTCTGATCTGAGCGGTATCCGGCGGCTTTTCAGCCAGTTCCTCGCCGCTTCTACATTCTGTCTCCCTATACTGATATCTTCTATTTGATTTCTAAAATGAAAAATCCGTGCTCCGCCTATGATTTTTGCCCACATAGATTTTCTGCTGACTCCATATCTCACTACTTCCTCTTCCAGTAACGCAAGCGCGGTATCCACATATTTTAACCATTCGTCCTCCGCAATCTTTCCTTCTGCGGTACTGTCGGGAAACAGCGTATATACCATACCTCCGGCTCTTCTTTCTTCATCATAGAGGCATACTGCTATCCCGGCTCCCAGAGCCAGAGCCGTAATTTCATCTTTTTCGCTGCCGATTGCAAAACTATTCGGCTTTATCTGATAACTGCTCATATTTCCACCCCCAATGACTGTAGAAGATGCATTGCGGATTCCTGATGCATCATAAAACACAAGTGGCTGACTTCTCCAGCTTTCTGCGCGGAGAATCCATTTTGAATACACACCATATCTTTTTCCCGGGAAGGATTCCATCCCGCCTGATCAGTTACCACAGCTCCCACCATATCAACGGATACCGCCGGTGCATGAATCTCGATATTTTTGCCTGTGTAACTGGAAATTGCGGTAAAATAAGAGGATGCCATAATATTCGCAATTTCTTTTATAATTGATATTCTTTCTTCATCCAGTTCTCTCAGGCTTGTCTCCGCTCCGGTCAGCGCTTTAAATATTTCGGACACAAAATCCTGCTTCCATACAAATAATAAATATCCGGTTAACTCGCCGCATACCGGAAATAAAATCCCCAGAACGCTTTCATCATCTGCGCCCAGAATTTCAATCAGTCTGCTGTAATTCAGCCTCATTACTTTTGGAAACCTCTCATCAATTGGCTTCCCGGTCATATTGGAAAGTGCTGTAACCGCACTTCCAATCCCTATATTGCCCATCTCTCGCAAGATGTCTAATGCCAGTTCATCTTTCTTTTCCTTTTTCACACCGTAAGCCTTCCATTCTACAGGTATTTTTTAACGATCAATGCCAGTTGTTCTTTTTTAAATGGTTTAATTATAAAATCAGAAGCACCCTTTCTGATTGACTGTTCAATGGTCTTCTCCTGTCCGATTGCAGAACACATAATTACGACTGCCTCCGGATCTATTTCCATGATCTCTTCCAGAACATTTATTCCGGATTTACCCGGCATGGTAATGTCTAACAGGACAATTCCCGGCCTGCTTTTTTTATATGTTCTGATCGCTTCATCGCCATCTTTTGCTTCAAACAGCTTGTCAAACCCGTATTCATTTAAGGATGCCTTTATAATCCTTCTCATAAAAAGTGCATCGTCAACAATTAATATCTCATCCCTCATATTACTTTTTTTCCTTCCTATATGCGGCTGCTCCAACATATTTTAAAGATGTATCATCTTTTGTCAGGAGTTCTGAATGACCCACAAAAAGATATCCACCTGGTTTCAGGCTTTTTTCCAGTTCCTGTATCAGTTTTTTCTTTGAGACAGCATCAAAATAAATCATGACATTCCGGCACAGAATCAGATCATACTGTTCCTTTTCCTGAACATAAGTCTTGAGATTCTGTTTACGAAACCGTATGGATGACCGCAAAGATTCTTTGATCTCAAAGGATAAATCCGGATTGATGTTACAATATTTTCTTATCCAGCTATCTGGTATTCTCTCCAGCTCTTTTGACTGGTATCTGGCCTTTTGTGCCTCTATTAACACAGTTTCTGATATATCTGTTGCCTGTATAATAACCATTGGCATCCATTCCCCCGTACTCCGGTACTCTTCCAGAAACATCCCCAGCGTATAACATTCCTGACCGGTAGAACATCCCGCACACCAGACTGTGTATACCGAAGGAATCTTAAGCATGCTGATTTCCGGAAGTATTACATCCCGGAGCAGTTCAAAATGCTGAGATTCTCTCATAAAATAGCTATAGTGGGTAGTAAGGCGGCTGATCATATCTGCTGCCATCGTTCCGGTTCTGTCTCTTTCCACAGCAGCCAGATACTCACAAAAAGAACTTAAGTGGTATTTTTCCAGTTCACTTTTTAGCCTGCACTCCATTAACACTTTCTTTTTTTCCAGGTTAAGTCCATAATTCACTCTGACATACTCCACGAGGTATGCAAAATCTTTCTCTTCCAGTCTTATCACATGTCTATCCCTCCAAAAGGTTCTTCAGATTTTCCGTTATCTGTTTCTGCCATTCACTGGCTGATATTGTCAGCTCTTCGGATACCTCCTCCGCTGCAACCCCTTTATAACAGCGCTCTGTCTTTATAATGATTCCACATTTGATCCGGTCTTTATATCCATTCATTTGATCTGACAGATGATAATACACAACTACCTTTTTTTCAAATAAGCTGATCCCGAGAATCTGATCCCCTGCTTCGGGAACCGGTACCACAACCGGATCTGCAATCACTGCTTCTATATACGCTACAGGCAGCAGGAAGCGCTCACCCTCACTGCAGATTTCAACACATACAAGTTTCCTTGTGCTCTGGCGTTTTTCTTCTCCACAATACTGTAATTCTCTCTTTATTTCCATAACTTCGCCTCATGCTCTTGTATTGGCTGCGGTCTTGCGTATAAAAATCCCTGTGCCACATCACATCCGATCTCGATTAAAAACTGTTCATGTTCCAGTGTCTCAATTCCTTCCGAAACTACTTCTATCTGCAATTCCCTTGCCATCTCTATCACATGGGAAATAATAATCTTTTCCCGCCCGGTCATCTTATTTTGAAAAAATTCTTTGTCCAGTTTTAAAATATCCACAGGAATATCTTTCAGCATACTCAGGGATGAAAATCCCGTTCCAAAATCATCCATAGATAACCGGAATCCTTTTTCCTTGATCTTAGCAGCAGACTCCATAACAATTTCAGGACTATCCAAAAAAGCACTTTCTGTTATTTCTAATTCTATGTATTTTACAGGTACGCAGTATTTATGGCAGACCGCTTCCAGCTGTTCCATTAAATCCTTTTCTCTAATATGTACACGGGAGATATTCACCGCTACCGGATATACTTTTTTCCCCTCCTGCATCCACTTTTGCATTTCCTTACACACATGCTCAAAGACATACAAATCCAGTTCTGATATAAATCCATTTTGTTCAAACACCGGAATAAAGTCTCCAGGCATGATCATATCCTCTCCAGTGGGCTGCCATCTTGCCAGAGCCTCCAGGCTTAAATATTCTCCGCTTCTTACGTCCACCCTGGGCTGATAATAGATGAGAAACTCCTCATTTTCCAAAGCATTTTTCATTCTTGCGGTAATATATTTTTCCCGGTCACGACGGCGCTGAGAGTCCCGGTTAAAAAATCCATAGCTGCTTTTATGATAATCTTTAATTGATTTCCTTATCATTTCTGCACAGTCTATCATTTCCTGTATATCCAATGGGATCTCCTCTTCCATACAGATACCCGCCTTACATACAAATGAAAACATCAGTTCAAGTCTGGCAGACAGATGTTCCACATGGTTGAGCAGCTGCTGTACTCTTCTTTCCAGCTCCATCTGCTCCCGGTAATAGAGAAGAACCACAAACGTATCTGCTTCCAAGCGGGCATAACACTCATCTTTTTCAATAAACAGCCCTAACAGATTACTGATTTCAATTAAAACTTCATTACCGATCGTATAACTGAATTCAAGATTAATCGCTTTAAAATTCTTTATGTCAAAGGTAACGACCGCTTTTTTCCAACCTGCCCTTTTCGGACTTTTCTCAGTTTCAATTAAGAATTTATTCTTGTTCCAGGACTCCGTCAGTAAATCACTGTATGCAGCCCGCAGGGTATATTTTAAGGAACGCATGCGCAATATGCTGGCTGTGATAATCTTTCCCGCCATGAGATATGTTATAATTTCTTTTCTGGTCCAGAGCCTTTCTGCCTTCTCATCAAAGATGCCGATATACCCTGCAAACACCCCTTCTTCTCGAATTGCAATCTGCATAAGTGCCCTGGTACCATAAATTTTTTCGTGTTCAGCCACGATGCGGCTTACTTTTTCCAAGTCCGCAAGGCAGTTGCAAAGGCAAATACCATTTTTGTCAAAACCATTGGCATATGCCCTTATGAAATAGGCAGGAATATAATGTAGATTTTCATTAATAACCCGGATGTCACCTACATGATATTTATATGTCATTTCGAAGTACTTCCGGTCCGGAGATAATTCCATGACAGTTGCCCGTTCCACCTGAAAATACCTGCACAAGCGCTCCAGTGAAATCTCTATGCCGATAGCCGCATCTTCACATAAAAATAGTGTATCTGTAAGTTCTGTAATGAATTCGATATCTGCCTGTCCATTTAACGTATCATAGGGTGTAACCGCCTTCAGCTCCGGCAAATCCATATCTGTTTGCTGTTTAAATTCCTTTTCCTTTATTATCCGAAAAAACTGTCCCTGATTTATCGCACAATTTACTGCATACTGTGTCCCTTTCAGCAGAACATCATATTCCTTTATCTCTCCATGGCACCATACCGCTCCAATACGGACATTGACTTCTCCTTTGCGCTCCCTGAAAAAAGGAATGCCCTGCAGTTTTTTCCACAGCTTTTCTGCTCTGTACGAAGCCTCTTCTACTGTCCTACAGCCAAGTTCATATACTAAAAAAGCATTTTCACTAATCCGGGCTGTAACATTGGGTTTGCCAAAGAGTTTTCCCAGTAAAAAAGCAATCTGCTGCAGCGCGGAACTTCCCGGATTGACATTGCTGTCAGCCTTAAATTCCAGCCAGCCCTCCAGATATATGAGATAAATCACATCTCCCTCATACTTCTGTCCTTCCTGCTGATAATCCTCAATCAATCTTTTTGCTGCATCTTTTGTCCACAATTTTGTCAGAGAATCTATCTCCTGATGGTGTCTGTTTTTACACATATCAACTCTCTCTTTTCGTAAGTTTCTCTATTTTCCTAAATTTAAAATGGGCATGATGATATTTAAAACCAGTAATCTGGCTCTAACACGGATATTTTCCCATATAGCCGCAAGATATCTAAAATATATATGGGATTTTCATCTTTCATGGGCATGATCCCAGCAAGATATCGGTTTTTTTCATTTATAACAGGTGCTTCCAGATCAAGAATATCCTCTTCCTGAATATACATCATATCTTCTACTAAATCTGCGGTTATGCCAAACCGTTCCCCGCCTGCTTTCAGTATCAGAGTATAACGGTTACTTTGTTTATGTTCCTGAAGACTGCAGATCCGGCAAAAATTGAATACCGGTACCCTCTGCCCACTTTCTTGTCCCGTCTGACCAATCATGTCGATGTGTTCCATAGAAATGAAAAATTTCAACATTCCGGCATGAAATAATATATATGGATGACCCAATTTCTTTTTCCCTCCAGCTTCCTATAAATCCCCGGTACTATGTCTTTCCCGGAACTCTTCCTCCGATATCGGTTTTGAGAAAAAATACCCCTGTCCATAATCACAGCCAATCTTCTTTAAGAAATCAACATGTTCTTGTTTTTCAACCCCTTCACACACCACTTTCATATCCAGTGTATGAGCAAGCTCCGTCACGCAGCTGATTACATTTTTGGCTTTGGTCTCAGTCCCATACTCACGCAGAAACTCCTGATCTAATTTCAGTACCTGAATTGGAAGCTTGTTCAGCATATTCAAGCTGGAATACCCCGATCCAAAATCGTCCATGGATATAATGAACCCTTCCTCCTGTAGATTCAGTATTTTCTGCACGATCACTTCTGAAATTCCATTAAACGCACTCTCTGTAATTTCAATCTCGATACAGTTGTGGGGAATCTGAAACCGGTCTGTAATTTCCAGAATTGTGGAATAACATCTGTGCTGATAGATTGTAACTCTTGAGAAATTTACAGAAATATGAAATTCTGTTCCGAACGTGTCCAGATACTTACGGATATAAGCACAGGCTTTTTCCAATATGTAAAAATCAATTTCCGCAATACTTCCATTTCTCTCAAACAAAGGAATAAACTGGTCCGGGCACACTGTTCCCTCATCCGGTATCTCCCAGCGTACCAATGCCTCTGCATTGCGGATTTTTAAATCACCCAAACTGTATTTCGGCTGCAAATACATTTTAAATTCATTGTTACCCAGTGCCTTGCGCATACGCTTTGTCAGACGGTTCTCCCAGTTGAGCTTATCCAGTAACCTTTCGTCATACCACAGGGACATGGATTTACCCTCTGTTTTTGCATTTTTATGAGCCATATTTGCCTTGTCCATCACCGTCTGAATGTTGCCGCAATCCTCCGGAATCTCATAGGCACCAACCGTAAATGTAATAAACTCTGAAATATTGAGAAATGCCAGACAAAGAGTATCTGCAAGAAGGTTGCGCAGCTCATCAACAAGTTCCGGACCCTGCTTCACCAGAATGACAAAATCATCTGAGGCAATCCGGGCGCTAAGCTGATCCCCATTGTATTTTGACTGAATGCAGTCCGCCAGTGCGCATAACAGCCGGTCACCCTGTTCATAGCCATAGCTGGTATTCAGAAATTTAAAATCATCTATATCAAATTCAATCAGACAATACCGATTATCCGGATAGCGGTGCAGCAGAGAAGCGGCTTCTGCTTTAAATCCATCCCGGTTCAATATGCCTGTGAGATTGTCGGTATGAATGCTTTTCAACAGCATTCTGCGGTTACGCCTGTTTGCAATGGTAAAAGCAGCTACGGACAAAAGCAGCGTTGCTGTATAGATTCCGATGGACTTTAACAGTTTTTGTTCCGAACTCTGTTCTGCGTATAAAACCATCTGATCTGCTTCTGAAAAATGCACCTGACTTAGTTCATATAGATTATCAGAAGAAACTTCCCCCTGCCGAACCAGTTGAATTTCCGTCTTCATCTGTTCCCATATTTCCTCCAGCTTTGCCAGCTGTTCCTGATACTTTTTATTACCGTTTCTATGAAGGTTAAATTCTCCATCTCCGGTCTGCAGATTCGCAATGATTCCATCCAGCCTGTCAATCAACTGGTCATCTGGAAAACCGCCTATCTCCTCTTTCACCAGCTTCTGCGTAGCCCCCCGGACGATGCCGCTGTAATTAACTACCCTGGCATCTCCAAGGTTCTGCACTAAAAGCACCAGCAAAATAATGACCGCTATCATCCACATACTGGTATATATATAAAATTCATTCTTTTTTCTCATTCTCACAGGCTCCGGAATCATGTATTTGTTTGCTGCTTAATGTATTGGAAGTGCTTTTCTATCATCTTTTCTGAACACCTTTATCACATTATATCTAATTATGATCATTAATACAACCACGTTTTTGACAAGATGTGACATTTTGGATGATTATTTTGACCAGGACAGGGGGTGTATCTTTCGATATTTTCAAAAAAATAACCAATCTTCCATAAAACTGAAGATTGGTTATTTTTGATGCATGTATTTCAACTATTTATTATCTAGAATTTCACAACCGTCTTAATCCCTTTGTCTTTCAATAATTTCTTATAAGCACTCAGCTTAGAAGACGGCACTTTCATTACCCCATTACTACTGCTCTGGTAGAATGCCTTTTTTCCTACCTTGCTCAGCTTCACTGAATAAATCTTAACATATTTCAGTTTCTTTTCAGAACCATAGAATGCGTAATTTCCAATACCCGTAACACCTTTTCCAATCTTTACGCTGCTCAGCATTTTACAGTTCTGGAATGCACGCGGTCCTATGGCGGTAACATTTCTGCCTATACTTACGCTCTCCAGTTTCTTTAAGTTCCGGAAGGAACTACTTCTGATATAATCTACTTTAAAAGTAAGATCTTTGTATTTAACGTCTGACGGAATCGTAATTTTTTTAACTGACTTTGATACAGCGCCGATTACGCTCACTGTCTTTTCCTTTTCCGTTGCTTTTCGCACTTTGTATTTCAGACCGTTGTAGCTAAAAGCTGTACCTGGTTTTGGAAGAAGTACCGGTATCGTAACGGGTGCCGCTTTTTCCAACTGTGCCATTGCTGCTTTCAGGCTTTGTACTGCCGCCTGTATGGTACCTACCGAAACAGTTTTATCTGCATATATCTTCTGGGCGTCTGCTAAAGCCTGCTGATACTTCTGCCAGGATGCTCCGGTATAAGCATCTTCTTTTAACAGCTTTGAGCAGGATATGACGCTTTCCAGGATTGCTTTCTCCATCAGCAGCTCATTTTCACTGCTCAGCTTCAGTTGATCCAATGCCTTCTGGAGCTGCGCAACGGCTTCGCTATCTTTTCTGCCTGCCGCCAGGATAGCCCGATATTTCTCCTGAAACTGTTTCCATGCATTTTCTGTATAGTCTTTCTGGTTCAATTTCTGAATCTGCCCTATTAGCTCGTCAAAGGATTGTTCCGGATCTATCGTCCCATTCTTCTCAAGACCCATAATTGCTTCCTTCAGCTGGCCCTGTACCAGTTCCAGTTCCTGTCCCGATGGCATGATGCGCTCCAGAAGTTTTTCTGCAATTTCCAGCATTTCTGCCACCTTTGCATAGCTTTTTGGCGTATAGTCTGCTTCCAATAAGGTTTTTGCAAATGTAACTGTTCCCTCCAGTTCACTCTTCGCTTCCACATCTACATGCTCCATGCAAATGTTCTTCACGTTTTCATCGGTCAGGCTGGTATTATAGAAGTTTAATTCATCAATCAAACCCTTAAACTGCTTCGTAGGTTCACCTCCGGCAGCATTTCGGAAGCCTCCCAGCCACATGGTGTATTCATTTTCTGTCTGGTCTATGCCGGCTTTCACCTCTGCTGCTTCTGGTTTACCATTTACATAGAGTGTAAAGCTCTCCCCATTCCTGACCAGGGTTACATGATTCCATTCCCCTTCTTTGATCAGTCCGGATGCAGTCAGTAATTCTACCTTTATCTCCTGTTCACTATCGCCCTTTCCATCATTTGCCTGGAAGAACAGGCTGCCATCCCGGATACCAAGATTCCACATCCACGCCGGGAATGTATCTCTCTGCTGCCCCAGAAGCGTCTGCTCTTTCTGCACATCTTCCGGGTTAAACCAGAAGGATAACCCATAATCTGTATAGCTATTTATGACTTTCCCAAGGTTTACATAGTTTTGGGCACCATCAAAGGAAAGTGCAGAACCCTGGATACCCGTATCCCGTTTCGGATTACCATAGATCGTTCCGTTTTCGCCGTTGATGCGATCCAGAATTACATCACCACCTGTCTCGTTAAAGTCAAATGCCCTCAGATTTCCAAATACAATTGTCCTTACACTGCCTTCAGAAATTACATTTCCAGCCAAATCACAGATACCGCTGACTTCTACTTCTGTCTCTGTAAATGCCATCAATTCTTTTTTCAGCTTCAGAGTTACCGTTTTACCTTCCCTATCCAGAGATGCAGATAAAACTACATTTGCGGATACCTGATAGCTGCCCATATTTTCTGCTGTTTCTCTGTCTAATTTTTCATTAAAGGAAAGCTGAATTGATTCTTTATCCAAAGCTTTTGCATCCGTTAATTCCGGTGCCTCTTTGTCCTCTTCTGTACTGATGGCCACTTTTGCCCCAGTTCCGGACACCGTATTATGCACGGGTATGATTTCATATTCATAGTTGTTATTCGCTTCCATTGTCTTATCGGTAAATGTATTGGTAAAGGCCTTTCCAAGATAATCACCATTGCGGTAAACAGCATATTCCTTTACATTTCTGCCAGCTACGGAAACATGCTCCCAGCTCAGAGTGATCTGGTTGCTCTCCTTAGTTGCTTCTGCATTTTGGGGAACCGGTATTGCTGCTGAAGTTCCCGGTGCATCCTTAGGATCATATACCGTAAACCATGCATATGTTCCAGGCTCCATAGTCAGCTCAATTTCGATACTTCCATTGCTGTCAATGATATATTCCTGTGGGTTCATATCACCAAAACATAACACTGCTTTTTTATCCGTAGGAACTCCCTCCGGTGTATTAATTTCCGGTATCGGCGGATCATACCAATCCCCCAGGCCGGGGTATACTCTCATGTCATCGCGGTAATGGGATCCTTCCACAGGTGCCGGTGCCGCTTTTAAATCCGTAAGCCCTGTATAATATAGCGGTACTTTCACTTTCTGTGTTACTTTTTCTCCGGTCTGGTTAAAAAATGCGCCCAGCCCTTTTTGCTTTGTATCCGCAGATGCATGGATAAACCCATCAATATCAATTGTTTTATCACTTGTACGGCTGCCTGATCCTTCCGGGATATCATAAACCGGTGGTTTAATATGAATCACATCACCATTCAAAATATCATTGTATTTATTATAGAATTCACCCCATGTCTTCATAACATTTTCGGATGGCGCCCCTTGGTACAGCCCATTTGCGCCACGGTAAGAGCCGCCTACACCAAACATCATATTGAGTGCAATAATGTAATCGTAATCGTTAATTCTTTCGTCATATGGCCAGAAAACGGAATCGTCTCCCCCTGTATATGCTGAAAATGGAACCAGCGTCCATCCCATGGACGGCATTTTACCAAAAGTGCCATAATAAGCGATCTCTCTTCCATAGATCAGCTGGTGGGCTCTTGGTATTGCAAAAGCTGCCTCTTCATATCCCATTACACCCATACTTGCACCATTCATATAGTGCCAGTCCGGAGAATTGATATATACATTCATTTCTCTTAAATCTTTGTAGAAGTCTCTGACTGCTGTCTCCCACTGTTTTGCAACGGAATCCTGCTCTCCATCATGTCCGATGTGTTCTGGTTTCTTATTGTCACAAACCCAGCTTGGATAGGTGCCATCGATTTCAATACAATCCATTCCTGTTTCCTGATAAAATTTCAAGGCGTTTTGGAGGCTTGTTTCAGCCGCTGCAGAGGTCATACACCGCATATTTCCCCAGCATCCGTTATAGCTTTCGTGGGCACCCTGATCCCCGCGGGATACTACCATGGTATAGGAGCCGATCAAAATATCTTTTTCATGGGCGTAATCACAGATGCGTTTATACTTCTCAATATTCGCTGCCGAAACGTCCTCTACATTGACGCCTGAACCAAAAGAAAGAAGTACCATATTAAATCCTGACGCTTTTGCCTGATCAATGCCTTCTTTTATTTTTTTCTCGTCCGCACTGATCAAATGATAAATGGTCGGGTTATCCGTTGTCTGTGGAAAAAGCACCCGGTACATTTTCTTTACCGCAAGCTGCTGCCATTCATAATAACTGCTGCTCTGGAATAGTTCATATGTCCGAAAACCTGTGAAAGTCTCACCCGGCTGCAAGGTGTACGCAGGACCAAACTCTTCTATTTTCTGACCCAGATCCGGTTCATACGAATACTGGCTGATAAGCTGTCCGAATGTTTCATTGTCTTTCCACTGCACAGACTGGTGTCTTCCATTATTCCTGTCGTGATTTGGATTTCCGCCATTATAACTGGTTTCCATATACAGCGCTTCCTTTTTCGGTGTCTGTATAGGAAGTATTTCAGATCTCAGATGCTGCACCACTACTTTCTCTCCGCCCTGGTTCACAACTTTTACATACTTGGATATTACTGGGATTCCATCGTAAATTTCATACCGCACCTGAAGTTTCACTCCCCGGTACTTTTCCTCAACCGTATCTTTTGCCCCATAGTTGACAATCAAAGCTTTTCCCTTTGCAGGCCAGGCTGTGTCCTTCATAGTAGGATCCGACATACGCGGGTCATATTCCCAGTGAAAGATCTCTTCCGTATTCTCTTCGGTTGTATGGTTCAAGTATTCAAAATCTGAATCTTCCCCGCCTATCTGGTATCGTACTTCTCCATCGTCTCCATCTGTATAGTGATCATTTAACACAATCTCCATATCTGCCCCAAGATTACCCTTTTCCAGTAAATCCAGTCCTGTATACAGATTGTTATAACCGGTTGTCATGAAATTTTTAGAAACATCAAAAGTTCTTTCCACAATTCCATTGCTCATCGTAACTGTATTATCCTGCTGTGCAATCGCAGAAGGGATCTTAACTTCACCGTTGATCCAGTCCCCCAGATTGCTTTCGGCACTGTTTCCTTCCAGTTCTATGCCAACACTAAAGGTAAAGGTCTTCGCTTCTCTGTTCGTTATTCCCTGAAGATTCTCCAGTGCCCCCGCAGGAATGGTAAGGGAATATACATGTCCCGAATCCAGCGGATCCGCCGCCGTAATTTCCAGTGTTTCCGCACCTTCGATTTTCTCGTCCTTATCCACTACTTCATAAGCAGCCGGAACCGTTTCACCAGTTGTTTCATCTTTTAAAATAATGGCTTCCGTACTCAGTTGAACCGCCATATTATAAGTAACGGCTATCTTACCCTGTTTACCTATGGTACTGCCATCGGATGGTGAAACCCCTTTTATCTCAGGCGGCAGATTCTGAAGAATTCCTTCCGTTGACTTTTTAATCTGCTGTTCTGTCAATGCAACATTAAAAATTCTTACATCATCCATCCTGCCTTTAAAAGCATGACCGTTAAAAATAGCAGTTCCGTCTGCATTCCATCCGGAGCCAATCAGCAGGTCGTTGGGATTTAAAGCCTGGTCTATCTGCACCTCTACCGCTTCCGTGGCTATCAGCTCTCCATTCAGATACATTTTATAAGTATCTTTGTCACAGGTAACAGCCAGATGGCTCCAGTTGTCAAATGCCAGCCGATTGGCTTCTTTCCCTTCTAACCAGGTTCCGCCTTCAGACCCTTTAGTCTCAAATTCAATATTGCCGTTGTTCCTGACGCAAAAATAAAAGGAATCCTGTGGAATCGTGGTGCGGTCCCGCCCAAAAATTTTATTCAGGCTGTTTCCGCCGCTTGGATCGATATTTACCCACGCTTCAAAGGTATACTCATCGTGGATTTCCGGATTTCCGATATTGATATATGTATTATTTCCGTTAAACTCCAGAGATTTACCGTAAATACCAAAATCATCCACCCGATAGTTACCATTTACGGCATATTCTTTCTGATCCGTTTCATTGATCACAACCTTTTTCCCAACATTTTCCCCGGTTCCGTCTATGACCTCATCCATTGTAAACTGGAATAAGGATTCGGGCAGTTCTATCTCTTCATCCGGGTTTCCTTCCGCTGCCAGATCTTTCATCTCCGCATCATTTACAGCCGTATCATAAATTCTCAGCTCATCCATAGCTCCCTTAAACATATGGTCTTCAAAGGGAGCCGTGGCATCTTTATTCCAACCGGCACCAATCAATAGCGATACATCTGTATTGCTCATGTCCCCTGCGGCAGTGTTTTCTTCCTTTACAACGTTGCCATTTACATACAATTTCATTGCCATACCGTCGCTAACCACCGCCACGTGCTGCCAGGTTCCAAAACCAACTGCATTCTCATCCGATGCAAGCCATTCAGTTCCCTGATGTTCCAGCTTCCCATTGTTTCTGATGTATAAAGACAAATCCTTTTCACCGGGAACTGTTGTCCTGCTTCTGCAGGTAATTCTGGAAAGCCCGTTGGCATCTTCTGCTGTTTTTACCCATGCTGCAATGGTATAGCTGGACCCGACCTGATAATCCGTACCAAGATCAATGTAGTTTGAAATTCCGTCGAATTCAAGTGCTTCTCCATGGCTGCCAACGGAGTCTGTCAGGGATACGTTATTCCCGGCTACAGGATACTCACGGTTGTCCGCCTTATTCATAATCTTCCCATCTGTCAGCTTATCCATATCAAAATGAACAATTGGGTTCTGATTTTCCAGGCCTTGAGATCGATCTTCAACTTCCGTTTCCATCGAAAATTCCTCAGCCTCGGTGGCAGCAGCTGTTTCTGCTGATTCTTTTGTATCTGTAAATTCTTCTGTTTTTGCGGTTTCTTTCTGTACCGTATTTTCCGTGATTATTTCAGCCGCGCTTACCGGTACGGACCCCATTACCATACTTGCTGATACAGCCAGTGCAAGACTCTTTTTCATCCATTTTTGTATCATATTTTTCCCTCCTGCATTATAATTTTACTAATTTCATTTTTTTAAAGGGGCTGTCGCCTTAACGATTGAAAAATCTTAGTACGATAGCCCCTCTATTATGTTCTTCTCCTTTATCTGTTTAACATTATTTCTTTATTTCCACTCTACCAGGCAAACCTTTTCCCCTGAATAATTTCTTATAAGAAGAAACCTTATTTTTAGGTACACGGATAACTGCTTTCTTATTAATTTTCTTAAATGCGCTGGTACCTATGGAAGTTAATTTTTTCGACTTAACTCTGATGTCTGTTAAATTCTTATCTCCATAGAAAGCGTATTTGCCTATTTTCGTAACCCGTTCACCAATCGTAACTTTTTTAAGCCTTGTATTATTCTGGAATGCATAATTTCCTATAGTAGTTACATATTTTCCAATGGTTGCCGTGGACAGCTTATTGTAATTTTTGAATGCTTTTGCAGAGATTTCCGTTACACGGAATGTATAGCCGCTAATTTTCACAGTGGAAGGGATACTTACTTTTGTCATGGTATTCTTCGCGCCTGACACTACCGCAACTGTGCCGTCTTTCGCTGCAGATTTTGTCACTTTATATTTGAGGCTTCCGACCTTATGTACAGAACCTGCCTTTGGAAGTTGCACAGCCGGCGGTGTCGGAGGCATAACTGGCTTAAGCTGTAAACCATTTGCAGCCAGTCTCAGTTTTTGAGACATTGTCAGCATCTCTGCTTTATCTGCTGATGGTTTTGCCGCAAGGGCTGAGCCTTGTGCAATCGTATCCTTAAAAGCTTTCCAGCTTGTATCCGTATAGTTACCCTGACCTTTAGTCAGAACCGTATTCAGTACGGACAGGATGGACTGAAATTCTTTTTTCGCTTCCACAAAGGAAGTATCTACTTTAACTGTTAAGTTTCGGAATGCATTTTTTGCCTGGTTTACTGCTCCGTTTACTTCAGACGAGACTGCATCTTGCTTTTCTGACATCTGAATGGCATTGTTCACCGCGTTGATATATGCTGTCCAGCTGGTGTCAGTATAGATGCCCTGTCCTTTCTCCATCATGGCTTTTCCTACTAATATCTCTTTTGCAAGAGCTGTCTTTGCCGTTTCCAGATCAACAGACTCCTGTGTTATCAACCCCTGAACTGCCTTTTCGATTGCTGCGGCCATTGCATCCACTTCTGCCTGCCGGTCAATCGTCAAATCCCTGACAACAGCGTTAACTGCTTCTGTTACAGCCGCTGCGCTTTCACGGGTGTAGATACTGAGATCCTTCGGAACCTGATCCAGTGCCGCATCCACTTTTGTGTAATCAGCCGGTTCTTCTCCTGCATACTCAATGGTATAAACAGCATTTTCAGTACTTTCAAATTCAATTGTTCTCTCGCCGGTATTTACCGTAGAGCCTTTTTTATAATCGATTTCCTGTCCAGACTGATCGGTTACTCTTACAACAGAATTTTGCCAGGGATTTACCAGTTTAACCGGTTCTCCCTTTTCACTGGTGATTTCAACATAATCCACTTGTCCGCCTGTCATGCTGGAAGACAGTAAAAATGCGCCTCTTTCCCGCAGTCTGGTAAAGCTTGCATCCGCTCCGGTCCAATTGGGGAATACCTTTATAATATCATTGTCACTCTGTAATAACATGGTGTTAATAAATTCGATTGCGCCTGCCTTTTCTATTCCATGATAGCCGTCCTGAATTACGAAATTCTCACACATGGAACTATCCAGGAGAATCTTGAATTTGTCCATAATGTACTGCGGGTCAACACCGCTTCTTACCGCATGGAGGTATACCTTCGGGGTTTCGTTAATCTGAGACCATATATTTCTGTTTGCAATCTCTTTCAGTTCAATACTGTTTCTTGCAGCTTCCCGGACTTCCGGATCGGAATCATATCCCAGCTGCTGGCCCGGTGCTATAAACTCAAGCCCTACATTTGCCTCATGTGCCCTGAATTTCGCACCTACCTCGCTTAATGGGATATATGGTTTGTCATATGTGAAATTCGCATCACTTTGAGGCACAAATTCCTGAATCGGGTAATCTGCAAAGTTTTCATACATGTCTTTCCAGACAGCCAGTTTCTCTGCCGGAGGGAATATATTTCCATCCTCTGTTCCGTCGATCAGACATTCTAATATATTTTTTACGGTACCGATAGCTGTTCCGGAATTCATGTCAAAGGTATTCTCATGTGCTCCTGTCCAGATATTATAACGGTATTTACCATCTCCCAAATCTTCTTTTTCACACCATTTCTCATAAAAATTAGCATTCGCCAGCAGATATGGATAAATTTCCTTTAAATAGTCACCGTCTTTCGTATAATTATAATATTGTGTCAGACCCATTGCTGAAAATCCTGCATTGTATACCTGCATGAGATATCCGCCTGCTTCACCGCCCCATGCATAAGACCCCCATGGTCCCAGTGCAACCGGGTAGAGGATACCATCATCAATTCCATTTACGAGTTCAGGACGCCCGTCAAATTTACCATCATTAAAGGCTTTTCCATTTTCGCCCGGCTGATTTCCTCCATAGATATAATCATGATATACATTAGCCAGGTCTGTCTTTGCTCTCTGGCTGCCGCTTTCCATGAAATCTAAAAGCGGGTCTTTCAACGATTTGGAAAATTCCCCGCGGTTGCTGGAATGCATCCCATAAAACGGTGCAATAAAGTTATAATTCATGTGGAAGTCTCCGTTCCACATAGCGCCGTCCGTTGTAGTCCAGATCCCGTAGAGACCGGATGGAAGACTGTCCTCCCTGCTGGTACATGCCATATAGTATAAAGAGCCATAATAATATCTGTGCAGCTGTTCATCTCCGATGTTAATATAAGATTTCAGCCAGTAATCTTTCCACCACTGGTCATTGCTTTCTTTTAGGGATACCAGATCCTGGGCATTCTGATACTGTGCCAGGATTTCAGATGCCTCAATTTGCGGCTCTGTCCCCTGTAAACTTCCTGTATAATCGTAATTCTGGCCGCCGCCACCGACAGATGTTACAACCTGTACGGTCTGTCCCGGCTCTAAAGTAAACTTCAGGACTGCTTCGGAATCTTTATTTTTCTCAGCAACTGCTTCCGTACCCAGTACTTTTGATTTTAATACCACTTCAGAAGTCCAGGATTTTTCATTCTGGTTTTCAACCAGATTAACGGTCTTCTTTGATGCCCATGCCATGTCACCGTCAACTCCGGAATCCAGTGGGAAATCCTCAAGATCTGATTTTGTCCATACTGCACTTTCCAGATTAAGCGGTTTCTCTCCGGCGGATGTTATCTCCGTTATCATTATATTATCCGTAGCAGAGAGCCAGGACGAACAGGTAACAGGAACCCCTGCTATCTCCATACTTGTATCCAGTCTGCCGTCTGTAATATCCAGTGTTTCTTTAAAATCATACACAGTATCGCCAGTGATCAGATTTTTATTGGCTTCATCAAAGAACCGCATTTCTGCAATCCGGGCGGTACTGTCTCTTTCCGGATTCGGCTTTGTAATGAAGACTTTTACGTATTGTACCTCTATTGCTTCGTCCAGAATAAACTCGGTGGCATTATCCACATTATCCGTTACGGTCTGAACGGTTTCATAATTTTCCCCATCCTTACTCACCTGAATTTCAAAATCGGAAGTATTCATTTCCGTCTGGGAATTGTTATAGGATCCCTGATGGTAAAGAACATATTTCTTTAAACGGTTTACTTCCCCAAAATCAACCTGGAACCAGTGGCTTTTTTTATCATCCGCATGTTCGATTCCATTGCACGCCCAGGTATCCTTGTCCTTTTCCATCTTGTCATCTATAATCCCATCCAAATCATAAATATACTCAGGATCTGCATCGCTGATATACCCGCAGCCGGTTACATTTGCTGCTGCTTCGACACTTTCCATTAATGTCATTTCCAGAATGCGCACTGTGTTGTCTCTGTCTGCGTTAGGCTTTGTTATATCCACTTTGATATATTGTATTTCTTTTGCCTGATCAAACTGAAAGCTTGTTTTTTGCTGGTCATTATCCGTAACCGTTTGCACTGTTTCATAATTAATTCCATCGGAACTAACGGATACTTCAAAATCTGCCGTATACATTAATGGATCTGTATGGTGATAAATTTCGTATCCCTGTATGGATTTTTTCTGATTTAGATTAATCTCAAACCAATGGGCGTCCGGCTCATGATCGGTTCCCTTACATGCCCAGCTGTCTTTATCAGCTTCCATCTTACCGTCAATAAGGCCATCCAGATCATAAACGTATTCCGGGTCCGCATCATCAATGAACCCACATCCCGTAACGGTAGGTTTTATCTCCGGCACTTCTTCTTCCTGCATCTCCCGTATGGTCACTCCCCCTACGGACAGCGGGGATACCCGCCCTGCATCCGCAGAACCGATGTTATCCGTGTTCATATTACCGCAGTTCCAAAAATCTTGTTTTGATATTAAATAGGACTTTTCTTTTGAATTCCCGGAAGAGTTAACACCAACATCTCCATTTCCCATCAATGCAGTCTCGACCATTCTCTGTGCCACAGCCCCTTTATAAGTGGCATCATTCCATGTGGGAGTATAATTCTTCAATGTCTCACGCAGCGATTCCCACTGTGCATCACTGTTCACAGACCCTCCTTCATTAGCAGATACACTTACCGGCATCATGTTCAGAAACACCGATGCAATCAGCAAAGCAGATAATCCTTTCGCCATAAGCTTTCTTTTCATTCTCTTATTTCCTCCTTTTGTCAAATACTGCAAATTCATTCATCAGACCCCATACATTTTTTCTACAAGGTACCATTCCTTTTTAACAGAACTGCACATGCCGTCCAGGGTCTCATTCTTTCTACGATGATCTCACCGCCTTTCACGCTAATTACTTGGTTATGAAAACCATTTGCTATATAAAATCCCTCTGGGGCAGGAATTTTTATCCTCTCTTCCGGTGTATGAAAACTATGGCAGACAACCATAATCTCTTCTTTTCCTTCTCTGACCAGTACCTGGGTACCCGACGGATCATGCATGTTTCTGCTTCTGTTTCCATAAATGCGGGTGATCCCTTCCATAAGGACACCTTCCAGTTCCCGGTAAAACGCCAATCCTTTTTCCACTTCTATCCATTGTTTATCCGATAATTTATCGATCTCTCCCGATAAACAGATTCTTCCAAGGAATCCCGAAGCCAGCCGGTACCGCAGTTCATCCACGCTCTGGTCTGCATGCAGCACAACCCAGATCTGGCATTGTCTTGGCAGCATCAGATAGTGTTCATTTGCTGCTATATAAGGAATCTCCCTGGATTCATGAGCATCCGAAAAGGAACTCATAGCACTAACTCCTAACATAGACGGTTCCAGCCGGTGCCCTCCGGATGCACAGTTTTCTATGATGATATCCGGTATCTGCCGCTTGATTTCCTGAAAAAATTCTCTTACTGCGGCCAAATGCTGTCTGAGCCCCTCCCCGGGACTTATCCCGCTGTCTGTGTCCCCGATTGACCCGGGCGATACACTTCTTTTATCATTTTTATCACTGTCCTGACTGCCGTCACATCCGATTCCAATACAGCCGTTATAGTCTACTTTTAAATAACCGATTTCATTTTCGATCAGCCTGTCTATTACATGTGCCTGAAGGTATTCCCGGACATCTTTTCTCCTGAAATCCCAAAATGTCCTCCAGCCTCCCACATTTATCACAACTCCATTGCTTTTTAAATGCATATCATCGTATGTATCTGTATAAGCCGGCGAACCTTCTGTCGTTACTTCAAACTCCATCCAGAGTCCCGGAATATAACCCATTTTTCTTAAGTCAATGCTCATTTGTCTCATATCCGGAAAGCGCTTTTCATCTGCCAGCCACTCTCCATTGCCCCTTTGTTCCCGGGCATCCCTGCTCCAGCCTGCGTCAATCACCAGATAACGGATTCCCTTTTTGTCCAGGCATTTTGCATAGTTCATCATTTTATCCTGGGTCGGGTCACCCCAGGATGCACAGTATTCATTGAATACGATTGGCAGTCCTTTTTCTCCGTAACTGTCACAAGCTGTATTCTGCATATCCGTTACTGACTGGCAGGCTTTGGCTATGTCACCCTGTACACTGGACAGAAACGCTGTGGGAGCCTCAAATTCTTCTCCCGGTTCCACAGTACGGCTCCACTGCCCGAACTCGTAATCTCCCAGACCTCCGCTGAAAGATATACTGTCTCCTAACCTGGTTACTTCCATCTGCCAGGTGGCATTGTGGCATAACTGGGCTGTCCAGAATACCTTATTTTTCCGGTCCTCCACGGATGCAAGAGGAAAGTATCTGCCTACCGGAAAGCTGCCTGCCGATCCAAACCGCTCGCTTACCGTAAATGGAGCACACCAGGCTTTCTCCAGTGCAAGGCTTTCCAGGGTTTCGCGAACATGTCTTCCTTCCACCGCCCATCCTCCACGGAACCGGTGTAATTCCATCTGACCGTTTCCGTCCTCTTCCTGGAACGGACTTAGATTCTCAAAGGCAAAACTGGATAGCATCTCCAGAACCAACGGCTGCTGTCCTGTATTCCTGAATTTTGTATTACAGATCAGTCCTTTTCTGCCATCTATCCAGGTAAGTGAATGACAAACCTCATATCCTTCCGGTGATACTAATTTGGTCAGCACCGTTTTGCTGGCTTCGTCCTCAAGCAGAGACTGGCTTTCATATTTCAGACAGTCAGTGCTCTGGCTGTATTTCATGGTCATTCCACCGGAAACCCCGCGGCTGTGGTGGCGCAGATGCAGATGCACCAAACTGCCCGTTTTCCACTCCCGGTTGTAATTGGAACGCTGGCTGAAGGGTTCTGCTTCCCGAAGCCAGGCTTCCTTCACCGTTCCATTCAGCTGCCGGGGCAGCAGCCACAAAGATACGTGCCTGTCGTCATCGATTAAATAAAGCAATTTATGTTCACCGAAAATATATTCTTTTTTCTCCATCATAGTTATCCTTTAACTGCTCCAGCTGTAGTTCCGCTTACGATATATTTCTGTCCAAATATGTAGAGAATCATAATCGGTGCAACCGAAAGCAGAATATCCGCAAAAATCATATTCCATTCATTGAAATGCTGTCCGAAGAAATTATAAATAGAATTAATCATTCCAAGTTTTTTCGTATCGTTTAAAAGGTACAGCGGGGTAATAAAATCATTCCATGCCCCTAAAAAGTTAAGTACCAGCCCGGTAATGGTTACCGGTTTTAAAAGAGGCAGAATAATCTTAAAAAACAGTCCAAGAGGTCCTGCTCCATCAATAACTGCCGCCTCATCCAGCTCTCTTGGAATCCCGCCAATAAAACTGTCAAAAAGAAAAATCAGAAACGGTATACCAAATGCTGCATTTACCAGGATAATTCCTAAATATGTATTTTGAATATGCAGTGCCTTCAATACAAATATGGTTGCTACATAGTTTACCGGTGCAATAAGTCCCAGGAAAAAATAATTGTAAAGACCCTTATTCATTTTATTTCTGTCTCTGCTGATCGAAAAAGCAGCCATTGCCGATACAATCAGACAGATTACTACGGATGCTCCTGATATCAGCATACTGTTGCCAAATGCTCTGACCAGGCTTCCTGCTTCAATTACGTCGATGTAATTCCTCCACTGGATTACCTGGGGGAATGCAAAGTTCAATTCTCCAGCTTCACTTGAGGTTTTCAGGGAATTAATAACAATGAAATATAATGGAAGAAGTACGGTAAGGCTGCCAATGGCGGCTGTTATAAGTCTTAATATTCTTCCGGTCAACTGTTTTTTCTTCATTTTATTCCTCCTCCCCAACTAAAGCTTTTTTCATAACCATTGAAATCACAAAGGTTACCAGAAATACAATGACAGAAAGTGCATTCGCCATACCATAACGCCCGCTGCCAAATTCCTTGAACACCTGGGTATTGATAACTTCTGAGTAGGTTCCGGGACCGCCGCCTGTCAATGAATAAATAATATCAAATACTTTCAGACCATGAATGGTATTCAGTACCATTACCATCGTCAGCGAGGATCTTAAGAACGGCAGCGTTACATAGATAAACTGTTTCCATTTACCAGCTCCGTCAATTCCGGCAGCCTCATAATACTCTTTCGGGATCATTTGAAGACCTGCTAGTAAAATCATCATATTCCATCCAGCCATTCTCCAGATCTCAACAACCATGGTACTTCCCAAAGCAGTGTGCGGATTAGCCAGCCAGCCTTTTACCATGCCGTCAAGCCCCAGAAGGCGAAGAATATTATTAAACGGCCCATCCATTCCCAGAATGGAAGTAAATGCGATACCGATAATCAAAGGCGCCAATGTATAGGGCAGAAAATACAGACCCCTGAATAAATTTTTACTTCTAAGCCCCGTATTCAGGAGCAGCGCCAGACCAAGCCCCAGCAGCGTTTTGCCTATAACCGTTACTACGGTAAACAAAAGCGTATGCTGCACACTTTTCAGATATGGACCGCCGTGGGACATAAAAATATCTTTATAATTCTGTAGCCCTACAAAAGAAATCTTAGACCAGGAAGTATTCCAGTCTGTTAATGAAATGCCGATTCCGGCCACCACAGGTATAATAAACATCACTGTATACAATACAATTGCCGGAACTGAAAATAGTGGGCTGTATATCTTTTTTTTGTTCATAATATTTTACCTTTTCTCTATTTCATCTTAATATTTAAGAGGTAATGATTTTGCTTATCCATTACCTCTTTTACATTGAATTTACTCTATTTTTCGAATAACGGTTCTCTCATGGCATCAATGCCTTCCAGCACTTCCATAGCGGTTCCGCCCAGATACATATTCTGAACCTGGATACCAATCTCTGTGCTGTTCCAGTTGGTTACGCCTGTTTCAAAATTCTGTCCTACTCCTGTTCCATTGGCAACTACAGTCTTATAACCATTGGATACGTTACCTTCGATATCCGTAAAGGAACACTGTCCCAGATCCGGTCTGGCTGCATAATAAGCTTCCAGATTTTCTTTTCTGGTGAGGAAATTAAAATAATCTTTTGCTGCATCGATCACCTTAGAATCTTTGTTAATACTACGTCCAACACCGCCTGAAGACTGTGCAAATACCGTATTGTCATTTAAAGGAACCGAGAACATTTCCCACTTGTCTGCATTGGTAGAAGGATCTTTTGCCATAATTTCATTCTGGAAGGTGGTATATACCAGAATCATGGCATATTCTCCGGTTATCATCTTATCCACACTACTCTCCCAGGTGTTGGACATAAATTCTTCTCCAAAATAACCTGCTTCTTCAATTTGTTTCATCTGTTCCAGACCTTTTAAAAGACCTTCCTGTTCTGCAAACTTTGCAGTGTTTTTATTCAGGGAATCCCGCAGTCCCGGTTTTGCTTCTTCTGCCTGAGCCGAGATGGTATCCAGCCAGGTTGCCTGGTGCCACTGGGCAGCTCCCGGTTCGTAAATTGGTGTAATACCAATATTTTTAATTGCCTCACAGGCTTCCATAAAGCTGTCAAAATTCTTTGGTGCTTCTTTGATACCTGCTTTTTCAAAGATATCCGGATTGTAAAGCATTGCCCATCCGTCAGCACTCCAGGTGAGGCACTGTACTATTTTTCCGTCATAAGTAGTACCTTCTTTTGCCCAATCGCGGTAACGTGATACCCATTCTTCTCCCGATAGATCCAAAGCGTGTTCAGCCGGCTGATATTCCTCAATTCCTGCTCCTGACTGGGTGAGATAAATATCAGGTCCTTCGCCCACGGCAAATTTAGAATTCAGTACATTGGTATACTGGTCGTCAGGACTTGCCTGCCATTGAATCGTATTGCCGGACTCTTCTTCATATTTAGCAGCAAGTTCCTTATCAATATCTTTGATCCAGTTGGATGATGCTGCTACCGTAATGGTAACCCCTTCTTTTGCCTCATCGCTCTTTGCTGCTTCCGAAGAGCCCGCTTCCGTGTCATTGGCTGCCGTATCAGCTGTGGTTTCCTGAACCTCTTCCGTCCCTTTTGCCTCTGTTCCTTTTGCCTCTGTTCCTTTCGCTTCCGTAGCTGCCGTTTTGCTGTCCCCGCTTCCGCCGCATCCTGCAAGCGCTGCTGCTGCTATCGTTGCTGCCAGTGTAACTCCCAATACCTTTCTCAATTTCATGCTTTTCATTTTGCTTCCTCCTTATTGTTTAACATGTTTATACTATATCACCCGGAAATAACTTTGTATTTATACATTTTAGACTTTCCATTGTGGACTTTTTCTACTTCTTCTTTTCCTTCCTGTTTTTATCAAATAATTGCTTGTAATTCCTTAAAATAACGGATATGATTAAGAAAATAAGCACTTTTTGGGGGAAGATATGAAAAGAAAGTCCATTCAATCCAATCTTTTTTTGAGTTATTCCAAGTTAATTGTTATCCTGATACTTATATTAGTGGCTTTTTTCTATGCATATATATCCAATTCACTTAAGGAAAATGCTTCTAATGCTCTGGTAGACAAATGCGACAACCTGACTACCCAGATAGATACCCAGTTAGAGCGGCTCAATAACTATTCCAAACGTATCGCTGTGTCTAAACCGATCAAATCTCTTTTAAAGCAGGACCTGTATAGTTTTACACGTGACAGTGCTCAGAAAAAGCTGGACTTTTCCGATATGGTTTTTAGCGCTTTGGATTATAGAATTGATAATATCTCCATCAATATATTTGATTTTGACGGGCATTACATCAATTTATCGAAATCCAGCACGTTTAAAACGATTTCCCCGAAAAAGATTAAAAACCTCACATGGACCTCCGATGTTATGGATGCAAAAGGCAATAAAGTCCTCCTTGAGCCTCACACAGATGACTGGGGTTTTGAGAAAGAACCGGTTATTTCTCTTTGCCGCTCTTTTAGTGAAAAAAATACCCTTCCTCACGATACGATTCTGGAATTACAACAGCCCTTCTCTGTGCTTCAGAAGATTATTCAGAAGACGCTGTCCAATAAAACAGAATCTTATAACATTTACATATTGGACCAGAGGGGCCATATTGTTTATGCATATGAGAATACCGGTCACGATAACCATAATGGAAGCTCCAGCGAATATTGGAAATCCATTGCAGACAGTGAATCGCCTAACGGTCTTCTCCAGGGAAACACTGCCGAAGCCGGCAATACCTACTGTGCTTACCGGACCTCCGACCAGTTTGGATGGACATTCCTAGTGGAAACCTCCAGGGATGTACTGTTAAAACCTATTATCCAGTTCCGCAATATTATCTTTTTAACACTTGTGGCAATCCTGCTCACTACACTTCTGATCTCCTATCAGATATCCCGAAGTCTGGTAATACCGCTGCGAAAGCTGCAGGAAATCACAACCCGGCTGGATTTGAAGACAATATCCAAGGACACCGTTCCGGATTACAGCAGTCAGTATGATGAGCTAAACCAGCTGTACCATTCCTTCCAGTCCATGAACAAGAAACTGGAAGCATCCCTGGATGAAGTGGTTTCTCTGCGTTCCCATGAGATTCAGGCAAAAATGCTTGCCCTTCAGTCCCAGATGAATCCCCATTTTCTCTATAACACTTTATCTACCATCAGTATACTGGCGGAAGAAGACTGTACGACTGAAATTATAGATGTCTGTGACGACTTATCCTCCATTCTCCGCTATATCTCGTCCAACAATATGCAAAAAGTAATCTTAATGCAGGAAATCGACCAAAGCATTGCCTACATGAACTTAATGAAAATCAAATTTGAGGATAGGCTTGTCTTCCATATGGACATTGATGATTCCATGTACCATATAAGAATCCCGAAACTGATCATTCAGCCTCTTCTTGAAAACTGTATCAAATACGCAATCCATGTAATTCCCCCCTGGGTGATACATATTGAAGGAACAACAAAAGGAAATACCTGGTATATCAAAGTAACCGATAACGGATCGGGGTTCAATCCGGAAAAATTAGAGGCACTGGAAAATACACTGGCATCTATCGTTCCTGAAAAATCCCTTCCGGAACTGGAAATCGACGGCATGGGACTGATTAACCTCTATATACGGCTTAAACTGGCATACAGAGAAGATGCTGTATTCAAAATAAAAAACCTGCCTGGAGGCGGAACGGAAGTTACAATTGGTGGAATCATAAGCGAGGATAAACATTATGGAGACGAATAGACCTGTCCGCATTATTGTTGCGGAAGACGAATCTTTGATATTGAAAAATATCATTAAAAAAATTGAAAATATTTCCCCTGATTTCCAGGTGGTTGGAAGTGCCTACAACGGACTGGATGCCCTTCATCTTCTGGAAACCACAAAAGCCCAGATCTTATTTACCGATATAAAAATGCCTATGATGGATGGGCTGGAATTAATCCGGCGCATCCGGGAAAATAATACTTCCCTGCAAATTGCCATCATCAGCGGTTATGATGACTTTGAATATGCCAGAAGTGCAATCCGCTACGACGTTGCAGATTATCTGTTAAAACCGGTGAAGGAAGCGAATCTGGAAAGTATCCTGCGGAAAATGCAGGACACCATTAAGCAAAAGGAGAAGTCCATTGAGCGCAGCATTCTCTCATCTGCCCTCGCGGGACAGGCCTCGGATACGCTGATGCCTTTTTCTTTTTCCGGCAGACACTTTATGCTGTTCCTGATCTGTTTTGGTAATCTAAAATATCATATTCCCGAACTGACGGATCTGGCAGACGCTGCCTCTTTATTTTCAGAGCAGACTATGCAGACAGCCCTCAATACCTGTTTTTCTGAAGAGGAGAGCTGGTGGCTGATCGACGAACGGGAAATGAACCAGAAATTTTTAATTATTGCTTCCAACCAAAAGGATGAAAAAGAAATCTTGCAGAATGCCAAAGCTCTGCAGGCTGTCCTGGAAAAAATATATGCTCCGCTATCAATCGCAGCCTGTGAACACTATATTGCATATCAGGATATTGAAACTTCATCCAGGATGCTGCGAAACCGTTTATACCATGGCCTGATTCTCGGCTTCTCCCAAATCATTACTTCGGAATCTGCCGCCGGACATACGAAGCTTGATATTTCCGATATAAACAAATTATCCGCATCTGCAAAGTCTGAGAATTTTGCATCTTTTTCACAATTTCTGGAAACTTTGTTCAGCCAGTGGCAGAATTTAAAATGTCCCCAGTATATGATTGAAAGTCAGCTTCTGCAGATTCTCCGTCTTACAGAAAATGATTTTGAAACAACAAATGAAGAAAATAATGCACACGAAAAAAGGTTATATCACTGCATCCAGAATGCCGCCGGCATTGATTCATTATTTTCAGAAATTCTAGTACTATTTCAGGAGATCTTCCGGACACAATCGGGAAAATGCTCGGATACATCCTCTGTCATATTAGAAGTGGAGCGTTTTATGAAGAAAAACTATGCTTCACCCATCACCGTGGAGGACATGGCAAGGAAGTTTAATTTCAATGCCTCTTATCTCACCCGGATTTTCAAAAAGCAAACCGGAGAATCCCCCGTGAAATATCTCCTGCGGCTGCGTATAGACGAAGCAAAAAAACTACTGCTGGAACATCCTGATCTGTCGGTGAAGCAGATAAGTACCTTAGTCGGTTATGAGGATCAGCACTATTTCAGCCGTTTTTTTAAAGAATTGACCGGCGTATCTCCTTCTGACTACCGGAATAAAAGTCTTTGAGTAAAATGATATTAGCAGGATGCTATTTTGCATTGTACTATGTTGAACGAAAAATCAGCAGGTGCAGTTGGCGTTTGCCACTGTGCCTGCTGATTTTGTAGTAATGATCCCATAATTAGGGACTGCATCCATTTGCTTTATAAATTTCTATTTTTCTGCAGCATGCTTTAATACAGAAGCTGCGTCCTTACTGTCCGCGATACCATCCTGATCCATATCCGCCAGCTTGCTTTGCTCCTCGGAAAAGGTGCTAAGTTCCGCCGCATATTTTAAAACTTCAGCAGAATCAGCTGTATCTACCGTTCCGTTTCTATCCACGTCTCCCATAAGGCGTGCCTTCAGAATCTCGTTAACCAGGTTCTGAAGCGCTGCCCCTACTGTAGTCTTATCCTTTTCTTCCCTGTCATAAACTTCCTGTGCCTGATCTGTCACTACCTGCAATTCGGCAATACTTTCTTCCAGATATTTCCCGGCATTTTCCAGAATTTTATTCGCCTGCGCCAAAGCATTTTTCAGTTCCGTTTTATTTGCTTTTCTTTCAAGCGCGGTCATCGCCTCAGCCAGCCTTTCATAAGCAGCATTTATTTCCTGTTCTGATGCCTGGCTGTTTTCAGCCGCGGCCTTGGCTTCTTCCAGGGCTTTTTCCAGGTCCTGTACGCTTGAAGCTGTATATTGGTCTCTCATTTCCAGAAGTTCAGCTGCCATCTGAACCAGGGCATCCAGCCGTTCTGTTTTATCTCCTTCTTTCACCTGAACCTGTACTTCAGGACTTATATTATCCGGATTGGCTATTGCCTCTGGCAGGCTTAATGTACCTTTAAGCGTATAAATATCAGCCACGTTCTGGTCGTACTCTCCTTTATCCCAGGTTACACCTGCATTGATTTCGGTGCCGTTACTGAGGTGTACCTTTAATTCCCGGGGAAGTGTAAGCTCCTCAAAGGGCACCCCTTTCGTAACTGTAATATCCTGTGGCTTCCGGATTTCCTTCAGGCTGATGTGATCGGCTTCTGTAGGCGTATATAATTCCACTTGATGAAGCCTTGCAAATCCGTCTGGCCAGGGCCATCCTTTATCTGCCTGAAACTGGGGAAATTCCATATATATCCGGAAATACCGTCCGGTGACCGTTTCATCTAAAGTTCGGTCTGTGGTATTATTTACATTGTTCTGTTTAGAGTCTATGGTCTCCCAGCCATCTTTTCCATTTTTACTGACCTGAAGATAATAGTCTCCCCAGTTTCCGTCATCCTGTGGATCACCCACTGGATCTTCTGTATTCTGCGTCCGGTGTCCATTGTGTCTCAGTACCCATCTTGCAATCCTGTATTCCTGCCCCAAATCGATAGACAGCCACCTGTCGGATACATGTTCCCAGGATTCATTCGCACTGACCCATCCTTCATATGACGGACTCCAGTCACCGTTTATGGCACGCTGGGGAACCAGATTATCATGATGGCTGTTAGCCGCAGCAGTTCCCAGGGGTGCAACGTTTTCCTGACTGTACCCAATTACCGTTATCGCACACTGTGCCGAAAGCTCCGTTCCTGTTACAGATGCAGTAATGACTGTGGTTCCTTCTTTTAAGCCGACCACAGTTCCATCCACACCAACAACCGCCACTTCCGGATCAGAGGAACTAAAGGAAACAGATCCTAAGTCCTGATTTGTAGATACAGTAAGCTTTTTCATGTTACCTGTTCCCACCTGCGCCTCTTCCGTATCCAGACGGAGGAAGCCTTCCAGCTCTCCAACCACTTTTAATTCGTAGTCCACACCGGGCTTTGTTTCAAAGGAATACACAGTGCCTAAGGCATTCTGTGACTTATCTGCCGGAACTGGGCTGCCATTTTCATATACTTCCATTTCCTTTCCAGTCCATGGATTTAACACCGCACAGGTTCTTCCTTTTTCACTATGAATATTTGCATAGATAGTCTGTCCAAATGCATTCTGGTCTGCATCCACTAAAAATCCGCCCTCTGCCCGCATTCTTTTAAAGGTGGTCTCCTGATCATCAAACCAGTTGGCAAAAATATTGATAAATCCTTCATTACTCTGAAGCAATGAATCCTGAAGGATTGCAAGTCTGCCGGTTCCTCCTATATCACCTATCGTATTATTCCCGCGAAGGCCGTCCCAGTCACTTGGTGTTTTATTAATTGATCCGGCCTTTAACTGATCCATTATTTCATGGATATCATATCCCAGCCGTGTTGCACTGATCAGCCGGCGATGGTTCCCCATTCCGTTTTTCACGTCCAGGTAGTTGATATATTTTTCTTTTTCTTCTTCAGATGCACTCATACCAATGGAGTCAAAATAATAAACGGATTGTATAGTTACCGGATTTTCAGCAAATGTCATACCGGTATCCCATTCTGTCCGGCCTTCCACATCGCATATGGTATTTTTTCCTCTGTATTCCATTGTGGGCACTTCGCTGATGTGATCCAGTATTTCCTGCCAGATTTCTATGTTTTCAGAATCTGTCTCTAACGCTTCTGCCGCTTCTATGGTATTTTCCAGCATATATTTGCATGCATCCACATCCAGTATAGGATTTCGTCCGGGAAAATTTTCATGAGATGCCCCATATACTACGTATTTACCGTCCTCTAAGGTAATATAGTTTTCCCAGAAAACGGATACCGATTTCATCAACGGATACAGCTCGTTTAGCAGATCTTCATCCTGTGTATATTTCCACATCTTCACAACAGGCATTAAAACCGATGTGGCATCCGCAGGAGAGTTGAAGTAATCATCTCTGCCATCGTACTGTTCGGTTGACGCACCCCAGGGTCCGATATGGGTTGGAAACAGTGCTCCTCCCTCAATACCGGAGGTGAATTTCTCCTGTCTTGGCGTTCCTTCGATGATCCAGTTCAGATCTTTTACACTGCTTGATCTTCTCTGCGCCTCCGGCCAGTATTGATGGAGGACGTTGAGATAGTTTCGGATGCCGTCTGTTCTGTTCGCCTGCACAAGAGGGTGTATCTGCCTCTGGAAATCCGTATTGGTTGTATAATCCCCCTGCCATGCAGGGTGGTCAGCCGCCGTCCAGGGGAATAGTCCGGCAGCGATCTCCCCATTATGCTCACTGGATGTTGAGGACGAACACCCCAGCTGGTATAACATGCCATAGTACATTCTCTCTACATCAGCATCCTGAATATCTATGTAAGATTTCATCCAATATTCTTTCCAATAATCATGATGTGCCTGCAGCGCATCCGACAAAGAATCCTTATCGGTTCTGGTATTCAGTTTTGCCAGTGCTTTTTCCACGGATTGTTCCCGGGTATTTTGCTGTCCATCTTCTTTTCCGCCTTCCACTGCAGAGACCATCGTCACTGTTTGTCCGGGCTGAAGCGTAAAAGCAGAGACATTCTTCTTGTCATCCACATTTTGGGTTGTTTTATCAATGTCATCTACGATTTGTGATGCCATTGCTATATTGACATTCCAACCTTCCCACTTTCCGGTACCACTATCCCGGTCTTTGGGCTTGCTGACACCCTTCTTTGTAACTACCATCGTATCGGCGTCCACCTCCGCTGTCGTATTTGCATTGGCAGTCCAGGCGGAAACCTCCATGGGAAGTTCCTTTTTGGTGATGTTCGTAATATCCGTTACTATGATGTTTTCCTTTGCGGACAGCCAGCTTTTTGTTGTAAATCCCTGTTCGGACTTTGCTGTAACTTCCGCATTCTTCATATCCTGTTCATACCGGAATTCCTGCATTTTCCCGGTATTGCTGCTATCACTCTGCTGTATTGTAATTCCACCAAAGGTTGTATATTCCTGTCCATCATTGGTAGTGCGGTCCTGCCACATATTACTATGTGATATGTAGATATTCTGCGTTTTCCGGTCACCCGCCATAAAAGCATATACCGTTCCATTCCCCATTAAGGGTCCGTCAGGACTATAGCCGGTATCCCATGGTGATCCCAGCGTTGTATTTTTTGTATAGATACCCGTATAATCATCTAAAATCCCGGATACGACTTCCCATTCCGAATCTGTTTCTATTTTACTTTCCGCCATAGCTGCGGCTGACGGACTGAACGACACACCGGCTGTGGCAATGCATATGGACATTATACCTGCAATCATTTTCTTAAACTTGTACATAACCTTTCTTCCTCCATAGCGTAATCATCTTTTACTAAAATAAAACAGGGAAAAGACCCGCCAATACCAGAACGTGTTTGAAAGCAATTTTCAAACGATCCAGAATAGCAATCCTCCCCTGTTTAAGTATTTATTTTCTGATGTAATTATTTTTTTACGGTAACTTTAATTTCATTACTATACCGGCTATAGATATTCTTGCCGCCTGATTTCTTATATGCACGTACCTTGTAAGTATAAGTTTTGCCTTTTTTCACTTTTTTGTCCCTAAAACTGGTGTCAGTGCGGTCTGTAATTCCGATACGGCTCCAGGTTTTGCCTGTCTTCCTGTATATACGGTAGCCGGTTACCACATTGGATACTTTCTTCCAGGATACTGTGACTCTTCCCTTAGATACTTTTGCTTTTATAACCGGGCTCTGGGGAACCGCTTTAATGGAAACGTCTTTATATTTACTGTAGACTGTTTTTCCATCTGCTTTCTTGTAGGCTTTTACTGCAAATGTGTATCTTCTTCCAAGATCAGCCTTTTTATATACATAGGATGTGGAACTGTCTTTCTTAATTGTTTTCACCGTTTTCCATCCTTTGCTGGTTCTGTTCATCACAACATAACCATCCGCTCCGGAGACCTTTTTCCAGCTTAATTTAATATATCTGGATGCCTGATTTGCTGCCTTTACAGCAACAGTAGACCCTTTCACTTTCACTGCTGCTTCTTTGTCCGGGTCAATCCTTAATCCCTGGATTGCTCTTGTAAGCGCATTGACCTGTGCATCGATGGCTGCCTGGGTTGCTTTGGGGTCTGCCGCCACTTTTTCTGCTGCTGCAATAGCTGACGTCAGTGCATGAAAGGATGCATTTGTATAATTGCCGATCTTAATCGCTTTTGCCTGGGCAATTTTTGCATTTAATGCGGTCTTTGATGGCTGCGGTACTTCTAGTTTAAGATTGCTGATTGCATTCTTCAGAGCATTTACCTGGGCATCAATCACTGCCTGGGAAGCGTTTGGATCTGCCGCCACTTTTTCTGCTGCTGCAATGGCAAGGGTCAGAGCATGAAAGGATGCATCCGTATAGATGCCCTTTTTAATTGCCTTTGCTTCCGCAATTTTAGCATTCAGTTCTGCCTTCGACGGCTTTTTCGTTTCTTTCATATTGGTAACGGCATCCATCAGCTTCCGGCTTGCCTGGTTAACCTTCTCAGTATCCGCGCTGATATCCGCAAACACGATTTCCGCTTCTTCAAGCGCAGCCTTCACGGCATCAATACTTTCCCTTGTATACCCGGACAGCTGTGCCTCGTCTGCAAGAATGGCCTTGGCTCCATCAATCGCTGCCTTTAAACCTGTTTTCTGTACACTGTCTTCCAAAAGATCACATGCCGTAATCAGATTCAAAAAAGCATTGTCAATCTCCTGTTGAGTTAATTCCGGCTTCTCCAGGACTGCTCTTGCTTCATCCAGAGCTTTTTGTACCCTGTCCCAGCTTTCCTTTGTAAAACAGTTATAATCTTTTTGCTGCTGCTCCAACTTCCCGGTCTCGGTTACCGCAAGCTTCAGGCTGTCTAAATCTATTACAGATTTATTTTCATTTTCCGCTTTTTCCACATTTTCTACATCTTCTACATTAAATGAAGTTCCAACATTTTCTTCACCTATCAGGACTCCTTCATAGAATTCCTGTATTTCCTGAGACAGCGGTTCATTATTTGCTTTACTTTCTGCCTGAGTCTGTGGTTCATTATCAGTTTTACTCTCTGCCTGAGTCTGTGACTTATTATCTGTATTACTTTCTGCCTTAGTCTGTGGCTCATTATCTGTTTTACTCTCTGACTGAGTCTGTGGCTCATTATCTGCTTTACTCTCTGCATGCACATTAATGATCCCGGACAAAGCCGAAAATGGAGATGAAGCTGCTAATACACCGATTAATATTCCTGCCGTAAACTTTTTTCCACTTTTTTTCATTTTATCTTTTCCTTTTTTCATTTTCTGACATCAGAGTCTGAATTTCATTCCCTGGCGCTCTTTACAGTTATCGAAGAAATAATTACTTCTATTGACAATATATTACCATAAAGGACACGGATAGCTTTAGGACTATATTAAGACAATCTAATAAATTATCATGAGTTTATGGGGACCTGCTTGTACTATTTTGTAATTTTAGGATTATTTTAAGAAAGATGGATATCAAAATAATCCGAAAGCATACTTCAGCTAAAACTCTGTAATTTTTTCAGCCGCATACTGTAAAATAGCCGCTGCGTCAGTACTGTCAGAATTACCATCACCATTAACATCCGCCACTTTGCGCTGATCTTCCGTAAGTTCTTCAAGCTCCGCCACAGATTTTAATACCTTTGAGGAGTCGTCGGTTTCTACTTTTCCGTTCATATCCACGTCTCCCATCAAACGTGACTTCAGAATTTCGTTTACTAATTTCTTAAGCACTTCCCCAACAGTAATGCCATCTGCTTCACCATTGTCAAAGACCTCCTGCGCCTCATCTGTCACTTTCTGCAGCCCTGCAATGCTTTCATTCAAATACTTTCCTTCATTTTTCAGGATTTCATTGGCCTTGTCCAACGCATTCTTAAGCTCTTCTTTTCCAGCCTTTCTAACAAGTAATGTCATTGCCTCTGCCAGCTTCTCATAAGCACTACTAATTTCTTCACCCGCTGCATGGCTGTTTTCTGCCACGGCTTCTGCTGCCTGCAAAGCCTGTTCCAGCGCCTGCACACTGGAAGGCGTATACTGGTCTTTGTTTTTCAAAATTTCCTTTGCTTTTTGAATCAGGATATCCAGTCTTGTACCTTCATTTTTCACTATCAAGCCGGTAACTGCATCCATCAGTTTACGGCTGGCATCATTAACTGTCTGTGCGTCCGCACTGCTCTCTGCAAATATTTTTTCTGCTTCTGCCAGTGCTGTCTTTACTGCTTCAATACTTTCCTGCGTATACACTGCCAGTCCTGCCTCGTCTTCCAGGATGGCCTTCGTTCCTTCTATCGCTGCTTTCAGCCCTGTTTTCCACACGCTTTCCTCCAGAAGGTTACAGGCAGTAATCAGATTTAAGAAAGCTTCGTCCGCTTCCGCCTGTGTTATTTCCGGTTTTTCCAATACTGTTCTGGCTGCATCCAGAACTTCCTGCACTCTGTTCCAGCTATCTGCTGTAAAGCAATTATTTTCCTGCTGCTCCAGCTCCAATTTTTCGGCCATTGCCACTGCAAGCTTCAGACTGTTTCGGTCTGCTTCCGGCGTTTCGTCATGATTCTCTGTAATCCGGTACTCTTCTCCCTGGATCGCTGAAAATGAGATTGTCTTTTCCCCGGTATTTTTCGTAGATCCGTATGTAAGATCGATTGCATTTCCTTCAGAATCAATTACATCTGCTTTTTCCCAGGGAGCAGCAATGGTAACTGATTTGCCTGCTTCACTGACGATGTCTATGTACTGCACCTCACCTTGTGACATCTGGGATGATACCAGATATGCACCTTTTTCTCTTAATTGATAAAACTGTGCGTCTGCTCCGGTCCAGTTTGGAAATACCTTCAGGATACCATCCGAACTCTGCAGCAGCATATTATTAATAAATTCAATTCCTCCTGCTTTTTCAATTCCATGATGCCCATCCTGGATAGCAAAATTCTCACTCATATTTGAAATGTTGGATGCTCTGAATTTTTCCATAATATAATAAGGATCATACCCGGCTCTTATGGCATGGGTAAAAATCTTAGGATTATTGTTGATGTTTAACCAGATATCGGGATTCGATATTTCTTTAGCATCTATTGTATTTCGTGCCAGCTGCAGCATATATGGATCTGAATCAAAGGATAAGCGCTCTCCTGGATGTATAAATTCCAACTCAACAGAGGCTGATTCCGGGCGAAGGATCATTCCCTCTTCTGCCAATGCATAGACATCTTTTTTGAATGATCCATACTCATAGCTTCTGACCGGGACCGGCGCCATATGGTCGTACATATCTTTCCACATTGCAAGCTGCTGGTCAGTAGCTCCGGCTTTTTCTTTTAAAACATCAAAATTCTGTATGAGAAATTCATAAACATTTAAAACCATACCAATGGTGACTCCCGCATTTTTATCGAAGAATCCCTCATGAGGGCCATCGTAAAGATTATACTGATAGGTACCATCGGGTTTTACTTCTTTTTCACACCACTTTTCATAAAAATTTGCTACTTTCTGTACAAATGGGTAGGCTCTGTCCAATAAAAACTCTTCATCGTAAGAATAATTATAATAGGATATAAATACAGAAGCCGCGAAGGGTGCATTCAGCGTTTGTGTGAGATATTTCCCGGCATTATCTGCATTCCAGGATGCATGTCCCCATGCAGTAATCCCTACTGGATAAAGTACCGCGTCATCTATACCCCCTGCAAGGTCCGGTCTGCCTGCCACGTAATCTTCTTTAATCTCTCTCAGGCTGTTTTTTGCTGCCGCTTCAGCCTTTGGCATATAATCTATAATTGGCTGTGTCAGGGAATATGCTCCTTCCAGCCGGTTACTGGAATACATGCCGTAGTATGGAGCCATATAATTATAATTCAGATGATAGTCGTTATTATATTTTGCCACGTCACCGGTTACCCACATTCCATACAATCCCGGTGCCACTTTATCTTCCCTTGCTGCACATCCCATATAATACAGCGATCCGTAATAGTATCTGTGAAATTCTTCATCTCCAATATCAATATAGGATTTCGTCCAATAATCTTTCCACCATTGCTCATGGTTTTCTCTTAAAGTTTCTATATCCGTTTCTGCTGCATATTGATCTGCCAATGCCTGTGCCTGCGCCAGCGGTTCTTCTGTCTGCAGATTATCATGATTATCGTAGGTTTGTCCGCCCCCTCCAATTGTTGTTACAAGATAGACTCTTTCGCCTGGTTCGAGGGTAAATTTCAGACTGGAAGATGCATCATTATTTTTCTTCGTATTGCAGTCTTTTTCTCCCAGAATTTTAGTTTGAATAACGGCTTCCGATTTCCAGCTTTCCGGATTATCCTTAGCTGCGTTATTTGTACTTCTGGAAGCCCAGACTGCATTTCCATTTTCTGAAACATCAGATTTTGTAACAAATTTATCACTTCCATCTGCCTTAGTCCATGCTTTTGCATCTAATGCAACTGTCTGATCTCCATTTGAAACAATGGAAGTAATCATGGTATTTTCCGTTGCAGACAGCCAGTTGTTCATTTTTAAAGGAACACCGCCAATCTCCATATTTGTTGTTAAATCCGCCTCGGCTATATCCTGGTGTTCTAAAAAGCTGCCTTCTTCTTCCGGCGCAAAAATACTCTCATCTTCTGGAGATTCAAACAGCTCAAATTCCGCTATTCGCGCCCTGTCATTAGAATTTTGTTCCCCCTGTATAAAGTCTATCCTTACATATCTTGCCTGTACAGGCCTGGCAAATATACAAGACGTCATACTATTTGTGTTATCCGCCACATGGTCTGCCTCAGTCCACTTTTCACCATCGACACTGATACTTATCTTATATTCTCTGGTATTAAAATGCTGCAGATCCTCTCTGGCATATCCCATGTGGTACATGACATACTTTACAATGGTCTTTTCACTTCCCAGATCTATTTCCAGCCAACGGGGTTCCTCTCCCACTTTACTTGCCCACGCCTCTTCCCGGGAGCTTATTATTCCATTCACGGCTAATTGCGGCACAAATTCATCATGTACGCTGCTTGCCTTCACGGTAACATTGGAGTCCATGGTCAGAGACTTATTAACCTCAAGATCCCTGCTGATCGTCACGCCTCCAAGTGCTATCTGCCGGATCGACCGGTCATCTTCATGAAAAGGAGCACTCGTGACTAAATCACCGCCGTTTCTAAAATCTCCTTTTGAAATTAAATACGTCTTCTCCTTTGCATTTCCATAGGATACAATCCCGGTATCCCCATTTCCCTGCAATGCTGTCTGAGGCATGTTGTCATTGATTGCCTCCGTGTAATTCGGATTATTCCAGGTACCCCCATAGGATTTCAGCATCTCCTGCATAATTGGCCACTTATCTTCTGCCGAACCCTCTGCATGTACGTTCATCATTCCAGATATAGCAGGAAATGGTGCAGACGCCGTTAAAACACCAATTAATACTCCTGCTGTTATTTTTTTCCCTATCTTTTTCATATCATTCTCTTTCCTCTCATATTCTCTTGTAATGCCCGTAGTCCATCCGGCCAGAACCATATTGACAGTGCTGAATAGATTGTCAGCCAATTCTATATCAATATTTTACCAAAAAGAATGTGCATAGATTTAGGATTTTGTTATGACAATTTTATATATTATCAATACATTACTGTTTTAACTTGTACTTTTTTGTAGAATTTGGATTATTTCAGGAACAAGCCATCACCTCGCCTTTATATTCGCAGACTGGTCGAAAAAGAGCTTTAAAACTGTATATCCTGCAGTTTTAAAGCTCCATTTTTTTTCGTATTTTTTCTTTGATACCTTGAGGCGCTATTCTATTGCATCAATGCTGCTGCCCCATCATAGTAATCACAATTTGTCTGTTTTTTCAGCAGCATACTGTAAAATAGCCGCTGCGTCAGTACTGTCAGAATTGCCGTCACCATTCACATCCGCCACTTTGCGCTGATCTTCCGTAAGTTCTGCAAGCTCTGCCACAGATTTTAATACCTTTGAGGAGTCAGCGGTTTCTACCTTGCCGTTCATATCCACATCTCCCATCAAACGTGCTTTCAGAATTTCGTTTACTAATTTTTTAAGCACTTCCCCAACAGCAACGCTATCTGCTTCACCATTGTCAAAGACCTCCTGCGCCTCATCTGTCACTGACTGCAGCCCTACGATGCTTTCCTCTAAATATTTTTCGCCATTTTCCTGGATCTCATTGGCTTTCTCAAGCGCATTCTTAAGCTCTTCTTTTCCAGCCTTTCTAACAAGTAAGGTCATTGCCTCTGCCAGCTTCTCATAAGCGCTATTGATTTCTTCATCCGCTGCATGATTGTTTCCAGCTACAGCCTCTGCTGCCTCTAATGACTGTTCCAGAATCAACACACTGGAAGGTGTATACTGGTCTTTATAGTTCAGAAGTTCTTGTGCCTTTTGAATCAGGATATCCAGTCTCGTACCCTGGTTTTTCACCAGCAAACAGGTAACTGCATCCATCAGTTTCCGGCTGGCATCATTAACCGTCTGTGCATCTGCACTGGTCTCTGCCAATACTTTTTCCGCTTCAGCAAGTGCAGTTCTTACTGTCTCAACACTTTCCTTAGTATAACCTGCCAGAACCGCCTCGTCTCCAAGGATCGCTTTCGTTCCCTCTATCGCTGCCTTCAATCCTGCTTTCTGTACCCCGCCTTCCAAAAGATTGCATACAGTAATCAGATTCAGGAAAGCTTCATCCACATCTGCCTGTGCTGCTTTTGGGTTTTCCATCACTCCTCTTGCATGATCCAGGGCTTGCTGTACTCTGATCCAGCTTTCATCCGTAAAACTTTTATTTTCCTTTTGTTCTGCTTCCAATTTCTCCGCCATGTCAACTGCGAGCTTCAGGCTGTTTAAATCAGCTGAAACAGGTGGCTCCGGATCATCATTTTCTTCCATATTTAATAGATCCGGATAAATTTCTTTTCCTGACTCTGTTCCCAGCATAATCTCTTCCAGGACCAATTGCGAATCGCCCGCTGACTGGCAGGTGATTTCTGCAAGGCGCTCCGGCTGGCTATCGTAAGAAATAGTCAGCTTCAGCTTTCCATCTACTGTCTCCTGACGGAGAATGGTACCACAGTCTGTACGAACATCCGTAACTTCCGCACCATTTAATTCAATAACTGCATCTATCGCCCTTGTTTCAGATTTCTGATTTTCAAGAGAAAGTACCGCTGTACTTTTTCCTCTTTCTAATACCACTTTTTCAATATCACGATTTTTCTTACTCATTTCTTCCTGTGTAAGAAACATGTTCTCATCAAATACCTTGCCGGTCATAGACTGTGGTACTTCCATGCGAAGTGCAGACAAAACTATGGGCGAAATATCCGAATTGGTGCCTCCCTGTAAGCGTCTTCCAGATTGAACTGTCTGTCCCCCGACTCCCAGAAAGATATCCATATTCGACGGATCAAGAGAACCATGTCCATAACCGCTACCGCCATGGTCAGCATTTGTTACAATTAATGTCTCATCATATTCTCCGCTTTCTTTCAAAGCATCTATTACTGCTTTATACTGATCATCATACTGCTGAAGTTCATCCCAGAACACATCCGAATAATACCCGCTTCCATGTCCTACGTGATCCATCCAGTCATTCTGCATATAAACCACTGCCGTATTTTGAAATTCTTTACTCCTAATATAATCTGCTACATCATAAAAACTTCTCTGGGATTCAGAAACGCTGCATGTAACCGGCGCATCCGGTTCAATGATACCATCCAGAATCTCTGCCCACTCAGTAAATGCTGCATTCTGACGTTCCGGAAATGCTGCTTGGGCTGCCTTGAAAACAGAAGGATACAGTGGAGTTTCTCTTCCATAATCCGTATAATAATAAACATTTGCCAGATCATTATCTATTTGATAATCTACCGGAACATCCATCCAGGGAATTCCGTGAAGAATGGAAAAGTAATTCTGGGCAGATATAGACGGCACAGTCGATTGGGCAGTATAGCTGGTTGCAAATTCTTCATTCATAAGCTTCATGGCATATGTATTTTTTCTTTTACCCATTGTTTCCGTATCTGTATGCTTAGCCGGTAATACGTCATTATTCGGGGCATAGTATACTGCGTCCGGATCCCACACATTACCTGAACCGTCCATTGTGAGAATAACAGCATGTTTGTATGGATAAATGGCTGCCTCCCCTGCAGCGGCAGCTTTTAAATTACCCTCTGCAAGTGCCACATCTCCTGCACCAATAACGCCGTCTTCATTTATATCAAGCATATTTTCAGCATAAAGACTCAACTCTTTTTCAACATTTGGAAGTATCGCCAAATTTTCTGTAACGTCTGTGCCCCAGGAATAAGCTTTGAAATTTTCCGTACTTACTGTGGTGGTAACCGAATCTGAAATATCTTTTATCTTAAAGTTCAATTTACCCATTCTGGTAGCGCTGTAATTATGAAAACTTTCGGTTGATAAATCCATTTCAGAAACTACATGTAATCTTCCGCTTTCTTCTTCTGTAATGGTAACACCATCTTTTAAACGCTGCACACTTTCATACTCCATAAGAGTATTATCATAAACGATATCATACTCTATCTTGTCAATATCATTTGATTTGTTCTTATTCCCATGAATATTCAGATTCCAGGAAGCATTTTCTGCGATGCCGGAAGATCCAATCAATCCAAGATTTATCGGTCCGCCTGGTGTCACTGAAGTTCCTTCAAACGCTTTCTCATTCATTATGCTGATTTGTTCATCTGATAAAGCATTACTGTATATTCTGGCAAATCCAATATCAACATTTGATAAGAAATCTACATTGCCATCTGCCGTGATGTCTCCGCCCAATACCATATTCCAGGCATCTGTGGATGAAGGGAATTGAATACCTGAATTCCAGGCATCGGTATTTACAGCTTTTAGCTCACCATTCACATACAGCTTTACTTCCTTGCCATCTATCACACCGGCAATATGGTACCATTGATTTGCGGATACTTCTGCTTCAGGTTGTCGGTAACTTCCGTCTACATGTGCAAAAAAAGTCAGCATACCATTATTTAATCCTAAACCAATCCCGCCATATTCCTGATTTGAGAAGAAATCATGTTCACCAGACTGAATATCTTTAAACTTTACCATACACTCCATTGTCAGATTCTGTCTGATTTTATCATGGCTTCCCTGCCCAAAAGAATAGGTATATGCCGATCTTCCGTTAAAACTTGCAGTATTTTTATTCAATTCTCTGTCTTTCGCAATTTCAGGGGAACCCGTTGTTTGTATTAATTGATTTTGGAGCTGCGACTGGTCATCCGCGCCAATAGAAAAATCAACGTTAAAAATATCAGCAGCCGGAAGTTCCGCTAACTTCAAAAGTGTTTCATCTGATATTCCGGAATCCCCGCCGGCTGCCCCCGCATATGCAATAGACTGATTACTGATCATAGCAGCTGCCAATAAAATAATGATTAATCTTTTAGACCTGCCCTGTACAAAATAATTTTTGCATTTCCTATACTCCACGCTTTTAATTTTCCTCATCTCTTCCTTCTCCTCTCTCCCTCGTCATAAAACGAATCCAAAACCTCGCTCATTTTTGATTTTAATTTATTATAGCATGGGCCTTTTTAAGGCTTTTAGGACTAATTTCATGTCAATTTACATTATTTTATGATGATTACTTTTAAGCTTGGATATTTTAAATCAATTTGAATTTTTTCAGGTTTAAAAGAATAATGATTCCAAAAATAACTCAGCACAACAAAATATCAAATTGACATCCGTTGATTTAAGTGTTATTGTTTTCATATCGAAAATTATGAATATGAGGTCAATTAAAATGAAAATGAAAATCGCATTTATTTGTGTACATAACTCATGCCGGTCACAGATTGCAGAAGCCCTTTGCAAATATTTTGCCGCCGATCAATTTGAATGTTACTCTGCCGGTACAATGATTGCCCCCAAAATAAACCCTGATGCTGTAAGACTTGTTAACGAAATCTATGACATTGATATGACGAAATCACAGGCACCTAAATTAATAACGGATATTCCAAAGGTTGATATTGTAATTACGATGGGATGCAATGTTGCATGTCCTAACATACCCTGCAAACATCGTGAAGACTGGGGACTTCCCGACCCAACCGGTAAGGCAGATGATGAATTTAAAGATACTATACATTCCATTGAAACCAAAGTGAAAGACTTGAAAACCAGATATCAAACGCATTCCTCTCTATAAGATTTGAAAAGTGAAGTATTCGCTCTCCTAATATAACAATCAATTTTACATTTTTGCGATATCTTAATATTCTTTTGCAAAATTAAAAATGCCATCATAACGGGGATCGTTCTGATGGCATTTTCAAAAATTACCTTAATCGTTTATTTCCTTTTTCACCTTAGCATACACCATAGATTTACGATAGCTGCTATCAGTAAAATTAATCCTGATATCTTCGAATCAGTTCTATACATCTCTTTGTTTCAACCCTGCTGTCTCTTTCCGGATGAATATCCGGAATCCATCCCTCATACTCTACGCAAAGATAATGGTCAATGGGACTGTTATTTATCATATTCATCATCTCTGGAATTGGAAAATGCGGCTCTTCTCCCTGCTCATCCAGGGAAAGCAATTTAAAATGTACATAAGGTGAATAGGGCATACATTCTTGGAACAGCTCTATTGGTTCTGGCGTTGGTTTACCAGCACTGGGATCTTCACAGTGAGCTCCTAACGGCAGATCAGGGGTATCAATACGCCAGGCCTCTAAATCCGGGCAAACCGTATAATATTTACTGTTGAAATATTTAGCCATTTCTAAAGCTAACCCATTTGCCTTTTCTCTGGCACATTCATGTGCTATTGGCATATTATATTGCTCTGCAAATGGAAGCAGCTGTTCAAAATAATGAATAAATTGCTGTTTTATCTGTTCGTATGTCATTACTTTTAAATTCAGAAGCAGTGGAATACAGATGAATTCTGCTCCCAGCTCTGAAGCAATGATAATATTTTTCTTGTATACTTCCAGGGCATGTGCTTCATCACTTGCCTTAATAGCTCCGCCTATTTCGGTACAAAACCATGAAGCACCCATTTTTAATTTTTTGCTTTCTACAAGTTTGCGTATATCTCTGATCTTGGCTAAATCCGGCTGTGGATGGCAGGGAATATATTCTTCGCAAATGTCTATTCCTTCTGCTCCCATATCAGCAACAATATTAATAATATCCTCAATCTTAGCGCCTTGCGTAAAGGAAAGCTGCTGTAAACTCCACGAACTTATTCCAATTGTACTTTTCATTTACCTTCCACCTCCAGTTTTAAATTTCCATCGACAAATTCAATCCTTAGCGGCCACTGACCTTTTTTGTCAAGTACTTGTGTGTCCTCCAGCATACTCATTGTAAAAGTACATTTTACATAATGCATTCCCGGGCTTAGTTCATATCGTTTCAATACACAGATTTCTGCAATTTCCGAAAGATTCCAAAACACTTCACTGATAGTATACATTTTACTTGCCGGAAACCACTGTTCCCGCAAAACAAAAAAGATATCCTCTTCCTTAACCATTTGGTCGTCAATCCTTACTTCTAACTTCTTAATCCATCCAATCGGATGAACTGCATGTAAAAATTGATTTTTCACTTCCAGTTTGTAATATGATTTTTTCTCACTTGCTATTGAGATTTCCTTTATTTGGGATGATAACATCCCTTCTTTAAAAGTATACGATGTTCCTGCCGGCATATCCTGCACCTCCTGTTTTTATTTTTTAAATTATGCCCACCACATTGGTCCGGATTGTTCCTGAATAATTATTCCTTTTAAAAATCCAATGGCTTTTTCTATTCCTTCATTGATTGACATTAATGCATCCTCATGCTCAATACTGATCGTTCCATCATATCCTATCGTTTTAAGGGCTGATATGATATCCCGCCAGACGGTTTCACCATGCCCATAGCCAACGGTACGGAATACCCAGGAGCGGTCCTTCACTTTTCCATAATTTTTGGTATCCAGAATGCCATTTTTTTTCACATTATTTTGATCCACACGGCAATCTTTCGCATGAACATAGTGGATCGCATTCTCTAACTCATATATGGCTGAGACAGCATCCGTACCCTGCCAAAATAGGTGGCTCGGATCAAAGTTTGCACCTATTGTAGTACCGACTGCATTCCTTAATCTCAACATAGTCTCGGCATTATAGACACAGAATCCCGGATGCATTTCAATAGCAATCTTTACCCCGGATTCCTTTGCTTGCCTCGCTGCTTTTTCCCAATATGGCAAAAGACAGTCATTCCACTGATATTCTAATATTTCGCCGAATTCCGGCGGCCAGGGACAAGTAACCCAATTGGGTTTCCCGGATCCGGCACTGCCCCCGGGGCACCCTGAAAAAGTCACAACTGTATCTACCCCCATTAATTCAGCTACTTTTAAGGTATCTTCATATATTTGATTCGTCTTTCCGGCAATCTCTTTGTCCGGGTGTACCGGGTTCCCATGGCAGCTAAGCGCTGAAACTCCGATTCCGTAATATTCTAACTGTCGCTTCATTTCATCAATTTTACTGTAATCATTCAGTAGTTGTGATACCTTACAATGATAATCACTTGTAAAACAACCCGTTCCTAATTCCACCGCCTGGACACCCAGACTTGATAAGTATTTTAGCGTTTCTTCAAAGGACTTATCCGAAAAAGGAACGGTTAATACGCCAAGCTTCATCTGTCTCCTCCTTATGACCTGAATACGCTCTAGCAATCGATATCAACCCAACTATTACTATCATTGCTCTTTAAACAGGCTTCCACAATCTTCATTATATAGGTAGCATCTGCTATGGTTGCAAATTCCTGTTCCCCATTTTTATAAGTTCCCTTTTTAATTGCATCGTAAAATAAACGAAAATTATTATGAAGAGCATCTGCCCAGCCAACCGGATGACCACCTGGCAGAGTGGCATAATAATCAGCATCATCCGTCATCATTCCACATTCTGCAAAAGTTTTGGTCACACCATTCTCTCTGTCTCCTACGATCAGATGATCTGGCTCTTCCTGTTCCCAACGCAAAGAGCACTTAGCGCAGTCAATACATAGTTCCAATGCATTTTTAAAGCCGCCGCTGATTTGTGATAACAACACGCTGCCGAATGTCCCATTTGCAAATTTAACCATTATCATACCTGCATCTTCTGTGTCTACAGAGACTTTTTCATAAGCTCCTACCCCTGACGGGGTAAAAGTTCCTGTTTGTACTTCTGGTTTTAATCGCTCGGGATAAACTGTTATCAGCTTTGCATTTACCGATACTATTTTCGTATCCAGGGCAACCTGCACAGTGTCAAACCAATGGGATCCGATGTCTGCTACGGTTCTTGATTTACCGCCTTTCCCGGAATCCAGCCGCCAATTATAATCGGTATCATACATTAACCAATCCTGCAGATATGCTCCATGTACAAGTAACGGCTTCCCAGATGTTCCATTTCTGATCCGTGCACGTATTTCTCTGACCACTGCATTGCTGCGATAATTGAAATTAACCCCATTAGGAACCTTATACTCGTCAGCCAGTTCACAAAGTTCTTCAGCCTCGTCTACCGTCACCGCCAGAGGCTTTTCGGAAAAGACTCCTATTCCATGTGTAATTGCATATTTATTAATTGCAAAATGTTCATTATTGGGGGCACAGTTATGAATAACATCGAGATCTTCGCATTCGCACATCTTCTCGTAGCTTGTATATGTTACAGGTATCCCTAACCCCTGCGCTATTTCAGTGAGGTTCAAAGCAAAGGGATCTGCAATAGCCACAACCTGGACACCCGGAATTCTTCTCAGCGCATCTGCATGATTCTTCGCCATCATCCCAGAAGCTACGATACCAACTTTTAAAACACTCATGATTCCGCCCTTCTTTCTATTTCTATTTCTCTTTCGCTGCAATTTCTGTTTCTCTTAATGATTTATTTTGAATAAACTTTGTATATACATTATTACTTACCCGGTCAATGATTAAAGCAAGCAAGATTAAAGCACCTTTGGCAACTACCTGATAATTAGAATTAATGCCCATCAGATTCATACCATTTGTAATCATTCCAACAATGATACAGCCAAAAACTGTTCCTACAATATTCATATTTCCGCCATTCATAGCGGTTCCACCTATAACAACAGCAGCAATTACATCCATCTCCATATCCTTACCAGCTGCAATCTGGGCAGATGCCGAACGCGCTGTTGTTATAATTGCAGCAATCGTTGCACAAATACCGGTGAGCATATATACTCCCATACGTACTCTGTTGGTATTAATTCCGCATGCTCTTGTTGCCGACTGATTTCCCCCCATTGCAATAACATGTCTGCCAAAGGTGGAATAATTTGCAACAATATATGCAATCACAATCACTGTAAACATTATTAGAACCGGAATCGGTATTGGTCCCACATAACCTTGTCCAATATTAACAAAGGGTTGGGGTAATCCGGAAATCGGAACCATTCCCGATACTATGTAAACAACTCCTCTAAATAAGGACTGCGTTGCCAGTGTTACGATAAACGGTGGAATATCCAACGCTGAAATAATCGTGGAATTAAGCATTCCAAAAAAGATACCGGCAGCTAATGCAACAAGAATAGACATACCAACCGGCCATCCGGCTTCCGTCATGAGTTTTGCCATGATTACTCCATTAAGACCCAATATCGCTCCGATTGATAGATCAATTTCACCCAGTCCCAAGACAAAGGTAAATCCCATTGCCAAAATTGTGCTTGCGCAGACTTGCCGTAATACGTTAAACAGATTGTCTCTGGAAAAGAAAATAGGCTGGATAATTCCAATTACAAGAACCATTAGAATGGTGATAAACACAGCTTTATTTCTTAATAAAATATTATTTAATATATATTCTACCCTGTTTGATTTTTTCATAATTAGTCATCCTTTTCAATCTTTTTGAATTCCGAAAGCATAAGAGATTAGTTCCTCCTGGGTTGCTTCTTTTCGGTCACATCTGTGTACGATCTGCCCTTCCCGCACAACGTGGATGCGATCACTTAATGCTAGTAATTCAGGCATTTCAGAAGATATCAGAAGAATCGCCATACCTTCCTCTGCTAATTTAGAAATCAATCCATAGATCTCATTCTTTGAACCAATATCAATTCCTCTGGTTGGTTCATCCAGAATAAGTACTTCTGGTTTTGTTGACAGCCACCTTGCAAAATTACTTTCTGCTGGTTTCCACCGCTTAGCTGTCCGATCAACTCGTTTGGAGAACTAAATTTTACGTCAAATTCCGTTGCTGCCTTTTTGAAGAATAATTTTTCTTTTTTATGTGAGAAAAATCCTGCTTTATTATCTAAATTCTTCATCGCTACCAAGGTCGCATTCTTCATCACCGACATGGTGGCTATGGATCCTGTTCTAAGTCTATCCTCTGTAACCATCCCGATCTTATTTTCAACAGCCTGAGCCGGACTCTTATTAATTATTTTATTTCCTTTATATAAGATTTCACCGGAGTCTAATTTACTCAGTCCAAAAACCGCTTCAGCTATCTCAGTTCTGCCAGCCCCCATTAACCCGGAAAATCCTAAAACCTCACCTTTATGTATCTTGAAACTAACATCCTGAAAAACCCCTTTCTGGGTTAATCCGTTTACTTCCAATACAACTTCATCTGCAGCATAGTTTTGTTTCTCAAATGGCTGCGTATTTTTTCTTCCCACAATCATGCTGATCAGTTTTTCCATTGGTAAATCTTCCGACTTTTCTGTGGCAACAAAGGTACCGTCACGAAGCACGGTTACTCTTTCACATATCTCATATATCTCTTCTAACTTATGAGATATGAAGATTATCGCTGTATTTTCCCTGGATAGTTTCCGCACAATTCGATATAAAATGTCAATTTCTTTATTCGTTAATGCTGACGTCGGCTCATCCATAATAATAATATCCGAATTATAAGAAACCGCCCTTGCCAGCTCTACTAACTGCATATTGGCAACACTAAGCTCACTGACTCTTTTTAACGGATCTATTGGAATATCCAGTTCATCCATCAATTTCTTTGTAGCTTTATAACGTTTTTTCTTATTAATCAAACCATATTTTTTTAACTGCTTCTCTCTGCCCAGCCAAATATTCTCTGATACATCCATTTCCGGTACTAAACTAATTTCCTGATGGATCATTGAGATACCATTTTTCAAAGCATCTGCCGGCGATTTGAAATTAACTTTTTCTCCTTTCAGAAGAATCTCTCCCGCATCTGCCTCATACAATCCGAGAAGAATCTTCATCAATGTTGATTTGCCGGCCCCGTTTTCACCGATAAGCGCATGAATTTCTCCCTTATTCAGTTCAAACCGGACACCGTTTAATGCATGAACGCCGCCGAATACTTTCACAATTTCATTCATTCTTAAAATTGTTTCACTCATATCAGGTCTCCTCTTAATAATCAGAATAACTACCGTATAAGACCTTGCAGCAAGACCCTATACGATTGTTTTTATTCAATTGCAAATGAACACTTTTTATAATCGCCAGCCAGATAAGCATCTACATTTTCAGAATCAACCCTCATAACCGCATCTAATGTATATGTATCGCCGCCGTCCCAGGTTCCTTCCGCTAATTGAACAGAAATATCAATAAGCTGATCATTATCTGTAATAGAAGCTCCCACATCTAAGTCCTGTTTTCCTTCTTTTATTAATCCCGGACCTCCATCAAGATCTATACCCGTCAAAATAACTTTATCTTTAATCCCTGAACTTACCAGCGCATTGGAAGCTCCCAAAGCCATGATATCATTGGCTGCACATACAAAATTCATTTCTGGATATGCCTGAATCCAATCTTCCATAATTGCCATTGCTTTCTGTGTATCCCAGTCGCCATACCCTTCTGCTATAATCTCAATCCGGTCTGGCATTTCTTTTGCTAAATCTTTCATCAGATCACAGCGAATCAATTGCAGTGTCTGAGAAGCCTTACCATAAATCAAACCGCATTTTAACTTCACATCCTTATTTTTATCCAGATAATTTTTGATCCAGTCTGTTGTTGCCGCTTTGTACGTTTCCTCGTCGCTTCCATAAAATACAACATCACTTAAGTCAGATCCCATATCTCGGATATCAATAATAGATGCCCCAGAATCTTTCATCGTCTGCAGACAGGGCAGGCTTCCCTGGGAATCCACGCAGGAAAAAATAAAGACATCCGGTTTTTTTAAAGCTGCTGTTTCCACATTAGAAATCTGCTGATCCACACTTGCCTGCGCATCATAATAAGTTAAAACAACTTCTATATCATCTCTCTCTTCGTTAATCTGTGCAACTCTTGCCTCACAGGCGTCTAACATTAATGAACGTGTTGCATCTAAAGTATCATCACACCACGCAATATTAATTTTTTTCTTACCCTCACCGGAAGCTGAATCTGCTGCAGCATTACTCTCCACACCCGCCTGCTGACCAGAATTTCCACAGCCAGCCAAACTAAAAATCATTGCACCTGTAAGTATGATTGCCATTACCTTTCTCATAAAAAAACCTCCTTTTTCTTTTGTTTGTTACATGTAATATTGTATTGTTTCATGTACTTATTATGCCATTCTTTACATATGATGTCAATTCATTTCCTCTTCCATTTTATGTTTTGTTAGTTTTTGCCTTTATATATTCAGGTTTTTGTGGAAATTATACAAGGTTTTTCCCGTTTTTATGTAACGTTACATTTTATCTTATATTTTTGCAAACATTATGTACTTTTTCATTAATACGTGTTACAATAATTACATTACAAAAAATGATAATAAGGAGTCAGAACATGGGAACATCTAAAAACAAAGCTACTGTTCGTGAAATTGCTAAAAAAGCAAATGTCTCTACCGCAACCGTTTCCAGAGCCTTTAACGGGAGCGGCATTGTGAAAACCGAAACATATAACGCAATTATGGAAGCTGCTTCCAGTTTAGGATATGAATTTAAAAAAGAAACTCAGCCAGAAACAACTGTTGCAAAAAAGAAGGCTAAGAAAAGGCTTATTTTGATAAACATTCCCTCTATGTCTAATCCATTTTACTCAGAAATTATAAAAGGAATTCAATCTTCAACCAGTAATAATGACTTTGATTTCCTCTTATTTACGGACGATGTTAAAGAATCTACCCTGGAACACTCTCTTTCGTTTATTACCGGTCTGGATATAGCAGGTTTAATTACTATGAATCTCGTTTCAGATAATATTCTGAAAAGGCTAACCGACTATGTTCCGGTTGTTCAATGCTCCGAGTGTACGGAGAGCCCTTATGCATCTTCCGTCGGTATCAATGACTATAGCGCTACTCAGTGTGCTATTGATTATTTTTTATCTATGGGAAGAAAAAGAATTGGCTTTATAAATGGACCTCTAAATTTCAAATACTCCCAAGACCGTTTAGCTGCCTTTAAATCGATTACGCAGGATGCCAAACTGGAGCTTCCCCCAAATTGGATTATACAGCTTCCGGATTTAAATCCGGACATGGCATTTTCTTCAATTGTTAAGCTGTTATCTTTGCCCGATGCCCCTGATTGCTTTTTTGCAGTATCAGACGTTCTTGCCGCCGCTGCTATCCGTGCAGCACAGTATTGCAATTTCAGAGTGCCAGAAGATATTCTTGTAATGGGATTTGATAATACACTCGTCTCACAGCTGACCTCACCTTCAATTACTACAATAAGCCAGCCTAAATTTCAGTTAGGATTTCTGGCCGGGGAACTACTTATTGAAAAAATCAATAATCCGTTATCGGAAGTGAAACATATGAAGTTAAACACTGAACTTATAATTCGTGAATCAACAACTTCTATTTTATAATATGATCAAACAGAAAAACTGCACAATTTGAAAAAAGTGAAAGATAATGAATTTTAAAATTCAAATTCCTTATTCTTTCTCTATCATCAAATCATGCAGTTTCAGATGAAAAGATTCTGTGTTTCTCACGCTTACGGAATCAAGCAGCACACACAACAAATATTTACAAGTATAAACCCATTACTTCTGAAGAATAATGTAAGTATATAAAATTGTGGTGCACAGATGCCAGAGAGCAATTTCCAAGCACGCTCTAAACAAGAGGAGTCCAAAATGACAAGTAAATACACACTGAAAACCCAGCCTACTGACAAAGACCCCATTCAGGTAATTGCCGCAATTCCCGATGAAAAAAAGCAGGACGACGCAAAAGCTCTACTGGATATATTTGAAAAAGCCGTTGGCGAACCGCCAGTAGTCTGGGGTGAAAAGTTTATCGGGTATGGAACTTACAAATACCGCTGCGCCTCCGGATACAGTGCTGAAATCTACGCCACCGGCTTTTCTGTAACAAAAAGAAAAATCACACTGCATCTTTATTTGGATGAACCGGAGCTGCAAAGCTATCTGAAACGGCTGGGCAAGACCACATCAGGTAAAAGCTGTGTGTATATAAACAAACTTTCTGATATTGATACCACAGTCTTGACTGAAATGCTTGGCAGGGCGATAAGCTATGTCAGAGATCTGGTTCGCTTTACCTCCTAACCGTTTATCACTGGGGAATTTCGTTCCCAGACCAGATTTGAGAACATTCAATTCCTGTTAAATATCTCAACCATAAAAAATACATTCCACCATATCTAACATATCATTTCAACTCATTTTAAATATAGCAAAATTGATTTATATACTCTTTTCGTCTATCTTAATCTTTTCTGCCACATCTAAGATTCCAAGTTGATACTTCGCAATTTCTTTCAATATGCTAAACCGCTCATTCTTATCTTTTCCTTCCCGAATCATTTGCGCATTATGTGTTTCCAAATTAGAGAGAACTGTCAATTCATTCACAGTAGCAAAATCCCTAACATTATTCTTGACCGCCAGTTTGGGATTTGCTTCTCTCCATGCCTTTGCCGTAAAACCAAAGAGTGCAACATTTAAAACATCCGCCTCCTCCGCATAAGCCAGCCATTCCAGATTGTCTTTGTAATTGTTCTTAGGAATCAAGTAGTTTTTTACCGCATCTGTCTGAATTATGTAATTATTTTTAGACAAAAATCTCTTAGCATCCCATTCTATTAGTTCCTTGCTATTTTCTTCCTCTTTCAGTCTCTGAAATTCTTTGATTAGGTATAATTTGAATGTAGGACTGATTGCCGAAGCAAACTCAAATGCAATATCCTTATGAGCATAAGTTCCTCCATATTTTCCACGTTTAACATATAATCCAACTGCACTTGTCTGTTCTACCCACTCAGAAATACTTGGCGTAAATGTAAGTAACCCGGCCTGCTTTCTAAAGTGTTCAGATTCGAACACTTTAAAATTCGGATTAAATAATTGCTCCCACACAGAAAGATATTCCAAAGTTGAGCGGTTTCTCAACCAGTTCCTGATAATATCCGAAGCTCTGGATCGGTCTGATTTTGCATCCGCAATATCAGTAATGCAGATATAATCATCCATTTGCTCTGCTGAAACAGCAATAGATACATTTTGAACTGTTATAATTCTATTTTTTGCCATAAATAATCCTCGTTTCATCTATTATGTAATTGATTTGTTTTCATGTAAAATTCCAAAAAATGACATTCATATTTCATCGCAATCTTTTACTACGACACAATCCACCCTGCCCTGCCGGATATCTTCCAGAATCAACTAAAATGCCGGACGCTCAAAATTAACGCCGCTGAAACTGTCATCAACCCGTTCTAAAACAACTTCAATATTTGATTTGTCTTTGAGATAATACCTGATTAGTTCTTTTTGGTTGGAAATACTATTGCTTCTGATTTAGAAGCACAAGAAACATCACCATCTTCCTTCGATAATCTGACGTAGATGGCTGCTTTAAAGATATGATTATTGTCCATACAAAACCACCAATTTATATTAAGCAAGATTACCTAATAAAACCCTGGCGGTTTGCACTCATTTAATCTTGTAATGATCATATCACATTTCCGCCAAGCTATCCAGAACATTTTCAAAAAATAGTAGACAGCATTTTTTCAAACTGTTCCTGAAAACCAGGGCATCGATTTCATACCACGACCTGATATGTATGCCGGAGACACTTTCCCCGGTTGAAATCAAAAAAAGAAAGAACCAACATGTCCTTCCTCTCACTTAATTCAATCTTACATTCTCACAGCAAAATCCAGCGAAATCCAACCATCCAGATTCTGCCTACAAGATTTCAACAATCCACATCCAGATGCTCCAGCACATCTGCCTCTTCTACGATGGTAAATACTCCAGCACCAGTAAATTTGCCGACCAATAACAGTATTTCCATCGCTATGAGGACTTCCGTTAAGCATTCATAATTTCATTACTGCACTCTTTTTGTGTTAATTTTTTCTCCACTTGCCCCATAAAAGTAAGACGCCGTTGCCCCGCCATCAACAAGGAAATCACTTCCTGTAATAAAAGCTCCTCTATCCCCCATCAGCAATTCTGCTACATTGGCTATCTCATCTGCAGTTCCGGGTCTTCCAGCCGGGCAATTAGCAAACATATTTTTATAGAAGCCTCCGCGGGGACCATGAAATTCATCAAGGGCCAGGGGCGTCACAACAATTCCCGGTGAGATGGAGTTGATGCGGGCACCTTTTTCGCCCCATCTTACTGCTTCATACATGACACGCTTTTCATTACAGCGCTTTGCAATCTGGTAAGCATGCAGTGTATCCTTTATATTTTCAGGCTGTAACATCTCAAGCTTTAAAAGTTCTTCTGTGGGCGTTATAGCGAGCAGTTCATCCGCTTTTGCTCCAAGCTGCTCCATCCTGTGTCCCGACTGGCTGGATATTGTCACTCCCACACCTCCTGTTTGAATTACTTTTCCGATTTCTTCAAGAAGTACAGCCGTACCATATAGATCTACTTTTAGGATCGTCTCCACCGGAGCCTGACTGGGCGATACGCCGGCAGCATTGATTAATGCTGCAATTTCTCCATATTTCTGTCCTTCTTCAATAAGATTTAATATGGAGTTTCTGGGTGATAAGTCCATTTCCACAGGTGCCACATCAAATCCAGCCTCATTCATAATTTTTGCAATTGTTTTTGCATTTCCAGATTTTTATCTCCCACCACTATTTTCTTGCCATATCCTGTTCTTCTTGCAATTGCCATTCCGATCTGACCTGCTCCGGTCCATAAAATAACATCCTTCATTCTCCATACTCCTCTCTTTCTCAAGATTTATCTGCGTTTTCAAAACCTTCCAGCTTCTTCTCATACAATTTATTTGCTCTGGCATTTCTAAAGTACCCGCTAATTACCTTCGCCATTCCCCTGAAGAAATGCCCGTTGACTATGGTTACCATTCCCTCAGCCATTTCCATGCTGACTGCACCGCCCGTCATTTTAGCAATTCCGCGGAAAGGAATATTATAAATAAAAAGAAGATTCAAATCCGGTTTTCCCTTCTCTTCATTTTTTGCTTTCATCTTTGTCAGTATTTTATATATAAGTCTGGCGAGACCGCTTTTGGCATAATAGATCTGGCAGACGGCGTCATTGATCCCCAACTCTCCCGCCCATTTTCCAGACGGGATTGGGTGTCCCAGCAGCTTTTCGAATTCTGCGTCCGTTACTTCCCGCACCAGACCTGAGAAATACCGGGGCATTGTTTTGGAATCATATGGCATTTCACTAGAGCGCGTTTTAAAATTAATTTCTGCCAGCTGTATGTCACAGTTTGTGGGAGATTTGTCCCGGATGAAGGACGCATAGCGGGCTATGTAACCTGAATTCGGGGCAAATATGCCGCAAAGTGGGGTGTGCAGATGGTGGGAAGGAATTTTAAAGCACGCTCTTGTAGTACCTTCCCTGGCAATCGTCTGTTCCAACCGGATATCGGATACATTCGCTCCCACATATATGGTATAATCTCCGCTTTCCACTTCCCATGCATCTGTCCTGGTGTTCCAATAGCGGAACGTTTTATCATCAAACAAAATGGTAACAGGTTTGCTTTCTCCCGATTTCAAAAATACCTTTGCAAAGCCTTTTAACTCCTTATCGGGACGGAAAATCTTCCCTTTTGGTCCTCCTACATAAATCTGGGCAACCTCAGCACCGTCTCGTTCTCCAGTATTGGTCAGTACAAATTCTATTCCTTCCTTCGTTACTTTTAATCCGGAATAGGCAAATGATGTATAAGATAGTCCATACCCAAAGGGATATTGGACCCGTATCCTGGCAGTCTCGTAATAGCGGTATCCTATAAAAATACTTTCCCGGTATTCAGAATTTCTTTCTGTGCCGGGAAAATTAAGAAATGCGGGAGTGTCTTCATAACGAACCGGATAGGTTTCGCTTAATCTGCCGGAGGGATTCACTTTTCCGGTGAGCACGTCCATCATGGCACCTGCACCTGCCTGGCCGCCCAGATAACCGTGCAGAATTGCCTTACAGCAGTAATGCCACGGCATTTCAATAGAAGACCCGGCACTCAGTACCCCTACAATATTCGGATTCACCTTTGCAATTGCCTCCAAAAGTTCAATCTGGTTCTGTGGAATCCGCATATGGCTGCGGTCCATCCCTTCCACTTCGCTGATTTCATCCAGGCCAAAGCAGTAAATCACGGTATCGGCACACTGTGCAAGCTCTAAGGCTGCCTTTTTCATTTCTTCATCGTTCTTTCCAGTGCGGTGATATCCCCTTGCACATCCAACAAAATTTATGGGGTAATTTCCGATTACTTTCTCCAAAGTCTCGACTTTTGTAGGATTAACCATAGAAGAACCCGCACCCTGATACCGCGGGTCAATGGCGAAATCTCCGATGAGCGCCACGCTGCAGCCATTTTTTAGAGGAAGAACGGCTTCGGGCTGGGCTGTATTTTTTAAAAGCACGATGCTTTGTGCTGCTGCCCTTCTGGCTAACGCATGGTGCGCTTCCCGGTGAAAATCCGCTTTTTTGTGCATGCCATCCTTTTTCAAAGTTAAAATTGCATCCAGGAGATCATCTACACAGAGATCCAGTTCGTCTGCCGTGAGTTCGCCACTGTCCAGTGCCGCAAGAATCTGTCTGGCTGAATCCAGTCCCGGTGCGGGCATCTCCAGATTGGAACGCGCTGCCACCCCGCGTACATGGTCATTGGATCCTCCCCAGTCTGTTATTACAATCCCGTCAAATCCCCAATCATCACGAAGTATATCTTTTAAAAGATGTTTATTCTCATTGGCATAAGTTCCGTTTACCTGGTTATAGCTTGTCATCAGGGCTTTGGCATTACCTTCCTTCACCACAATTTCAAATCCCGTCAGGTAAATCTCCCTCATGGTACGCTCGTCCAATACGGCGTTCATTGCCATTCTGCGCAGTTCCTGGCTATTCACTGCGAAATGTTTTGGGCAGGCATATACCCCCTTGCTTTGAATTCCCCTTACATAAGATGCTGCCATTTTCCCGGCAAGATAGGGATCTTCCGAAAAATATTCGAAGTTTCTTCCGCAAAGAGGGCTCCTTTTGACATTAAGACCCGGTCCTAACAGTACATTGACATCCTGGGCGGCAGCTTCTTCTCCCAGGGCTTCCCCCAACTCCTCCCCCAGCTTTTCATCCCAGCTGTTGGCAATCGTCGCTGCGGTGGGAAAGCAGGTCGCCTTAAGTGACGGATTAAGTCCTAAATGGTCTCCCGTTCCTGCCTGCTTTCGGATACCATGGGGTCCGTCAGCGCAAAAAATTGACGGAATCCCAAGCCTTTTGATTTCCCTTGTGGACCATTCTGATTGTCCGCTTAAAATGGCAGCCTTTTCTTCAACCGTCATTTTACTGATTAAATCCCCATGCTTCATGCCTCTTGCTCCCTCCTGTTCCCAACTGGCATAATCCAGAACTTCATAGCCGGATAACTGATTACTACCTGAACCACTATATTCGCCACGTTTGCAAGTGTAGGCGCAATATTTTGCGGAATCCCCACCGATACAAAAACTGCCTGGCTGTATGCCGGAAGCGCAGCAGATATAAGCACCAGCAGCACCGCCAGAAGAATATATTTCGGCACCGCTTTTCCAAAGTCAGCATTCGACCGAAACACCAGGTTTTTCTGTACAAAGAAATTTACAGTCTGGGCACACGCCGTTGCCGTGAGGAAACTTAAGAATCCGCATAATCCCAGATCCCGTTCCACATTGGTGTAGTGAAAAATCAGAAACTGAAAAGGTCTGTCTGCAAATGCCCGGTACACGAACCCGGTACATACCCACATTACGATAAAATTTGCTGCCGTTGCGCAATTAGAAAGAATATTGAATAAGATAAATTCCCACAACGAGGGATGTCCATCCATCCATTTCCTTACTGCTTTCATCTGTTACCCTCCTTAAAATCTGCTCCAAATGAAGGTCGCATAGCGGGCTATGTAACCTAAATTTGGTGCGCATATACCTGGAAATACTTTTCTGGCTATATGATTCCCGCAGATTATTTACTCTTTATCTCTTCCTCTATAACTTCAATTTTTATAGTATTCTTTTTCTTTTTCAAATAACTTCTTATTATGAAAATCTCCGCCAGCAGAACCACCACAGCAATGACTCCGTCTGCGATATACAGCATCTGCATCCAGGAAGGAATGGTTCCCGGTGTGTACTCCTCATACGCCGCACTATTGACTGTCACATAGAAAATATTTTTTACCGCCTGGCGCATTGCGATTACACTTGTTGCACTTTGATCCGTCATGATTGCTTCGTTCCCGGCAGTTCCCAGCATCAGATCTGTTCCTCCGCGTACTGCACGGTCTGCATCCATATACCCGTAATTGCCAAAGTAATCGGAAATGACCATTCCGCGGTATCCCCACTCTCCTCTTAATATGTCATTCAAAAGTGCTGCACACCCGCCTGCCCATTCTGTACCGAGAAAATTGTAGGAAGACATTACCGCCAGTTTTCCTTTTTCAATATTTTTCACACAATATTCAAAGGGCTTAAAGTAAAGTTCCCTTACGCTCTGTTCATTGAACCAGGTGCATAAAAGGGCATTTCTGTTTATCTCCTGTTCATTCAATACAAAATGCTTTATGTAAGGGTATATCCCTTCTTCTACGGCTGCAGAAACTTCAGCCAAAGCCATTTTACTGCTTAACAGACTGTCTTCCGAATAATATTCAAAATTACGGCCTCCAAAAGCACTCCGGTGTAAGTTCATAGACGGTGCATACCAGCCAACGATATTGTAGTCTGTAAATTCTCTGCTGATTCCCTGTGCTGCTTTTGCCGCCAGCTCTTCATTCCAGGTCTGGGCTATTACGATTTCCGAACAGTATCCGGTTCCAAAGGCACCTAGTGTGCTGGAATTTACGCCAGCCGGTCCGTCTGTATCAAGAGTTCTCAGTTTCTTAACAGAATCTACAGCGGCAGTCTGATGGCCTCCATATGCAATCAGTTCCACCATCTCATCCACGGTCACCTGGTCAAGAAGCTTCTCCCAACGGGGATCATCATACCCGGCTCCTCTTAATTCAAACAATTCCATATCATGATCAGCCCCGGTGATTGGCATCACATCTTCCGGATTGTTATACTCCTCCGGGTTATAAGTTCCATTTCCCTGAACTTCTCCCTGTAGTTCAAAACTTTCCGGCGCTTTTACAGCTTCTTCGTAATTGGCAAATCCATCTGCCCGGGATAAATAAGTCACCTCCCCCTCTGCAAACTCAAGCCTGTTTTCTGCCGCTACTGCATCATCAGAATGAGGATTATCCTTATCGTATACAATCCTGCGATCTGCCTTATACACCTTTTGGTCAATTACATTGTGACTGTCTAAACGAAGGCTGATCTCATAATCACCGGCATCCAGAACATATGCCCCGGCTCCATAAGTGTCATAAGAAGCCATATCCTCGATTGGAAAACTGATTGTCAGTGTCTGGGACTGCCCCGGCTCCAACAAATCCGTTTTATCAAAAGCCGCCAGATTGACACTGGATTTTTCAATTCCTCCATTTACATACGGCGGGGTATAATATAATTCAGCCACTTCTTTTCCGGCTCTATTTCCCGTGTTGGTAACCGTTACATCCACGCTGATGCTGTCTTCGGTGATCTTCAGTTCTCCCATGGTCTGATCAAATGCCGTATAGCTTAAACCATATCCAAAAGGATACATCACCTGGTCATTGTAATTAATCAGCTTTTCTTCTGCTGCTGTCTCATAAAAACGATAACCGGTATAAATGCCTTCTGTATAATTTACAAAAGAAACAATGCCGTCTGCTTTTTCCCATGCTGCTTTTGCTGCCTCTTCCACATTTTCCGTATTGGTATATGCGAAGTGTCCAATATTATTGATATATGGTGTCTGCTTTAAATCTTTCACCCAGGTATCCACTGTTTTACCTGACGGATTCACATTGCCTGCAATAACATTTCCCAGGGCATTGAATCCCGTTGCTCCTGCGCCGGCGCACAGCAGAACACTTTTGATCTGTTCATAATCATTGGTCCAGCCAAGCTCCAGTGGATTAGCGCCGTTATATACTACAATTACATTTTCAAACTCGCCGCATACCATATCAACCAGATCTGCTTCGGTGCGGCTTAGCTCCAGATAAGACTGGCCCGATTCATAATCAGCATATTCCACTGAGTTATTGACATAACTGCCTTTCAGATATTTGGTTCCTATATCCATGGTAGATCCGTCCATAATACTTCCCATATCCTGGGGAAGATCCGTGCCCTCACCGCCGGTACGGGAAAAAACCAGAACCGCCGTGTCTGAAAATGCTTTTGCATTCTCTAAGGTTTTATCCAGATATTCAGAAACCGGTATCTCCGGAAGCGTCCATTCCTGCCCTTCATTAATGCTGATCACCGGGCGGTCTGCACGATAATTCACATAGAGATCAGACAGTTCACTGTTTGTCTCAAATCCCGCATTCGCAAGCCCTTCCAGAATCCCCACTGCTGTAGTTGTATCCACTGTTCCCGAACCGGTGCCTCCATAAATAGGATTTGTAGAAGACCAGCCAAATACATTGATTTTCTGCGGCTCCAGCGGTAAAAAAGAATCCTCATTTTTAGTCAGGACGATGCCTTCTTCGGTTATTTCTTCAATAACCTGTCTGGAATGATCCATATTTTCCTGACTCAGTTCACCTTTATCAGACAACACTACATTTAAGGTGTTATACAAAGCGCCTGATAACATAGTATTTACCACCAGAGCTAAAACCACGATGAATGCCATAAATGACTGAAACCTGATAAATCCTTTCACAGGCTTTTTCCATCTGCCTGCAAGAATCATAACTGCTATCATACATACCAACGCAGCTGCTATTACGATCAGATGTGTCCTGACTAACTGGATGACGCTGATCACGTCCTCCCATGCAACTTCAACATTTCCCATACCTTTTCCCTCCATTATCTTTTTTTGTACTTCTTATGTTGTAAATCCAAAATACCACAAAATAATACAAAATATAATTTCTGGTTCATTTGGTATGCCACAGGGTAAAATTGGTCATTTTTTGCAGCAAAAAACAGCGGATACAAGATACCCGCTGCCTTTTTGCTCTTTACATATAAAACAAAATATCTACCTGAAACCGTTGCTCAGCAGCCTGCATCAGGACATCGCCTTTATACTTGTCCACAATATATTTGATACTTTTCACACCAAAACCATGATAAGCCTTATCCTTTTTGGATGTCACCGGCAGTCCATCTTCAAAAGTGAGCTGTTCACCGCAGTAGTTGTCCACATGAATATGGCATCCCTGTGGTTTCTTCGCCACCAGAATACTGATAATTCTTTTCTCCTCATCTACTTCCTTCATAACACTTTCAATCGCATTGTCCAGCAGATTCCCGAACAGCGCATATAAATCGGTGGTATTTATAAAATTCATAATAGAACCTTCTATCATACAGCTCATCTTTATTCTGTATTCATCACACAGAAGACTTTTCTCTGTTAGCACAAGATCCAGGATATCATTGCCTGTCTGGTAAATATTATCATAAATTGCCACTGCTTCTTTTATCGTTTCAATATACTCCTTCTGCTCTCCCGCGTCATCGATTTTAGAAATCTGGGAAATCCGGTACTTCAGGTCATGGCATTTGATATTAATAATATTGATGTTTTCTCTGGACAGCTTCTGCTGTTCCTTTAAATTGTGCAGCATCGTTTCCATTATTTCATTCTCATGCAGAATCCAGTTCTGTCTAGTCAGATTATATGCAGCAAATATCGCCATGGCACAGCAGAGCACCGCATATAGTTTGCAGAAAACATTTCTTAAAATTCCGGGTTCTCCCTGAAACATCTTGTTGTCTACCAGTACACTGATAAAAATCGCAGTAAGCAGGATTACAAATGCCAGAACCAGCATGCGGCTATCCCGGTCTTTCAGTTCACTTTTTCCTTCATACCTTCTTACCAGAACGAAATATACGAATAATGATATCAGCAAATATGGCAGAAAACGAAAGAACAGGAAATCCGGAACCGGGCTTAATACAATTCCGGTGATCTCCTGAATCATCATGGAAACCGCAAAAGCAATATGCTGCGTGGCATAGGCGCAGATTCCGGCAAACAGGATCTCCTTTGCCTTAACCTGAAAACAGTATCTCATCCCAGCCAAAGTCAAAAAGAACATACTCATATAATATAACGTATAGATGATCGGATTGCCGCCCGGAATGCTTACAAACAGCCGAAACAATAGACTTACGAACACAAAATATACTGCAAAGGATGTGAGCAGCCGCAGTAAAAAATGATGCTTCCGGTTCCACCCTAATATAAAAAAGGCTTCTACAATAATCAATTGTAAAGAAAAGCGCACACATGAGATAAACTGCATATCTTCCATCCCTACATCCCTCCTATGTATTTCATCAGGTCCTCTTTAAATTCCTTTTTCCGCTGTCTGCTTAAGGGGAGCTGTATCTGATCGACCCATACCATATCTTTTGATACCTTTGTTACATATTTCAGGTTGACCAGACAGCCGCTGATACATTTCGAGAATGCTTCCGTCTTCAGTTTTTCTTCCGTGGAGATCATAGTTCCTCTTACACGATAGGCATCTCCTTTTGTATGGTAAACCAGGTAATTTTTATCTTTTTCAATATAGGTGATCTGTGAAACCCGCAGCTTCACCACAATCTCCTCTGTATCAATTACAAGTTCCTTTTCCGTATTCAATATGGAAAAACGAAGTGCTTTTTTTAATTTATCCGTAAAGACATAATATTCCACCGGTTTTACAATAAAGTCAATGGCATTCACTTCATAACCCTTTATGGCATACTGCGCCATATTGGTCACAAAGACAATCCCCAGGGTCTGGTCCTTTTCCCGAATTCTCCTGGCTGCCTCCAGACCGTCCAGATGGGGCATTTCAATATCTAAAAAAACAACATCCAGATTTCCATCATATTCTTCTACAAAGTTCAGTCCGTTGCGATATTCTGTGATCGAGAAATTCATGTTTTCCTGCATACCATATTTTTTTAAATATGATTTCATTAACTCCAGATGCCGGACATCATCGTCCACCAATGCAATCCTAATCATGATACTCCCCTTTCCGTTTAATAAAACTTAGGTTTATATTATCATTAGTTATCTTATAAGTCAAAGGGTCAGCATCCTTTTAGGTATCAATGACTATTACAAAATCACAAGAAATTTATATTGAAATAATCATGCCCCGGTATAATTAAAATTTCGCTATTTTTTCTGAAGCATACTGAAGAATCAGAGCCGCATCATCACTATCTGAAGATCCGTCACAGTTCACATCTGCCACCTTTCCCTGTTCTTCTGTCAGAACGTTAAGTTCAGCCGCATATATCAGCACTTCTGCTGAATCCTCCGTATCCACTGTTCCATCTAGATTCACATCCCCCATTAGGCGGGCTTTCAAGATCTCGTTGACTAACATCTTCAATGTTTCTCCTACTGTGTCGGCATCTGCATCTTCCCTATCATATACACCCTGTGATTCATCTGCTGCCGCCTGGAGTCCCGCAATACTTTCTTCCAGATATTTATCTGATTCGTTCAGAATTTCACCTGATTTTTCCAATGCATTTCTTAACTCCTCTTTATTCGCTTTCCGCACAAGTGATGCCATAGCTTCAGCCAGAGAATTGTAAGCTTCACTAATTTCCTTATCTGCAGCCTGGCTGTCTGCATCTACCTTCTTCGCAGCCTCGATAACAGATTTCAGCTTTTCAATACTTGAAGACGTATACTGATCTTCGTTCTTAAGCAGCTCCGCTGCTTTCCTGATCAGAATTCTCAGACGGGTGTTCTCTTCTTTCAACAACATGCTAGTCACTACGTCCATGAGCTTTCTTGACGCACTGTTCACAGTCTCCTGGTCTGCACTGGATTCCTGATATACACGCTGTGCCTCTGCCAGTGCAGTCCTCACAGCTTCCACGCTTTCCGAAGTATATTCTCTTATTGCATCTTCGTCAGCCAGAATCATTTCTACGCCTTCTATTGCTGCTTTCAGTCCTATCTTCTGCACACCATTCTCCAACAGGTTGCATGCAGTAATCAACTCCAGGAATGCATTGTCAATTTCATTCTGGCTCGCATCAGGTTTTTCCAGCAGGGCCCTTGCATTATCAAGAGCTTCCTGAACTGCCTGCCACGTTTCTGCAGTGTAGCAATTATTTTCTATTTGTTGTGCTTCCATCTTCTCTGCCATGGCAACAACCAGTTCCAGGCTTTTTCGGATGCCCCCATCTTCACCATACTGTGCCGTAACAACAGTGTTATTTGCCGGCATAATAAACAAAGTTACATTATCCTGAGCATTTTCAAAACTTCCACCATCGCTGCTCATCCAACCTGCAAATTTTTTCCCATCAAGTGTATCCTCTGCCGAAATCTCAACTTCTGTCCCTGCCTCATATTCACCGCTGCCGATTCCATTAACTACTGAAAGGAAATATTTCCCCTCCTGCTTTACAGTGATTGTAAATGATGCCTGCTGTCCATTATTTCTTATGAAGATTTCTTTAAGACCCACTTCGACTATATCAAATCCACTCTCATACATACTGCTGTTCATCGGGATGACATTTGTACTACCATCGCTGTAGGTCTCTGTGAGTTCTCCGCCTAACAGAGATATCTCTCCCTCATATCCCGGCCGATATTCAATTATATTCGGGAGTTTTGTTATCTCAATACCTGTTAATTCAGAAACTTGCTGTGAAGCATCTGCTAATTCCGTATAGGTCACTTTCCACAGCTCCAAATAGGATTTATCCTGACCTTGTCCATTATGATATACGCTGATACTCTTCGCATTATTATTCATTCCTTCCACTGCATAAATCTCTTCATGAAATCCATTTCTCGAAAGTATAACTTCTTCTTCCCTTTCTTCACCTGTTATCTCATCCTTGATAATGACCCTAAAATCAGCTGAATCTTCTTTGTTCGCCCCTTCTATCGAAAACGATGTGAAATTGCCCTTAAACTCAACGTATGCTCCCTTCACAGTCGTATCGATATGATCCTTCCTCACCATCCAATCGCCTTTTCCCGAATCAAAATCTCCACTATCTTTTACACCTTCGTGATCGTATACTTGCCATTTTTCTCCCCTGTTTGCCTGAGATGGGACATATTCTCCTGTCTCTTCCATAAGCTGCAGACTTTCATGTGCCTCCAAGAGCTCATTTGTTGCCTGGATAATCTTGCTTTGGCTGCCTGTATCACTTTCCAGTTTCTCCATTGCACGATAATATGAATTGTAAAACTCCATCCATGAATCCTTCGTATATTTAGCAGCGATTTCCTCATCATTTACGATATCTGATGCAACCTTAACCGCTGTCCCTAATGCTGACTTATCCAAGATATCTACACCTTCACTAATTTCAACAGTTTCTGTTTTTTCCAGGCCTTTTTCATCTTTCATCTTTAATGATAGCTGTCCGATATTATGCTCTGAAAGAATAAATGCTGCTTTTGCCTGACCATTTTCTTCTACCTTTACTTGTCTGAGCCCGATCATATCTCCGTTTTCGTTACTAATCTGTAACAATACCTGTTCTCCTGAAGTAAATCCTCCTGCTGCTATCGTCAGAAGACGGTCTTCACTTGTGTAGGTATAAATAACTCCATTGTTCGATTCATCCAGGATTGTAACTTCTTTCTGTACGATATTCTTACCATTTATCAAATATGGGTAGGCATACGGTTGTCCGCTTTCTTTTCCGTAAACATAAACCTCAAGCCTTTTGCTCTCACTGTTTTCCGGTGTTTTAATACTAAGCTGCACATTCTCACCGTTCCCTGATGCTAACGTTATATCTTCTTTAGTCAGCATTTCCAGTTGGAGTACACCTTCATTTCCGCTTATCAAAACAGCCGCTGTAATATCTATAGGCTCTGCCTGATTGCTCTTCAGTGGAACTTCTATCTTAAGCTCTTTCCCGGATGTCAGCTCTGTAACCCTCACATTGTTATCCGTAACAGTAATCGGTTCTGTGACAACATCATTAATCTCACCTTCTGCCTTAGTGAATACCTTAAATGCATCAATGATCACATAATCTCCACTTATGCGAGTTAGACGAAGTGTATAATCGCCCTGAGGAAAAACATTAGAATTAAAAATTAACTGCGCATCCTTCTTTCCCTCTATGTATGCGCTGCATGTGGATTCCTGAACCTGCTCACCAGTCTCATCTACGATCACAATTTTGTATTCACCCAAATTACTCTCCATTCGGCTGAAAAGTTTAATCTGTGTTCCGTAAAATGGGACTTCCACACTGATATCATCAACATCTTCTGCAAACCCTACATTCATGGCAGTCAGAGTCTTGTCTATACAATTTAATGCATTTGATGCATTATTGTCTGGCGTAGATTCTTCCCATGTACCCCCACTGTATTTTATAACAGAATCCTGGTCATCGATGATTTTTTCACTTCCTGTCTTCATAAAGTTTAAGCTTACCGTCAGCTGATTCCTCACCAATTTGATATTTACAATGTTTCCTTCTTCGATCTCATTATATTTTGAAACAAATGAAGACTTTTCCCCTATTGTTTCTCCATTCAAGCTCTTTAGCACATCTCCTGCCTTAAATCCATAAATGGCTGCTTGTGAATCCTGCAACACTTTTTCCATGTATACTCCATCCACTCCACCTGCTCCTGTAGATGACATAATTGCATCATCAACAATGCTAATAGTCGCGCCGAGCCAATCTTCGCGCTCTAACATATCTTGATTCCCATCTGCTTCTGTTTTTTCATAAACAGGAGCCTTATATTCACAGCCCGGTTTTCCAAACTGATTCATCGGGAAATTTTTGAAGTTGACTTTCCCCATGCTTTCTGTATTCATTACTGTATAGTCATTTGATGATGTGTCTTTAAACAGGGGATTCGCATTCACTGAATTTACATCATAGCCCAAATTTGTCCAAAAATCAGGGTATGATGCTGTCATTCCCGGATCATAGAACCAGTTATTATCTATTCTGTCTTCACTTACTCTAAAACGATATTCATCTGTCGTTGCGAGTGAATATGGATTGCCCTTGACAACGATGTTTCGTTCAATCACATCATAAGAGTCTTCATAAGTGCAGTGCAAATTAATCTGTCCATTTACGAGAATATTATTATAAACCTCCCTGTGGAATCCTTCTCGTAACTTGATCCCCATATTCAGGCAGAGATTATTATATATCTTATAATTCGTAGATCCGTCATCCAAATCGATTCCAAATGTCGAACCGCCGTCAAGTCTTCCGCCAAAATGCATTCTGTTGTCATGAATCTCAATTGGCTCTATCACGTCCAGTAGACTGTATGGTTCTTTCGCTGCGCCATTCCATCCCTGTGTATCATACCCACCTAAAGACCAGAATCTGTCTCTTCCCCATGAATTGAACATTCCGTGATCATCTGTTTCCTTCTGTACATCAAAGATATCATTATATGCCAGTTCGTGTCCTCCAAAAGTCCCATCACCGATGTTGATCCCTGCTCTCGGTCCATCATGCAGGGTATTGTGGAGTATCTGGATCTTATATGCTACAGACAGCGCTACCTGACTCGACTGCTTTTCCCAGATACCCACATTCTGAATATGGTTGTTTGAAATCACAGCTTCTCGTGGATAATGTTCTTTCGCCGGCCCTTTAGTTGTGTCTTCTATAGTCGTTTTATGGACATAAGCGTTCTCTACTTCTGGTCTCAGAGGGTTTGTATATTCCCAAAATGATGGTTCTCGGCAGGAATCTGGAAATCCAACGACCTGCACACCTGAAGAGCCAATATTGATGATCTCATTATTATCAATAAGAACATTTTTGGAATGTCCTGAAAGAAAAACCCCGTTACCACCGATATTGCGTATCATACCGTTTTTAAATGTGACATCCTCTGCATTCTGAATGAACAGAGCACCTGAACGTACTACACACCAGTCACTGCGCATCAATGGCACATACGTTCCCGTAAACATTGTTCTTTTTGTATTCTCAAGTGTAATGCCGTCGAATGTGAGGTTTCTTACCTGCTCACCATCTTCTACTCCCTCAACATGAAGAATTTCTTCCGTGACTGCTCCTTCGACCACAGAGTTTTCCAGGTCTGTCCCTTCCCGGGGATAAACATATAATTTTTTTTTCGCATAATCATAGTACCATTCCCCAGGACTATCCAATTCTTCAAAAATATTTTCAACCATGATGGTGGATGAAAGCATTTCTGAACCCCGGTTATTATCTCCGACCCACTCATAAGTTAGTCCGAGTGATGAATTATCTTTTCCCTTTATTTTATAGGAGTTCCCTCCCCACTTCTTCTGGTGAAGCGATCGGATATAACCTCCTGCGGGATCACTCCAGTTTTTACTGCGGGCTTTGACTTCTTCCAACGTAGCAGATCCCTGGAGCACCTGTTCAGGATCATAATTGGGATATCTCGACAGAATTTGCTGTTCTCCGTCTATAAATAGCTGATCGATTTCCTGTCCTGATTCCACCGAAGCCACTTTGATACTATCACTATAATTTTCCCATGTTAGATCTGTTAATGTCTTAGCACCTGTCAGGACTGCATGATCACCTACATATGTTACATTACTGTCTTTCGCATCAAATACAATCGGTTCCCCTACAAAGTACTTTCCTTCTCCAATACTAACTCTGACATTGTGAGTGTCTGAGCTCAGCTCCCTTGCCGCCTCTCTTGCCTTATCAAGGGTTGCATATGGTTTTGTTTCTGATCCATCTCCGTCAGTATTGCTTCCATTTACCGCAACATAAATATCATATCCGGAAATCTTATCTTCTTTTTCTTTTGCAGCAACATTTTCTAAAGAAATGCTTGAAGCGGATATTGCCAAACTTAATAAAAACAAACAAATTTTTTTTGAATTCAATTCTTTTCTCCCTTCATTACCACCGTTCTCATCGTTCTTCTGACCATGGCTTCCTTCCGTTTAGATTACCAATATTCTCCCTATTCCAGAAATCGTCTTTTTCCTTCTACACCACCACGACCGGCATACTGCCTGACAGCATTACCGCAAACTTCTCCTGCTTTGGACTTATTTGCCGTTATTCTGTTAATATTTTAGCATGGAATTTTACAAAGATTATAGGACAATTTTAGGTTTGTTTATTACTATTTGTGGATATTTTTTATGTTTTAGAATAATCTTTAGAATTTATGACTATTTCAAAGTTTTTTGCCTGTATTCTTGATGATGTAGATAGAAAATCGGAATTGATAATTGAAAAAACAGAAATTACTCAAAAATCAGATCTGCCATTGAAAAACTCTGATACTTATAACTAAAATATCTTCCTGATTCAGATACATTTCTTCTGAATCAGGAAGATATTTTCGATAGCCAAAACACGTTTCATGAATTTTTACGATTACTCTGTTACATTTTACTGCATCAATCGCAATGACAATCATCAGACATATCAATGAATTTTACCTATACACGTTCTGCCCGAATTGCTTTTTCTTAAAATAATGAGCATATCTTCATAACATGGCGTAAGTTACAGTTGTTTTCCATCTTGTTTCCAAACCGCCTGATATTCCTCTTTGTTTTGAAGATCAATAATTCTGGGACTGGAATTTTCACGGCTGAGCCCAAGTGGGGAAACATCCAGCTCTATATTCGTGGGAAGATAAATAACATATTTTTCATCATCATGTGCACAGCGGATTTCAGGCATATTATGAAGTAATTCCAAATCTGCTGTACATCCGTCCGGGAACAGTTTTTCGAATGTCTCTTTCAAAAAATGCATATCATTTGCTCCTTCAAATTGCAATGCTTCATGCCAGTCAAATGGAAGAGCAAATCCGGCACCCTTGCGGATAAAGGAATCAAAACTCTCCCCGTTATGATGCCAGCTCCAGATTCCGTGGGCACCATAGGAAACTCCTGCTCCTGCACCAGACAACACGGACTGCCATGCAGCCATCCTTACTTCCCGGCGGGTAAATCGTATCTGTCCGGGTGATGCAATTTGTACATAGCACGGTTCCGTGTTAATCATGGGTTTCCCGTACCCCTCTGCCAGCATTGCTGCCGGTATATCATATGCAAAATGCTGTCCCTTGCGGAAATGTCCCGACTGGTACGTGAAGAAATCAGCCATTTCCTCCAACTCTGAGGGAATATCCCTGCTCTCACCGCATATATGGAATGTATATAAAGCATTCGGATCAGTTTTCTTTGCGGTTTCAAAAACTTTTTTATAATACCGGAATGTCTCCGGCTGTGGGAAATCTGTATCACCACTCAAGAACAGGTGTCATGCCATACTCCTGAAGCACCTTCAGTTTTTCTTCAGCAGTATCAAAGTAACTTTCATTTATCCTGGAATAGTCAAATTTAAATTTTGCTCCCCGTTCTTCTCCATCCTTAGAAATGGGGAACGGATAGAGGTTCAAATCATCACCACTGGAATCCCACTGCTTTAGTATGTTAATCTGGATACAGTTGAATCCCTGTTCATACCGGCAATAGCGCCAATCCTTTATGCTGATATTGGTAAATGCGCTCCAGCATGTATCCGCAAGGTAAAAAAATGGTGCGCTATCCTTAAAAATCCTGTTATTTTCAATCTGAAACATATCTTCTCCTCCATTGTATAGTATCCCGTGTTACATCTTTTATTTATAAAACTGATTTCTTTCTACCTGCCGCTAAGACCAGAACCACAACGATAACCGCCGCCATAACCGCATACATCCAGCCTGCATTTCTCATTACCGCCGCAGGTGTATCCCCCATGTATCCCGCAATAAACGGTGCGCAGAACGCTCAATACTTGCCTCAGTTGCCGTACCGATTCCTTCCGCAACAAACAGCTGCGCCAGTTTTACGCCAAATATAGTAGCCCCTACCAGGAAAAAGAAAAACAGTACTGCCAAAGAAAGAACAGTTCCAAGCCCCGAAATTGGGGTTTAGCTGAGGAAGGGACGCTTTGTAAATGATAGGTAGTGTACGGAAAGAGAAGGGGGCGGGATATAGTTTATTGATACAAAGCTGGTTTTCTCAGCATGATGGGACCCTGGGGTTGTGGCATGCTGAACGTGATTGGCGTAAAGCTACTGATATAAAGCAACTGATCTTGTGACTGTGATTTGTTTTTCATTCTGTGATTTCATTCCAGAACTAAAGAGTAAACTTTCATCTTCTTTTACGCATAAACAGCCCAAAATATACTGCGCTGTATCCAATAAAGAACAGCCAGCCACAACCCTGGGGTTCCAAAATGCTGAGAAAACCAGCTTTGTAACGATAAACTGAAACTCGGAAAGATGGGCGTGGGAAACTGGTATGGGCGGAGGAAGCGTAGAGCAGAGCTGAGTATTTACTTACCTTTTCGGAGTGTTTTTTGGCGGATAGTATTCGACTGGCTCCCATCGGATACTAAGCGGGCAGTGAGCTGCGAAAT